>NZ_JARJBD010000006.1:0-249742 GCF_029269925.1 Rhodococcus sp. T2V
GGAGTCGCTCGGACCGCTGCGGGTCGCCGTGAACTGCGCCGGCATCGGCAACGCCGTCAAGACCGTGAGCAAGAACGGCGCGTTCCCGCTCGCCGACTTCACCAAGGTCGTCACCGTCAACCTGATCGGCACGTTCAACGTGATCCGCCTTGCCGCCGAACGCATCTCGAAGAACGAGCCGATCGACGGCGAGCGCGGCGTCATCATCAACACCGCGTCCGTCGCCGCGTACGAGGGCCAGATCGGTCAGGCCGCGTACTCCGCGTCCAAGGGCGGCGTCGTCGGCATGACGCTGCCGATCGCCCGCGACCTCGCCTCGCTGCTGATCCGCGTCAACACGATCGCTCCCGGCCTGTTCAAGACGCCGCTGCTCGGATCCCTGCCGGAGGCTGCGCAGCAGTCGCTCGGTGGCCAGGTGCCGCACCCCTCGCGTCTCGGCGACCCGTCGGAGTACGGCGCCCTCGCCGCGCACATCGTGTCGAACCCGATGCTCAACGGTGAGACCATCCGTCTCGACGGCGCCATCCGCATGGCACCGCGCTGATCGGCGACCTGTGACTCTGCGCGAGGACGGGCCCGCCACCACCGAGACGGTGTACGCCGATTGGCGGACCTTCGAGGCCCTGACGCTGACGCCCATCCTCGAGCAGGCACTGGATCTGTTCAACGAGAACGGTTACCACGGCACGACGGTGCGGCAGATCGCCCGTCGTGTCGGGGTGACCGTCCCCGCCCTGTACTACCACCACGAGAGCAAGGAAGCCGTTCTCGTGGCCCTGTTCGAACTGCAGATGCGCGAACTGAACGAACGCGCCGAGGCAGCCGCCCGCGAGGCCGGCGACGACGTGCTGGCGCAATTCGCCAACGTCGTCGAGGCCATCGTCCTGTACATGACGTACCGGGTGCGGCACGTCTCCCTCGACACCGAGCTGCGGCACGTCTCCGCCGACAGCCGCAGTCGCTACGCCGCGACCCGCAAGCGGCTCGAACTGATGATGGTCGACCTCGTCGCCGACGGCGTCGCCCGCGCCGTGTTCCACAGCGGCGACGTCCCCGAGACCGTGCGCGCTCTCCTCGGGATGTTCCAGTCGATTCCGCGGTGGTATCAGCTCGGCGGAGCACTGACTCCCGAGCAGGTCGCCGGCCGCTACGTCGACATCGCTCTCCACACCGTCGGGTATCTACCCGCTCACTGACCGTTTCCCCAGAGGAGCCGTGCCATGCTCTCCACCGCATTCACCAAGACCTTCGGCGTCCGCCACCCGATCGTGCAGGGCGGCATGCAGTGGGTCGGTCGCGCCGAACTCGTCGCCGCCGTCGCCAACGCCGGCGCGCTGGGTCTGCTCACCGCACTGACCCAGCCGACCCCGGACGACCTCGCCAAGGAGATCGCCCGCACCCGCGAACTCACCGACCAGCCCTTCGGCGTGAACCTGACGATCCTGCCGGCGATCACGCCGCCGCCGTACGAGGAGTACCGGCAGGTCATCATCGAGTCCGGCATCAAGATCGTCGAGACGGCCGGCTCCAACCCCGCGCCGCACCTGCCCGACTTCCACGCCGCGGGCGTGAAGGTGCTGCACAAGTGCACCAGCGTGCGGCACGCGATCAAGGCCCAGGACAGCGGTGTCGACGGCATCAGCATCGACGGCTTCGAGTGCGCCGGCCACCCCGGCGAGGACGACATCCCCGGGCTCGTGCTCATCGCGGCCGCCGCCGAACAGATCACCATCCCGATGGTCGCGTCGGGCGGATTCGCCGACGGGCGTGGGCTGGTCGCGGCCCTCGCGCTCGGCGCCGACGGGATCAACATGGGCACCCGCTTCATGTGCACCGCCGAATCGCCGATCCACCAGAACATCAAGGAAGCGATCGTCGCCGCCAAGGAGACCGACACCGAGTTGATCTTCCGTCCGCTGCGGAACACCGCCCGCGTCGCGAGCAACACCGTGAGCCGGGAGGTCGTCGAGATCCTCGACCGCGGAGGCAAATTCGAGGACGTCCGGGAACTCGTCGCCGGCGCGCGCGGGCGCACCGTGTTCGAGAACGGCGACCCTGAGGCGGGCATCTGGACCGCAGGCACCGTCCAGGGCATCATCCACGACATCCCGACCGCCGGTGAACTCGTCGAACGCATCGTCGACGAGGCGGAGGCGCTGATCGCGGAACGCCTCGCCGGCCTGTCGGTCCCCGTCAGCGCCTGATCGTAGGAGAGAAGTCATGCAGCGCACCATCTTCGAGAAGGATCACGAGGCGTACCGGGAGACGGTGCGCGAGTTCCTCGCCCGCGAGATCGAACCGAACTACGAACGGTGGGAAGCCGACCGGCTGATCGACCGCTCGGCGTGGCTGGCCGCCGGAAAGTCGGGGATCGTCGGTCTCGCCGTGCCGGAGGAGTTCGGCGGCTCCGGTGTCACCGACTTCCGATTCCGGTACGTCGTCGCCGAGGAGATCGCCCGCACCGCGACGACGTCGTTCGGTTCGGGGCTGGCGCTACAGGACGACATCGCCATCCCGTACATCGCGAATCTCGGCACGGACGAGCAGAAGCAGCGGTGGCTGCCCGGCATGGCCGCGGGCGAACTGATCGGCGCGATCGCGATGACCGAGCCGGGCACCGGAAGCGACCTGCAGGGCATCAAGACCACCGCGGTGCGCGACGGCGACGACTGGGTGATCAACGGCCAGAAGACGTTCATCACCAACGGTATTCACTCCGACATCGTCATCGTCGTCGCCCGCACCGACCCGAACGCCGGCTCCAAGGGTTTCTCACTCCTGGTCGTGGAACGGGGCATGCCAGGCTTCAGCCGGGGCCGCAAACTGCACAAGGTCGGACTGGCCGGTCAGGACACCGCCGAACTTGTGTTCGAGGACGTGCGGGTGCCCGCGGCGAACCTGCTCGGCACCGAAGGTCGGGGCTTTGTCCACCTCATGGAAAACCTTCCCCTCGAACGGATTTCGATCGCGGTCAACGCGATCACCGCCGCGAAGGCCGCCTATCGGTGGACCCGCGACTACGTGTTCGAGCGCAAGGCGTTCGGCAAGCCGATCGGGGATCTGCAGAACACCCGGTTCGCGCTCGCCGAGATGCTCACCGAGATCGAGGTGACCGAATCCCACATCGACCGGTGCGTCCTCGCCCTGAACGCAGGCGAACTCACCGCCGTCGACGCGGCGAAGGGCAAATGGTGGGCCAGTGAACTGCAGAAGCGCGTCGTCGACCGCTGCGTCCAGCTGCACGGCGGCTACGGCTACATGATGGAGTACCCCATCGGCCGCGCCTACGTCGACAGCCGGATCCAGACGATCTACGGCGGAACCACCGAGATCATGAAGGAAATCATCGGTCGCGACATCGCTTCCGGGTAGGCGGCTCCGCCGCCCGTGCGTGGTTGACGAGTCTCTGGACTCCTTAACCGCGCACGGGCGCGTAGCGCCTACCCCAGGCGGGCCCTCGCGTCGGCATACTCACGGCTGAGGCGTTCGACGATCTGTGCCGCCGGGACGACGGCGTCGACGGCGCCGATTCCTTGCCCGGCGCCCCAGATGTCGCGCCAAGGCTTGGCTTCGGACTTCGTGGCGGTGTCGGCGTCCTCGCCGACGCCGAAGTTCATGGCGGAGGGGTCGGAGACGGCGAGGTTGTTCGGGTCGAGTCCGGCGGCTTCGATGCTGCCGCGCAGGTAGTTGCCGTGTACGCCGGTGAACAGGTTGGAGTAGACGATGTCGGAGGCGGTGGAGTCGACGATCATCTGCTTGTAGCCCTGATCGGCGTTGGCCTCTTCGGTGGCGATGAATGCGGAGCCGACGTAGGCGAGGTCGGCGCCGGCGGCCTGGGCGGCGAGGACGGAGCGGCCGTGGGCGATGGAGCCGGACAGCAGGAGCGGTCCGTCGAACCATTCGCGGATCTCCTGGATCAGGGCGAACGGTGAGAGGGTGCCTGCGTGTCCGCCGGCGCCGGCGGCGACGGCGATGAGGCCGTCGGCGCCCTTCTCCACGGCCTTCTTGGCGAACGTGTTGTTGATGACGTCGTGGAGGACGATGCCGCCGTAGCTGTGGATGGCGTCGTTGACGTCGGCGCGGGCGCCGAGGGACGTGATGACGATCGGGACCTCGAATTCGACGATGGTGGCGAGGTCTTCGTCGAGGCGGTCGTTGCTCTTGTGGACGATCAGGTTGACCGCGTACGGGGCCGAGGGCGTCTCGGGGTTGTTGGCGTCGTGCTTGGCGAGTTCCTCGGTGATGCGGGTGAGCCATTCGCGCAGCACGGGCTGCGGGCGGGCGTTGAGGGAGGGGAAGGATCCGACGACGCCGGAGGTGGATTGGGCGATCACCAGGTCGGGACCGGAGACGATGAACATCGGCGACGCCACCACGGGCAGGCGGAGCCGGTCTTGCAGAATTGGGGGCAGGCTCATGAATTTCTCCTTCATGCAGTGATGAGTGATGCAGTGGTGCAGGGTTTTACGACTGGGACAGCTGGGCGGCCATCAGCGGGATGAGCGCCTGCAGGCCCTTCACGGGGCGGACCATCACCTTGAACGACGTGATCTGGTCACGGTCGTTCCAGTGGATCAGGTCGATGCCGTTGACGTGGATGCCGTCGAGTTCGGTGGCGAATTCCAGGACCGCGGAACGGTCGCCGTACCACTCCTCGACGTACCGGAAGCCGGTGCCGTCGAAGACGGTCAGGGCGGCGCCGAGGTAGGCCAGGACCTTCGGCTTCCCCTCCTGCGGAGTGAATACCGCGGGGGAGGAGAACACGGCGTCGTCCGCGACCAGGGCGTCGAGGGAGGCGAGGTCGCGGTGTTCGACGACGTGGTGCCAGCGGTCGACGACGCCGGGCCGGGCCGGCTGTGCGGCGGTCATCCGTGGAACGCCGGGGTCGGAAGGTCTTCACCGAACACGTCCGGCAGGTCGTCGCGGACGCTGTCGGGAAACACGGCGGGCCGCTTCTCGAGGAACGCGGAGATGCCCTCCCGCGCGTCCGGCCCGACGCCGCGGATGTTGATGCCGCGGGTTTCGACGCGGTGCGCGATCATCGGATGCTCGGCGCCGAGCGCCCGCCACATCATCTGGCGGGACAGCGCCACGGACACCGGGGCAGAGTGCTCGGTGAGGCTCCGGGCCAGCGCGTAGGCCTCGTCGAGCAGGGACTCGCGCGGGTACAGCTTGTACACGAGGCCGGCGTCGTGGGCCTCCGTGGCGGGGAACACCCGGCCGGAGTACACCCAGTCCAGGGCCGTCTGCAGCGGGACGAGGCGCGGGAGGAACCACGTCGAGCAGGACTCGGGGACGATGCCGCGGCGGTTGAAGACGAATCCGATGCGGGCGTCGTCGGCGGCGAGACGGAAGTCGGCGGCGAGGGTCATCGTGATGCCGACGCCCACGGCGGGCCCGTTGATCGCCGCGATGATCGGCTTGCGGGATTCGAACATCCGGAGCACCACCCGGCCGCCGCCGTCACGGCGGGCGTCGGCGCCCTCGTCCTCGTCCTGCCAGTGGTCGAACGTGGCGGCACCGGCCGACAGGTCGGCGCCCGCGCAGAACGCTCGTCCGGCTCCGGTGAGCACGATCGCCCGGACCGTGTCATCCGCATCGAGCTGGTCGTATACGGCGATCAGCTCGTTCTCCATCGTGGTGGTGAATGCGTTGAGCTGGTCGGGCCGGTTCAGGGTGATCGTCGCGATGCCGTCGGCGACGGCGAGTCCGATGTGATCCATCGCACCAGCATGACATCGCTACCGAACGATCGCTAGAGCGGAATCTGTGACGGGACCCACTACGCTGGTGTGGTCGTGTGACGATCGGAGCGGGGACGGAGTACCAGGGATGTGCGCTGCAAAGGTGGCCGCTACGAGCACGGGAACCGGGCGGCAGGTGATCCTCGATTCCGCGGTCGCCAACATGAACGAACGCGGCTATCACGGCACGTCCATGCGCGACATCGCGCGCGGCGCCGACATCACCGTCGCGTCGATCTACCACCACTTCGCGTCGAAGCAGGAGATCCTGCAGGACATCATGGTGCGCGCACTGCACGACGCTATCGCGATGACCCGCGGCGCGCTGCTGCGTTCGGGCGGCGCCCCCGCCGACCAGTTGCAGGCCCTGATGCGGGCGTGGGTCATGTTCCACACCACCCGGCAGCGGGACGCGATGGTCGGTGCCACCGAGATCCGCAGCCTCGACGACCCGGGCCGCCGACTCGTCGTGGCCCTCCGCGACGAACAGGAGCACCTCTTCCGCGACGTCATCGAGCGTGGTGTCGAGGAGGGCGACTTCGCGACCGAATACCCGCGGGACGCGGTTCGCGGCATCATCAACATGGGGCAGTCGGTCTGCACGTGGTGGCACGCCGACGGTCCCCTGAAACCCGAAGAACTCGCCGAACGCTACGCCGACCTCGCCCTCGCGATGGTGAAACCGGCTGTCTGATCGCATGAAATTCGCCCGAAGACTCGACGCCCTCCAGCAGCGATATCCGGCGATGGGTTTCCCGATCGCCGTCGCGTACAAATTCCTCGACGATCAGGGCGTGTACCTCGCGGCGTTGATCGCCTACTACGGGTTCATCTCGCTGTTTCCCCTCCTGCTGCTGCTGTCCACGGTGCTCGGGTTCGTGCTGTCCGGGCATCCCGAACTGCAGCAGGACATCATCGACTCGGCGCTCAGCCAGTTCCCCGTCATCGGAGCCGACCTGGCCGACCCGCACCGGATCGGCGGCGGAGTGACCGGCCTGGTGATCGGACTGGTCGGAGCCCTCTACGGCGGCCTCGGCGTGGCGCTGGCCTGCCAGAACGCCATGAACACGGCCTGGTCGGTTCCGCGCAACATGCGCCCCGACCCGATCCGCGGCCGGCTGCGGGGTCTGCTGCTGCTCGGCACGATCGGGCTCGCAATCCTGGGGACGGCCGCGGTCGCCGGGATCGGTGCCGCAACGCACCTGTCCGGTTCGTTCACGGTGCTGCTGACGCTCGCCGCGATCGCGATCAACTCGGTGATCTTCGTCCTCGCGTTCCGGCTCGCCACCGCCCGCCCGCTGTCCGTCTCCGACGTGGCCCCCGGTGCTGTCGCGGCGGCCGTGTTGTGGCAGGTGCTGCAGTCGTTCGGTGTGTACTACGTGAGCAAGGTGGTGAGCACCGCGTCCGTGACGAACGGGGTGTTCGCCGTCGTGCTGGGCCTGCTGGCGTTCCTCTTCCTCGCCGCCGCGGCCGTCGTCGTGTGCGTGGAGATCAACGTCGTCCGCGTGGACAGGCTGCATCCGCGGGCGCTGCTCGTGCCGTTCACCGACAAGGCGGAACTCGCGGACGGCGACAAACGGACGTTCACCGACCAGGCGAAGGCGCAACGCGCGGTCCCGCGTCAGGGAATCCACGTCACCTTCGACGAACTTTCTGGGACGATGGACGAGTCCGCACCGACGTCGAAGGAGGAGCCGTGACCGATCCGATCTTCGACAAGTCGGAACAGCTGAAACAGGTCCAGCAGGGGATTCTGCCCGGCGAGACGATCATCGCCGTGTACGACTGCATCGGCGCGGGCACCGGCTTCCTCGCGATCACGAACCTGCGCGTCGTGATCCAGGACAAGAGCTTCGTCGGCAAGCGCACCGCGATCACGTCCATCCCGTACAAGAACATCCGGTCGGTCTCGTTTCTCAGCAACAAGTCGTGGGCCGGCCAGTTCTTTTCCTCGAGCAGCATCGCCGTCGACGTCGCCGACACCACGTACGAGGCCGACTTCCGTGGCATGGACAAGGCCCACCACGTCCACACGGTGATCCTGCAGCACATCACGTGACGTAGATCGCTCCGGTCCGGTGCGCCGGGCCCACGTCTCACCTGCGGGCCCGGTGAGTGGAATCACGCCCGCGCCAATTGTTAATTCGCTTGCGGCCTCGCCCATACTGGTACGAGCCGGATTGCCACCATCTCGGCCCGGTTCATCCTCAGGCGAGTCCACTGGACGTGCTCGCCGATCCTACGATCAGCCCGACGGGAGTCTTGCTGCCATGACGCCGCCTGCAGTTCACCTCACCGAACCTGCGGTCACCGCTCGTCCGTCTCTGCGTCCGCGGATTCCGTCACCGAGTCGGCGGGGCGCGATGCTCGCGCTTGCCCTCGGCGGGTTCGGCATCGGCACAACGGAATTCGCGTCCATGGGCCTGTTGCCGGCAATGGCTTCCGCGACCGGGGTGTCGGAGCCGGTGGCCGGGCACTTCGTGTCCGCATACGCGCTCGGTGTCGTCGTCGGGGCGCCCGTCATCGCGGCACTGGCCGCCCGCGTGGAGCGGCGCACGCTGCTCATCGCGTTGATGGGCACGTTCGTGATCGGCAATCTCGCGACCGCGCTCGCCCCCGGATACGAAACGCTCATCGCCGCCCGATTCCTCGCCGGGTTGCCGCACGGCGCGTACTTCGGCGTCGCGGCGCTCGTCGCCGCGCACCTCGCGGAACCGGGCAAGCGGGCCAAGGCGGTCGCGACCGTGATGATGGGTCTGTCCGTCGCCAACGTGATCGGGGTGCCCGCGACGGCGTTCTTCGGCCAGATCCTCGGCTGGCGGTCGGCGTTCGCGTTCGTGGTGCTCATCGGAATCGTGACGCTGGTGGCGCTGGCGCGTCTCGTCCCGCCGCTGGCCGGGGTGCACGTGAGCAACCCGGTGGCCGAACTCGGGGCGCTGCGCCGGGGACAGGTGTGGATGACGCTGATCTTCGCGACGGTCGGGTTCGGTGGCTCGTTCGCGGTGTACACGTACATCAGTTCGACGCTCACCGATGTGTCCGGGCTGCCGCACTCGATGGTGCCGGTGGCGTTGATGCTGTTCGGTTCGGGGATGATCCTCGGCAACGTCGTGGGTGGGCGCGTCGCCGACAACGCGGTGGTGCCCGGGCTGTTCGGGTGCATGATCGCCCTGATCTGCGTCCTCGCCCTGTTCGTCGTCGCCGCGCGCAATCCGGTGACGGCGCTGATCGTGCTGTTCTTCATCGGCATGGCGGTGACGTCGATCTTCCCGGCCGTTCAGGCGCGGCTGATGGACGCGGCGGGTGACGCGAAGACGCTCGCGTCGACGCTGATCCACGGCGCGTTCAACCTGGCCAATGCGGGTGGTGCGTGGATCGGTGGGGTCGTGATCGCCGCCGGTTACGGCTACACCGCCCCGGCCGCCGTCGGCGCCCTGCTCGGCGTCGCCGGACTGATCGTCCTCGCGATCGCCGTCCTCCTCGACCGCCGGCGCCGGCCGGAACCGGTCGCCGGCTGACGGTTCAGGCGTGCACCCCGGCGGCGTAGCGATCTCGTAGCGTGCCCTTGACGAGCTTCCCCGTGGGGGTGCGGGGGAGGTCGTCGCTGAAGACGAGGTTCCGGGGGACCTTGAACCGGGCGAGCCGTCCCCGCACGTGGTCGAGGAGTGCGCCGGCCAGCACGTCGTCCCCGGTCACCCCCGGAACGGTCTGGACGACGGCCAGCACCGATTCGCCCATCTCCTGGTCCGGGATCCCGATCACCGCGACGTCGAGGACGGCGGGATGTTCGGTGAGGGTGTTCTCGATCTCCTGCGGATAGATGTTGACGCCGCCGGAGATGATCATGAACGACTTCCGGTCGGTGAGGAACAGATACCCGTCCTCGTCGAGATAGCCGACGTCGCCGGTGGTGGTCCACGTCGGGTGCTGCGGGTGCTGGGCGTCGCGCGTCTTCTCGGGGGCGTTGTGATATTCGAACGGCAGGGTGTCCCGCTCGAAGTAGAGGGTGCCCACCTCACAAGGTGCGAGGTCGGCACCGTCGTCGCCGCAGATGTGGGCGACGCCGAGCGCGGCGCGGCCGACCGTGCCGGGCCTGCGGAGCCATTCCTCCGAGTTCACCAGGGTCATGCCGTTGAGTTCGGTGGACGAGTAGTACTCCGACAGGATCGGCCCCCACCAGTCGATCATCTGTCGCTTCACGTCCACCGGGCACGGGGCGGCGGCGTGCACGGCGACGCGCAGGCTGGACACGTCGTACCTCTCCCGGGTCTCCGCGGGCAGCTTCAGCATGCGGACGAACATCGTGGGCACCCACTGGCTGTAGGTGACGCGGTACTGCTCGATGTACGCGAGCGCCTTCTCGGCGTCGAAGCGGTCCATCACGACGACGGTGCCGCCGAGGGCCTGCACCGACGCGCAGGTGCGGAGCGGCGCGGCGTGGTACAGCGGGGCGGGTGACAGGTAGACGGTGTCGGGCGTGACTCCCCACACCGTCGCGTTCATCCCGGTCATGGTGTCGCCCGGGTCCTGGATCTGCCGTGCCGGCAACTCCGGTTTGATGCCCTTCGGGCGGCCGGTGGTGCCGGAGGAGTACAGCATGTCCGCCCCGCGCGGCTGGTCGGGCAGCGGAACGTCGGACTCCGCGGCCGCGGCCTCGTCGAGGGAGGCGTAGCCGGGAATCGTTCCCCCGAACGCCAATCGGTGCTCGACACCGGGGGTGAGGGCGGGAAGGTCACCGGCGACCACGTCGAGTGCTGCGTCGACGATCAGCGCCCTGGCGCCGCAATCGTCGACGACGTACGCGATCTCCGGTGGCGTGAGATGCCAGTTCACCATGGTGAGGTAGAGCCCGGAACGCATGGCGGCCCAGTAGATGTCGAAGATGGCGGGGGTGTTCGTGGCCAGAACCGCGACGTGATCCCCGCGGCGCAGGCCGAGGGCGTGCAGGTGGCGGGCGATGCGGACCGAGCGGGACTCGAGTTCGGCAAAGGTGACCGTCTGCCCGGTGCCGGCCATGATCACGGCCGGCTTGTCGGATGTGGTGGCAGCATGAGCGCCGGGGTACATGGTTACTCCAATTCGTGGTGGATCTCGAGTGGTGAATCCGCCTCGGTGTCAGCCGAGTTGCTCCTGCGCGACCTTGGACCGGCGTGCCACGCCGGCCACCGAGATCAGTCCGATCACCGCCGCCACGATCACGAAGACGGCGGGGGAGAGGATGTTTCCGGTCTTCTCCACGAGCCAGACGGCGACGAAGGGGGCGGTGCCACCGGCGATGACGACACCGAGGTTCCAGCCCATCGCGACACCGGTGAAGCGGACGTCCTTGTCGAACAGCAGCGGCATGAGCGTGTACGAGCCGACCTGGGCTCCGATGGTGTTGACCATGATCAGCAGATAGGCGATCGCGGCAATCCACAGGCTGTGGTGCATGACGGCCATGGCGGGGTAGGTGACGATCGCGAATCCGGCGAAGCTGATCACGGTGAACCGCAACCGTCCGATGCGGTCGGCGAGGATGCCGCCGAGCGGCATCGCGAGCGCGACGACGCCGATGACCGCGGTCGCGATCCAGTAGACCGGGGTGCGTTCGTAGCCGAGGCTCTTCATCAGATGGATGCTCATGTAGGTGAGGCCGATGTACGCGGTTCCGTTGCACGCCACACTGATTCCGACCGACTGCAGGAGAGCGAGCGGCTGACGCCGGAAGACGGCGACGACGGGCGCCTGGGCCGGGCCGGAATCGGCGTCCTCGCCGTGGGTTTCCTCGACCCGGGTGCGGGCCCACAGGCAGAGCAGCGTCAGCGGCAACGCGAGCAGGAACGGCACCCGCCATCCCCAGCTCTCGAGTTGCACGTCGGTGGTGAACGCCGACACCGTGCCCGCGACCGCAGCGGCCATCGCGAACCCCATCGTGGAGCCGAGCGGGGTGAACGCGCCGTAGGTGGCCTTGAGATGCCGCGGCGCCGATTCGGAGATGAACGTGGCCGAGCCGCCGACCTCGCCGCCGGCCGAGAATCCCTGGATCATCCGGACGACAACGAGCAGCACCGTGGCCCAGATCCCGGCCTGCGCGTGGGTGGGCAGGAATCCCATCGCCATGCTGCCGAGGCCCATGCAGACGAGCGTCGCGAGGAGGGCCTTCTTCCGCCCGAACCGGTCACCGATGTGCCCGAACACGATGCCGCCGAGCGGGCGCATGAGGTAGGCGGTGCCGAACACGGCGAGTGCCGACAGCAGCGCGGCGGCAGGGTCACTGCTGGGGAAGAACAGCGGGGCCATCACGATCGCGAGATAGCCGTACAGGCTGAAGTCGTAGTACTCGATGAGGGTGCCCACGCCGCCTGCGATCGCGGCGCGGCGCGCTCGGACGCGGTCTTCGGCCCGCCACTCGGTGGTGGCAGCAGTCCCGGTCAACTGGTCCGTCATGGGTGTCCTGACCTTTCGAGGCGGATGAGACGTGCATCACTTCCGGTGGATCATGCCAACTGAACGATCGCTTGGCAAGCGCTTCGATCTCCGGTTTCGTCGCATGTTCTTTGCTGTATATGCGGATATTGACTTCTGGCGCCCGTTCGGCTGATGATGGGAACTGGCCGAACGAGCGTTTGGCTGAACATCGAAGGACTGGAAAGGACGCAGCGGATGACGACGTCCCACGCCGAAGCGGACACCCACGAGGGCCGGGAGGATTCGGCAGGCGTCGACCTCACCGCCCTCGCCCACTACCTCGACGGCGCGCTCGACGGCGGCGTGAGCGGCGACCTCGCCGTCTCGCTCATCAGCGGCGGCCGATCGAACCCCACCTACCGGGTCGCCGACGCCGACCGGACGTGGGTCCTGCGGCGGCCCCCGTACGGGCACGTCCTGCCGAGCGCCCACGACATGAAACGCGAGTTCACCGTGATCCGGGGGCTGGCCGGAACCGCCGTCCCGGTTCCCGACGCGGTGCTGCTGTGCGAGGACGCGGACGTGCTCGGAGCGTCGTTCTACCTCATGGAACTGGTGGACGGCATGCCCGTCGGGACGGTCGAGCAGGCGTCCGCACTCACTCCCGGCGAGCGCCACCGGCTCGGACTGGACCTGGCCGACACCCTCGCCGCACTCCACGACGTCGACCCGGACGCGGTCGGGCTCGGCTCGTTCGGACGCCCCGACGGCTACCTGGAACGCCAACTCGACCGGTGGTCCCGGCAATGGGAGGCCTCGCGCGCCGCCGATCGCCCCGAAGTGGCCGTGCTGCTCGACAAGCTGCGCCGCGCGCTGCCCACCTCGCACTTCCCGGGCATCGTCCACGGCGACGTCAAACTCGACAACGTGCTCGCGTCCCGCGGCGACGCCGGGAAGATCGTCGCCGTCCTGGACTGGGAAATGGCCACCCTCGGCGACACCCTCGCCGACGTCGGGATCATGCTGAGCTTCTGGGACCAGCCCGGAGCGGTCGACAACCCGGTGACCAAGGGTCTCGCCCGACTCGACGGATTCCCCACCCGCACCGAACTTCTCGACCGTTACGCCGGCCGGCGCGGCATCGAGATCCCCGACATCGACTGGTACACGGTGTTCGCCGACTTCAAGATCGCCGTCATCCTCGAGGGCATCCACGCCCGGCACGCGCAGGGCGACACCGTCGGTGGGGGTTTCGACGACGTCGGCGACATGGTCGGCCCGCTGTTGCAGCGCGCGCTCGACCTCGCCGCGGCGTCGCCCGTGTCCGAGCTTCGCCGCTGACCGCGGCATCACCGATACAGATTGGAGCCACGGAAGTGGAATTCGAGTACAGCCCGAAAGTCGTGGAACTGCAGGCGAAGCTGACGAAGTTCCTGCAGGAGCGGGTGCTGCCCGCCGAGGCGATCGCCGAGGAACAGCTCGCGTCCAAACCGGACCACTGGGGTGCGCCGCCGATCGTGGCCGACCTGAAGGCCGCCGCCAAACGCGAGGGCCTGTGGAACCTCTTCCTCCCCGCCCGCGAGGGCGCGGGCCTGACCAACCTCGAGTACGCGCCGCTCGCCGAACTCACCGGCTGGAGCCCGCTGATCGCCCCCGAGGCGGTCAACTGCAATCCGCCGGACACCGGCAACATGGAACTGCTACACCTCTACGGCACCGACGAGCAGAAGCGGCAATGGCTCGCCCCGCTGCTCGACGGCGAATTCCGGTCGTGCTTCTCGATGACCGAACCGGACGTCGCGAGCTCGGACGCCAACAACGTCCGCCTCGAGATCGCCGACGACGGCGACAACTGGGTGCTGACCGGACGCAAGTGGTGGTCCACCGCAGCCCTGCGCGACGACTGCCGGGTGGCCATGGTCATGGGCGTCACCGACCCCGACGCCCCGATCGGCAACCGGCACAGCATCGTTCTCGTCCCGATCGACACACCCGGCCTGACCATCGTCCGGTCCACCACCGTGCTCGGCTTCACCGACCGCCACGAGGGCGGCCACGGCGAGGTCGTCTTCGACAAGGTCCGCGTCCCCAAGGCGAACCTCCTCGGTCCGCGCGGCAAGGGCTTCGCCGTCGCGCAGGCCCGGCTCGGTCCGGGGCGCATCCACCACTGCATGCGACTGATCGGGATGGCCGAACGGGCCATCGCGCTGATGACCGAACGCGCCCGCACCCGCGTCGCGTTCGGCAAACCCCTCGCGGACGAGGGCGTCGTGCAGGCGACCGTCGCGGACGCCCGCATCCACCTCGACGCCGCCCGGCTGCTGGTGCTGCGGGCCGCCTGGCGGATGGACGTCGAGGGCACCAAGGCGGCCCGCCACGACATCGCCGCCGCCAAGGTGATGGTCCCGCTGACCGTCAAGCGGATCGTCGACGACGCGATGCAGATCTTCGGTGGCGCCGGGCTGTCGCAGGACACGATCCTGCCGGTGCTGTACGCGCAGGCCCGGTTCCTGCAGATCGCCGACGGCCCCGACCAGGTGCATCGCCGCTCGCTCGCCCGCGCCGAGTTCGCCGCCACCCCGGTATTGAAAGAAGTCCGCGGGTGACCGAGGACAGGACGCGCGCCCGGCAGCAGAGCATCGGCGACATTCCACGGCGTTCCGCGGCGCGTTTCCCGGACAAGCTCGCCGTGGTGCACCGCGACGTCCGGCTCACGTTCGCCGAATTCGACGCCGTGATCGACCGGGTCGCGGCGGCCCTGCACGCCGAGGGGCTGACGCGGGGCGACCGGCTGGCGTTGCTGTCGCACAACTGCTGGCAGTACCCGGTGCTGAACTTCGCGACCGCCCGGCTCGGGGTGGTCCTCGTCCCGATCAACTTCATGCTCACCGGCGGGGAGATCGGGTACATCCTCGACGACTGCGCCGCCGACGCGTTCGTCGTCGAGGACGCGCTGGTGCCCGTCGCGGAGACGGCCCTCGCGGAGTCGAAGGGAAGCGTCCGGGTGCGGGCGGCGATCCCGCTGGCCGGGGCGGGGGTTCCGGACGGGTGGGTCTCGATGGCCGGTTGGGCGGACGGCGAATTCGCCTCGCCGCCGGAGGTGTTCGTGGCGGACGACGACGTCGTCCGCATCATGTACACGTCGGGCACCGAATCACGGCCGAAAGGCGCGATGCTCACCAGCCGGTCGCTGATGTGGCAGTACATCAGTTGCATCGTCACCGGCGGCATGAGCAGCGACGACGTGGAGGTGCACGCCCTGCCGCTGTACCACTGCGCCCAGCTCGACAACTTCCTCAGCACCGACATCTACCTCGGCGCGACGAGCATCATCGTCGACGGACCCGACCCCCGGGCGCTGCTGCGCACCATCGAGACCGAGCGGGTGACCAACCTGTTCTGCCCGCCGACGGTGTGGATCTCGCTGCTGCAGTCGCCGGAGTTCGAGAACACCGACCTGCGGTCGCTGCGCAAGGGCTACTACGGGGCGTCGCCACTGCCGCTGGAGATCCTGCGGGAGATGAACCGCCGATTGCCGGGCATCCGGTTGTGGAACTTCTACGGACAGACGGAAATGGCGTCGCTCGCGACGGCTCTCGGTCCGGAAGATCAAGAGACACGCGGTGGTTCGGCGGGGAAGCCCGCCCTCAACGTGGAGACGCGGATCGTGGACGACCGCAACCTGCCGCTGCCTGCGGGCGAGGTCGGCGAGATCGTGCACCGCAGCCCCCACGCCACCGTCGGCTACCTTGGGCAACCCGAGAAGACCGCGGAAGCGTACGCCGGTGGCTGGTTCCACTCCGGCGACCTCGGCTACCTCGACGAGGACGGGTACCTGTGGGTGGTCGACCGCAAGAAGGACATGATCAAGACCGGCGGCGAGAACGTCGCCACCCGCGAGGTCGAGGAAACGCTGTACGAACTCGACGGCGTCGGTGAGGCCGCCGTGTTCGCGGTGCCGCACCCCCGGTGGATCGAAGCGGTCGCCGCCGTCGTGGTTCCGTCCGCCGGCGTCGAACTCGACGAGAAGGACGTCGTCGAGCACTGCCGCGCCCGGCTCGCCGGCTACAAGGTGCCCAAGTACGTGATCGTCGCCGACTCCCTACCGAAGAACCCGAGCGGCAAGATCCTCAAGCGCGTCCTCCGAGACACTTTCGGTTCCATTGCCCAAGACTGAGCAGGAGACCCCCATGCCCACCGCCTCGCATGCGGTCCCGCCGAAGCCGCGCGCGGCCCGCGCGTCCTTCGCCGCCGCCATCTCGACGTCGCTCGAGTGGTACGACTTCTTCATCTACGCCACCGCGGCTGCCCTCGTCTTCAACACCACTTTCTTCGCGACCGACAGCCAGGTCGTCGCCGCGCTCAATTCATTCGCCACCGTGGCGGTCGGGTTCATCGCCCGGCCCGTCGGCGGCGTGCTCGCCGGCCACTTCGGCGACAAGGTCGGCCGCAAACCCGTTCTCGTCGCCGCCATCGTGATGATGGCCGTCGCCACCTCACTGATCGGTCTCGTGCCCAACACCCAGCTCGTCTGGCTCGCACCCACGATTCTCGTGACCCTGCGGATCTGCCAGGGCCTCGCTGTCGGGGCGCAGTGGGGCGGCGCCGTCCTCCTCGCCACCGAAAACGCCCCCGCGGGACGTCGCGGGTTCTACGGCAGCTTCGCGCAACTCGGCGTGCCCATCGGCGTCGTCCTCGGAAACGTCGTCTTCCTCGTCATCACAGCGGCATTCGACTCCGAGTCGTTCCTCGCCTGGGCGTGGCGCATCCCGTTCTGGATCAGCCTCGTGATGCTCCCGGTCGCGTTCCTCATCCACCGCTACCTGGAGGAGACACCCGAGTTCCAGGAGCTGTCGAAGAAGCTGGCCGAGGCGCCGGCGGCACGGAAGTCGCCGATCCTGCAGGTGCTGCGCAAGAACCCCGGCACCGTCCTCACCGCCGCCGGAGCGAACGCCATCGGCGTCATCTTCTTCTACACGATGATCACCGGCTCCGTGCAGTTCGCCACCACGTACCTCGGGATCGAGCGATCCACCGTCCTCGGGTTCATCCTCGCCGCCTGCGTCCTGATGATTCCGCTGGTCCCGTTCGCCGGATACCTCTCCGACCTCTACGGCCGGAAGCTGATCTTCGGCATCGGCACCGCCGGGATGCTGCTGTGGGGAATTCCGATGTGGCTGATGATCGGACACTCGAGCCAGGGCGAACTGTGGCCGTTCGCGCTGGCCGTCTTCGGCGCCGTGATCGTCATGTCGTTCCAGACCGGAACGCAGGGAACGCTGTTCGCGGAACTGTTCCCGCCCGAGATCCGATTCTCCGGAGCATCTCTCGGCTATCAGATCTCCGCCATCATCGGTGGCTTCTCGCCGATGGTCATGGTGCTGCTCATCAACGGCGACGCCTCCAACGCGTGGCGGGTCGGGGCCTTCCTCGCCGGCGCCGGAACCATCGGGCTGCTGTGCCTCGTCGCGATCGTCCGGAAGTACTCGTCGCCGGACGTCCAGCAGTCGGCTGCCCGGCGGTCCACCGTCGCAGCGTGAGGTGACGTGAGTGGCAAAATGTGGTCGGGCACGCTTTGCCACTCACCTGGGGATCGGAGGCGAACATGGGTACCGGATCCTGGAGGGACGTGCTGTCCCGCTCGCAGATGCACGGCATCCTCGAGGTCCTCGAATCGTGCTGCGACGTCGACGACCCCGCCGACTACAAACGGACCGTCGTGGAATCCATCGCGACGGTGTTCCGGGTCCGTGATGTCACGTTCTTCTTCGGGCCGACATTCGCCGACATCTTCGCCGACCCCGCACCGCTATTGACAGGTGCCGCCTCCCCGCTGCTGCACGAGTATCACGCCCGCTGGCGGGACAAGGACATCTTCGCGCTCCCCGAGGCGCGCCGCTCGCTGACCGATACCGGGTTCATTTCCCTGGACCACCTGCATGCGCTGCCCGCGCCGCAACGCTCCTACGTCGAGGACTACCTGCACCCGCACGGGATGGGAACGGCGTCGGCGCTGCACCTCCGGTTCGCGGACGGTGAAGCGCTGGTCGGGATGTTCGACCGCGAACGACGCTGGGATGCGAGTGAGTCCCTGGCAGTGCAGGTTCTCGCCCGGCAACTCCGCGCCCAGGGACGGTCGATGCAGCTGGCGGGGGACGACAGCACCGTCGATCAACTGAGCAGCCTGACCCCGCGCCAGATGCAGGTGGCCGAATTGGTGAGCGACGGCCTGAGCAACAACGAGATCGCCGAGGTGCTCTCGCTGTCCGAATTCACCGTCAAGAAGTATGTGAGCCGGATCTTCGAATCCACCGGCCTGAAGAACCGGGCGTCACTGACCGCGTGCGTGCTCCGGCGAGGCCGGCGACCTACGGTGTGAGCGGCGAATATGCGATGACGGTCAGCCCGTGGGGTGACCGCAGCACCACGCGGCACTCGTGATCGCCGACGGTCGGTTCGCCCACATCCCATCCTGCGTCCCGTGCGAGCGTCGCGGCCGCGGCGACGTCGTGCGTCTTCCCCAGCAGGCACCAGGGCGGCACGTCCGTCTCGTCGGACAGGCACAGGGTCGTGAACTTCGCCCACGCCCGCCCGTCGCTGAACCCGGCGGGGCCGAGGACCTCGGTGAGGTCGTCGAATGTCTCTGCCCAGTGCGCGGTGGAATGCATCACCGACAGCTTCTCGAATACGTGACTCAGCGGGACGCGTTCCATGGTTTCTCCTGACGTGTCAGTGGTGGGTGACGAGATGGGCGTGGGTGAGGTTGTGGCCGAGCCGATCCCGCTTCGTTGCGAGGTACCGGGTGTTGTGATCGTTCGGCGCGATCTCGAGCGGCGTGGTGCCCGCGACGGTGATGCCGGCCGCGGTGAGTCCCGCGGCCTTGGCCGGGTTGTTGCTGAGCAGATCGATCCGGTCGACGCGCAGGTCGCGGAGGATGGCCGCGGCGTCGGCGTAGTCGCGGGCGTCGACGGGCAACCCGAGTCGCAGGTTGGCGTCGACGGTGTCGAGGCCCAACCGGTCCTGGAGTCGGTACGCGGCGATCTTCGCGGCCAACCCGATGCCGCGGCCTTCGTGTCCCCGTAGGTACAGCAGCACCCCGGCGCCGGCGTCGGCGATACGCTCCAGCGCTGCGGACAGTTGCGGGCCGCAGTCGCAGCGCCGCGATCCGAGGACGTCGCCGGTGAGGCACTCGCTGTGGACGCGGGTCAGGGCGGTGCCGACGGTCGGGTCGCCGAACACCATGGCCAAATGCTCGATCCCGGTGGCCGAGCGGTAGGCGATCGCGGTGAACGCGCCGTGATCGGTGGGGACGACCGCGTCGGCGCAGCGGACGACGCAGGGGATCGGTTCTACCGCAGTCACGCCGGGCTCGCGGGGGTGAGCTGGTGGAAGGTGGACGTGTAGAAGAGCAGCGGGTCGGGGGTGTCGGTGGCGCCGAGTTCGACGACCCGGCCGACGACGAGATCGTGGTCGCCGACAGCCTGGACGAGGTCGATGTGGCAGTCGATCCAGGCGTGCGCGCCGGCGAGGCGGGGAGACCCGGTGGTGGCGGGGGTCCAGTCGATTCCGCGGAATTTGTCGGCGCCGCTGCGGGCGAAGGTGCGGCCCAGTTCGTGCTGGTCAGCGGCGAGGATGTTGGCGCAGAACCGGCCGGAGGCGGCCACCTTGGGGAAGGTGGTCGAGCCCCGGCCGACGAAGAATGCGACGAGGGCGGGGTCGAGGGAGACGGAGCTGAAGGAACCGACGGTCAGTCCGACGGGATCGCCGGTGTCGTCGAGGGCGGTGACGGCGACGACGCCGGTGCAGAATTTTCCGAGGACGGTGCGGTAGACGTCCCGGATGTGTTCGGGGGTCGTGGCGGTGATGTGCGGTGAGGTGGGGGTTCGCATCGGTACCTTCTTCGGTGCTGAATGTTCGGAGTCCGCCGGACGAAAGGCGGACTCCGAACGAGGTCTATCCGCGGACGGACGGATTCGAGACGAGGATCGCCAACTCGTCGAGCGCAGCGCGATAGATCGATTCGATCGCCGTCGCCAGCTCCGACTCGACCTTCGCCGAGTCGGCGGCGAACGTCGCGGCCCACTCCACGGTGCAGGACTCCGCGGACGTGCCGAGCACGGAGATGGTGGACCGGTAGTGCGTCAACGGCAATGGGCCGGCGATGTACTCGTAGGTGTACCGGCGTGCGCTGTCACTGTGCTCGGCGATCCGCTCACGGGCGGGCTGACCGTCGGCGAAGACGATGTGACGGATGTCCTGCTCCATCCGGGCGGCCGCCACCGACGGAATCCATTCGGCGACGGTTCCCGGGTCGCCGACGCGGGCCCAGATCGTGTCGGCGCCGACGGGGAACTGCTTCTGAATGCTGATCTCGGCCATCGCCCTACACCCGTCCCAGCTCGGCCTCGTACTTCTTCGTCATGTGCGCGACGGCCTTCCGGTGCTCGTCCGCCTGCCCCTCCCGCACGCGGCGGGCCCGCTCGTCCGCGTCGAGCAGTGGCTGCGCCTGGCCCTGGAAGAACGGCATGACGTCCTGGGCGAACAGCTCGTACGACCGCGCGGTGGCCTGCGGGTTGGCCCAATCATGGCCCTGCAGAAGGAGAGTGCCGAAACCGCCCGACTGATCGACGAGACGCTGGACCTGTGCGCGGGCCTCCTCCGCGGTGCCGATGACGCCGATGCCGGAGTTGTTGATGAAGTCGATCATCTCGCGCTTGTTCTCGCCCTCGACCGCCATCTGCGGGAACGCGGCAACGTGCTGCAGGTACTTGAACCAGTGTTCGATGCCGTGCTCGACGTCGCGGTAGGCCTGTTCCCGGGTTTCGGCGATGTGGAAGGGGCCCACCAGCCGCCACTTCGAGCGATCGACGTCCTCGCTCCGGCCCGCGAGCGTCGCGAATTCCTCGAGCATTCCCCAATGATGTTGCAGGGCACTGAATCCGTCCGCGGTCAGTGTCGCGGCGATCGACAGCAGCCCGATACCGTGGTGGCCGGCCAGTCGCGCTCCCGTCGGGGAGGCGATCGCGGCGACGACGACGTCGAACAGGGGAGACGAGTACGGCGCCATCTGAATGCACGCGTCGACGAGAGTGTGGGTTCGCGTCTTCGCGCTCACCGTCTCGCCCCGCAGCAGGCGCATGATGATGTCGGTGTTCTCCGCGAGCAGTTCGCGGGTGTCGATCTGCGACAGACCGAGCATCGCCGCATCGGTCGGCAGGGATCCGGGACCGAGGCCGAACAGGACGCGGCCGTGGGTCAGGTGGTCGAGCATCACCATCCGCTCCGCCGCCCACAGCGGATTGTGGTACGACACCGACGTCACGCCGGTTCCCAGCTTGATGCGACTGGTCCGTTCGCCGGCGGCGGCGATCATGATCTCCGGGGACGCGTAGATCTCTGAGCCGGCCGAATGGTGTTCCCCGAACCAGGCCTCGTCGTAGCCCAGCTTCTCGAGCAACTGGACCAACTCGAGGTCGCGCTGCAGCAACAGCGTCGGGTTCTGACCCGGTGTGTGGATCGGCGCCAGAAACGTTCCGAACTTCAGCCTGCTCATGATCACTCCTGTGTGACGGGGGCAACAGTGAGTGAAACGCTATGGCCGCGAGTACATCGCGTGTAGTCCTCGAAAGGAGACACTTCGCCGGATCAGCGGGACAGCTTGCGTTGCCTCGCATAGGCCAGGCCGACGAGCGCGCGCAGCGCCTGCGGTGCCCGCTTCGCGGTCCGCAGGACGGCCTGGTCGATCATGCTCAGCTTCGGTGCCAGTCGCGGGACGGTCCGGGGCGCGTGGTCGGCGTCGGTGAGGGAGTAGAGCGGCCACCGGCCCGGCACGCCCTTCAGTTCGTGTTCGCCCACGTCGGCGAACCGCAGGCCCGACCCCACCACGAGGTCGCGGACGGTCCGCGACACCAGCACCTCCCCGGCTCCGGCCGCGGAACCGATGCGCGCGCCGACGTGGACGGTCATCCCGCTGACGTCGGGTCCGTTCCGCTCGACCTGTCCGGTGTGCACGCCGGCCCGTACCTCGAGGCCGAGTTCGCGGGCGCCGTCGACGACCCCCCGCGCACACCGGACCGCGGCGACGGGGCCGTCGAAGATGCTGAACGTGCCGTCGCCGGCCACGTTGAGGAGACGTCCGCCCGCGTTCTCCACCGCGTCGCGGACCTGCCGTTCGTGGGTGGCGCGCAGTTCGCGGTAGGCGGCGTCGCCGATCCGGGCGAGCATCTCCGTCGACCCGACGACGTCGGTGAACAGCACGGACGCGACAAACCGGCCGGCGTCCGGTGTCGGGTGCCCGCCTGTGGCGAGTTGCTCGACGTGATCGATGATCGGCACCCACGCCTCACCGAGTGATGCGCCGGCCGGTGCAGGCGGCAGCAGGTGGAAGGTGGCGCGGGGAATGTGATCGGCGACGTACTGCGCGACAGCCGCGGGAACGGGACTGCCCGCGACGATCACGATCCGGGCCGGGCACTGGATCGACGGCAGAATGTCCGAGTAGTCGAGGCGGAAGATCCACTCCAGGTGGGCGCGCGCGACGGCCGGCGATGCGGAGTTCCGCTCGAGCATCGCCATCAGCCGCCGGTTGAACGGGGAATCCTCACGGGGATCCCACAGCGGCACGGTCGCGCCCGACCCCCACGACTCCGCGGCCTCGCGCCATGCGGAGACGAAGTTCTCCCGTTCGGTGGCCGTCCAGCCGTCCGGGTCGTGGTCGCCGCCGATCAGCCGCTCGGCGAACGGCTGGATCAGCACCACCCCGGTGACCCGTTCCGGCGACCGCGCCGCGACCAGCGCCACGGCACCGCTCGCGCTGGCCACACCCACCAGCAGTGCCTCCCGCATCCCGATCTCGTCCATCACCGCGACGAGGTCGTCGGCCTGCTCCTCGAGCGTCGGCAGGTGGTCGACCGGTTCGGACAGTCCCAGCCCCCGCTGCTGGAAATACGCGGTGCGGGCGAACGTGCTGCCGCGTTCCATGAGGTAGTGGATCTGCGGGTCGGTCCACATGAGGTCGAGATGCATGTTGATCTCGAACAGCCACACGACGTCCAGCGCGCCGCCGCCCACCACCTGATACGCCAGCGCGTGTCCGTCCCGCTGGATGTACTGGACGACCGGTGGGTCCATTTTCCCAGCGTAAACGCATGTGAGCGGCAAAGTGTGCGTCCGGACGCTTTGCCGCTCACCTGGGGAGGGTGCCCAGCTCGCGGGCGCGGGCGATTGCGGAGGTCCGAGACTTGACGCCGAGTTTGCCGAAGATGTGGACGAGATGGGACTTCACGGTCGTCTCGGAGAGGAACAGTTCCTTCCCGATCTCCCGATTGGACCGCCCCGCAGCCACCAACGTCAGCACCTGGATCTCCCGCGGGCTGAGGCTGGTGGCCGGTCGGCGGACGCGCGTCATCAGTTTCGACGCCACGGCCGGGGAGAGCACGCTGTCGCCGGCCGACGCGGCCCGGACGGCGGCGAGGAGTTCGGGCGGGGGCGTGTCCTTGAGGAGATACCCGGCGGCGCCGGCGGCGATCGCGTCGAGGATGTCCGCATCCGTGTCGTAGTTCGTGACGACCAGCACGTGCGGCGGATTCGGCAGAGACCGCAGGTTCCGGGTGGCGTCCACCCCCGACGTGCCGGCGCCGAACCGGAGGTCCATGAGCACGAGGTCGACCGGGGTCGTCGCGCACAACGCCACGGCGGCGTCGGCGGTGGCCGCCTCGCCGACCACCTCGATGTCGCCCTCGTGCTCGAGCAGGGCGCGCAGGCCCGCGCGCACGATCGCGTGGTCGTCGGCGAGCAGCAGTCGGATCATGCGCCGGCCTCGAGCGGGAACGACACCGCGACCGCGGTCAGTCCCGGTTCCGACTCCACCGACATCGACCCGTCGAGCAGCTCGACGCGACGGCGAATCGAATTCAGCCCGAACGCTTTCGACGGTTCACGATCGAGAAGTGTGACATCGAAGCCGATGCCGTCGTCGACGACGTCCAACCGGACCGCATCCTCGTAGTAGGTGAGCGTGACCGCCATCCGGGACGACTGCGCGTGCCGGACCACGTTCGACACCGCGCCCTGCGCGATCCGCACCAACGCCGCCTCGACGGGCATCGGCAACCGCACCGGATCCCCCACGACGACGGCAATCGTGTCGAAGGTGTCACTCCTCGCCTGTATGCAGATTCGCGCAAGAGCGTCCGCGAGCGACTGCCCGTCGAGGACGGCGGGTGTGAGATCGCCGATGAGCTGCCGGGTTTCGGCGAGGCTGTCGGCGGCGGTCTCCCGCGCCAACCGGATACGGTCCAGGGCGGGGTGGCCGGGGTCCGCGCGTTCCGCGGCGTGGAGCAGCATCTGAATGCTCGACAGATCCTGCGCGACGGTGTCGTGGATCTCGCGTGCGAGCCGCTCACGTTCGGCCAGGGAACCGGCGGCGCGTTCCTGCTCGGCGAGTTCGGCTCGGGTCCGGGTCAATTCGTCGATGAGGCGATCGCGTTCGACGGCCTCCCGGTACAACGCCCGGTAGCCGAGGCCGATCGCCACCGCGACGCACGCACCGATCACCGGACCGACGACACCCGCGACGCTCCAGCCGCGGTGCATTCCCGTGCCTGCCACCGCCACGACGGTCGCCGCCGCGACCGCCAGGACTCCCCATCGTCGCGGCAGCAGATGCAGGTACAGGAAGAACAGTCCGAACGCGAGATAGGCGGCGTCGGGGGCGAGGACCATCAGCGCTACCCACAGTGCCGTCAGCGCCGCGAGCCACCAACCCCCTCGCAGCCGTCGCGTCGCCCCCGCCGCGTACACCGCGAGAAACGCCACCGACAGCACCACGATCGCCGGCGCGTTCGGCACGTCCAGGAGGACGGCACGCAAGATCACGACTGCAGTGAGCGCCGCGGTCAGCGCATGCAGTCCGAGTTGGAGTCCCGCGAACACGGGAGTGAGAGGGGAGCGGTGCACCCCGTCCAGCTTATCGACGTGAGCGCTGCCGGCATCCATCGAAAGTCGGAACCCGCACCCGACCTTCGACCGCCGAGAATTCCATCCCACGTGCGATGGAACCGCGCCGCTCCGCGGGCACGGTGAGTTCGGAGGCCGTGAGCGCCGCCCCGGCCCGCATCGACTGCGGCGCCGGTCGTGATCCGGAGAGGACTATCTGTGTTCGTCGCATCGAGAGACCTGCGTGCCGCGCGTGGTCGCTTCGCGCTGATATCCGTCGTCGTGGTGCTGATTGCGCTGCTCGTCACGTTTCTCAGCGGTCTCACCGCCGGATTGCGCCACCAGAACGTGTCCGTCGTGGAACGTATCGACGCCCAGTCGGTGGTCTTCGCGGCCTCCGAGGACGGTCCCTCGTTCGACGAGTCCGCGCTGACGTCCGAGCAGGTGGCCGTCTGGCGGCGGAGTGCCGACTCGGTGCACCCGATCGGGGTGGGACGAGGCTCGGCGTCGGCAGCAGGAGGTGCGACGACGAGCGTGGCGCTTGTCGGCGCGGCCGGCGGCGTGGGCGACCGCGCACCGTCCGCGCCGGGAACCGTGATCGTCGGGGACGGCGCTGCGCGCTCGCTCGGGATATCCGCCGGCGACACGGTGACGATCGTCGGCCAGGCGTTCACCGTCGCCGCGGTGCGCGGCGACGACTGGTACGGCCACAGCCCGGCCGTGTGGATGACGCTCGCCGACTGGCAGCACGCGAACCCGCGCGGGGGCGAGGCGACGGTGCTCGCGGTGTCGGGCGGGGACGACGCCACGAACTCGCTCGCGGGGACGACCTCCCGAACCGTGGCCGACTCCTTCTCCGCCATCGGTTCCTACACCTCCGAGAACGGTTCACTGACGTTGATGACGGTGATGCTGTTCGCGATCTCCGCGCTGGTCATCGGAGCGTTCTTCACGGTCTGGACACTTCAGCGCACCCCCGACGTCGCGACGCTGAAGGCGCTCGGAGCGTCCACCGGGTCGCTCGTGCGGGATGCGCTCGGGCAGGCGCTCGTCGTCCTGCTCGCCGGCGTGGGTGCCGGTGTTGCGATGGCGGCCGTGGCCGGGTCGATGATCGGCGACGCGGTGCCGTTCGTGCTCGACGTCTCCACCACTGTCCTGCCCGCCGCCGCCCTCGTCGGGCTGGGCCTCCTCGGCGCCGCGTCTGCGCTCCGGTTCCTCTTCGCCACCGACCCCCTCAGCGCACTCGGGAGCACACGATGACCACATCCGCCCTCACCCTCGACGACGTCACCCTCACCTACCCGGACGGCGCCGGACGCGTCACCGCCCTCGACTCGGTGTCGCTGACCCTCGGCCGGGGTGAGATCGCCGCGATCACCGGTCCGTCCGGTTCCGGGAAGTCGACGCTCCTCGCGGTGGCGTCGACGCTGATCCGGCCCGACTCGGGCTCCGTCCGGCTGGGCACCACCGAACTCACCGCGCTCAGCCGGCGCGAGGCGTCCGCACTGCGCCGCGACCGGATCGGCATCGTGTTCCAGCAGTCCAACCTGGTGTCGTCGCTGACGGCCCTCGAACAACTCGAGGCCATGGTGCATCTCGGGCAGCGGTGGTTCGTGCCGCGGCGGGCGGGGCGCGAGAAGGCGCGCGACCTGCTCGACGCCGTCGGCCTCGCCGACCACGCCGGGAAGCGGCCGGCGCAGTTGTCGGGTGGGCAGCGGCAGCGGGTCAACCTCGCCCGGGCGCTGATGAACGATCCGTCTCTGCTGGTCGTCGACGAGCCGACCAGCGCGCTCGACCAGGAACGAGGCGCCGCCATCATGGATCTGATCCTCGGGGTCGTGCGAGAACGCGAGGTCGCGACGCTGCTGGTGACACACGACCGCACGCACCTGTGCAGAATGGATGCAGTCCACCACCTGTGAGTACTTGTTAACCACGGGCGGTTAATAAGTACTCACAGGTGTGAACAATATGTTTCGTCCAAAGTCAAGGGTTGACGTTTCTCATGTGCGTGAGATTACATCTTAGCGGTAAGCCTTTGAGGGATTAAGTAAATGCCTCGACCCGACCCTGAGGATGCTCATGACGACGGTATCGCCCGCCATGGCTGCCACAGCTGAGATGATCAGCGCCCGACTCGAACGCCTGCCGATGAGCAGGTGGCACATCAAGGCCCGCGTCATCGTCGGCGCCGTCACGTTCTTCGACGGCTTCGACCAGTTGATGATCGCGTACTCGCTCCCCGTCCTCACCCCGAAGTGGGGTCTGACCCCCGGCGACATCGCCTGGGTGATCGCCATCGGCGGCATCGGCATGCTCGTCGGCGCGCTCGCCGGCGGCTGGTTCGCCGACCGCGTCGGCCGGCTCAACGTCATCATCGCCTCCCTCGCGCTGTACGCCGTGATGAGCCTCGGCATGGCGTTCACCGACAGCCTGGAGCTCTTCCTCGTCTTCCGGTTCGTGCAGGGCATCGGCCTCGGCGCCGAGGTCCCGGTGGCCGCGAGCTACATCGGCGAGATCACCAAAGCCCACAAGCGCGGACGATTCGTGCTGCTCTACGAGGTGATCTTCCCGATCGGACTCGTCATGTCGGCGATCGTGTCGGCGTGGGTGGTCCCGAACTTCGGCTACAAGATCCTGTTCGCGCTCGGCGCCCTGCCCGTCGTGCTGCTGCCGCTGCTCTGGCGCCTGCCCGAGTCGCCGCGCTGGCTCGCGTCCCGCGGCCGCCACGAAGACGCCCACAACGCCATGACGCGCATCGAGAACGAGATCACCGGGAAATACGGCAAGACGCTCCCGGCCCCGCAGCCGTTGCCCGCCGTCGCCGTCGACGATCGCCAGGGCCGGTTCCGTGAAGCGTTCCAGGGCGTCTACCTGCGCCGCACGCTGATGCTCGCCGCGATCTGGGGCTGCGCCTACTTCGTCAACTACGGCATCGCGTCCTGGCTGCCGTCGCTCTACCACTCCGCCTTCGACGTCAGCGTCGACACCGCCCTGCACTACAGCATCGTCACCAGCGTCGCCGGCCTGATCGGCTGCGTCCTCGTCGCGTTCCTCATCGACAACCTGGGCCGCCGCATCTGCATCACCGCGTCGATGGTCCTGTGCTCGTCGTTGCTGTTCCTGCTCGCCGCCACCGGCGCCGACACCGCGACGAAGGTCCTCTTCTGGTCGGCCGGATCGGCCCTGTTCGTCTTCGCCGTCAACATGGCGCTCTACGTCTACACCGCCGAGCTGTACCCCACCCGGATGCGGGCCATCGGCTGCGCCATCGGCGGAGCCAGCGGACGCCTCGGCATCATCATCGGACCCCTCGCCGTCGGAGCGATCCTCGACGGCGGCGGCACCCTCACCGTCGTCTTCGGAATGTTCTCCGCCGTCGCCCTGATCGGTGCCCTCGTCGTCGGCTTCTTCGCCGTCGAAACCCGCGAGAAGACCCTCGAGGAGATCTCCCAGTGACCGTTCTCGACACCGCACCGCAGACACTGCCGTTCGTCCCGGTCGCCGACCGGATCCTCGTCGCCGGGCAGTGGCGGCAGGCGAGCGGCCCCGCCTTCGCCGTCACGGACCCGTCGAACGGCGAGACCCTGCAGGTGATCCACCAGGCCACCGCCGACGACGCCGACGAGGCGGTCCGGAAGGGCCGCGCCGCCGCCGACGACCCGGCGTGGCGCGCGCTGCTCCCACACCAGCGGGCCAAGTACCTGCACCGCATCGCCGACGCCATCGAGGCGAACACGTCCCGGCTCGCGCTGCTGCAGAGCTACAACACCGGCAAGACGGTCGCCGAGACCACCGCACTCGTCGGCAGCGCGGCGGGCACGTTCCGCTACTTCGCCGCCGCCCTCGAAACCGCCGACGACGACCTCACCACCCCGCGCGGCAACTTCCTGACGATGAGCGTTCTCGAACCCATTGGCGTGGTCGGCGCCATCGCACCGTGGAACTCGCCGGTGGCCAGCGACGCGCAGAAGATCGCCCCCGCCCTGGCGGCAGGCAACGCCGTCGTCCTCAAACCCGCCGAGTGGACGCCGCTGGTGTCGCTCGAACTGGCGCGGCTGATCGACGAATCGGGATTACCGAAGGGCCTGCTGTCGGTACTGCCGGGCAAGGGCTCGGTGGTCGGCGACGCCATCGTCACCCACCCCGGCGTCGGGAAGGTGACGTTCACCGGCGGCACCAACACCGGACGCTCCATTGCCCACGCGGCAGCCGACAAACTGATGCCCGTATCGCTGGAACTCGGCGGAAAGTCGCCGACCATCGTCCTCGACGACGCCGACCTCGACGCCGCCGTCAACGGCGTGATGTACGGGATCTTCTCGTCCACCGGGCAGAGCTGCATCGCCGGATCCCGCCTGTTCGTCGACCGCCGCATCTACGAAAAGTTCGTCGAGAAACTCGTGACCAAGACGACCCGGCTCCGGCTCGGACCCGGCCGCGACCCCGACACCCAGGTCGGGCCGATGGTCCACCGCAAGCACCGCGACAGCGTCGCTGCCTACGTGGACCTCGCTCGCGAAGAAGGCGGCCGAGTGCTGTGCGGCGGGGCGATCCCCGACGACGAGCGACTGCGCGACGGCGCCTACTACCTGCCGACGATCATCGACGGGCTGCCCAACAATTCCCGCACCTGTCAGGAGGAGATCTTCGGACCCGTCCTGGTGGTGCTGCCGTTCGACGGCGAAGCGGACCTCGTTGCGCAGGCCAATGATTCGGTGTTCGGGCTGGCATCCGGAATCTGGACCGGCGACTACCGCCGCGCCTGGAAACTCGCCCGCCGACTCCAGGCCGGCACCGTGTGGATCAACACCTACAAGCAGTTCAGCATCTCCACGCCGTTCGGCGGCGTCAAGGAGAGCGGACTCGGGGTGGAGAAGGGACGCAGCGGCATCGCCGCCTACTCCCGGCAGAAGAGCATCTACTGGGGCCTCGACGAGGAACCCAATCCGTGGGCTGATTGAGCGACCCGCTCGTGGCCCGATTGAGCGACCCGCTCGTGGCCCGATTGAGCGACCCGCTCGTGGGCTGATTGATGTAGTCGGTCGGGCAGAAAGAAATTTCCGTCACCTCTGTACGACCTATTACTTTAGCGCTAAGATATTGAGACCTAAGCAACTGGAGGCTTGCGATGAACCAACCCATAGCCCGGCTGCGGTGCCTGCGCTCCGTCGAACTGCGCACACAGGCCAGCCTCGAATCCACCGATTTCTACTCGGAGGTGTGGGGACTGCGCGTGGTCGAACAGGGCGCGGACGGTGCCTGGCTGCGGGGGACCGGTGAGCACCACCACGCGCTGCAACTCACGCAGGCCGAGCGGAACGGCCTCGGCCGAATCACGTTCGCCGTCGCCACGCCCGCCGAGGTCGACGAGGCCGCCCGCAGGCTCGAACTGCGCGGCGTCCCGATCGTCGCCGGCCCGGGGCCGGTCGACGACCTCGGCGGCGGCTACGGCGTGAGCCTCGTCGACCCCGAGGGTCGCGTCGTCGAACTGCTCGCCGACGCGCTCGCGGTCCCGAAGCTCGGCCGCGACGACGCCGTCCCCGTGGGCGTCACACACGTCGTCCTCAACACCGTCGACATCGATGCCGCCGTGAAGTTCTACTGCGACATCCTGGGCATGCGGGTCTCCGACTGGTCCGAGCACCAGATGGCGTTCCTGCGCTGCAACACCGACCATCACAGCATCGCGTTCAACCAGGCCGAGTGGACGTCGGTGAACCACGTCGCCTACGAGATGCCCACCGTGGACCACTTCATGCGGGGCATCGGCCGGTTGCGTCACCACGGCACCGTGCCGCTGTGGGGTCCCGGCAAGCACGGTCCCGGCGACAACACGTTCTCCTACTTCGCCGATCCGGCGGGGCTGGTGTGCGAGTACACGTCCGGCATCGCGCAGGTCGACGAGGACCGGTGGTTGTGCAAGGTGTGGCGCCGGGTTCCGGAACTGTCCGACCTGTGGGGCACCGCGGGCCCGCCGTCCCAGCAGGTCCGCGACCACATGGCCGGCGTCCCCGACCCCGGGGCGTTCGAGCGGTTCGACCTCGGGCGGGCGTCGTGACGCACGTCGTCGAATCCGGCTCCGGTCCCGCGCTGCTGATGCTGCACGGAATCGGCGGCAGCGCGGACAGTTTCGCGCCGCAGTTCGACGAACTCGCGGGGTCGCTGCGATTGCTGGCCTGGGACGCTCCCGGCTACGGTCGCAGTGAGGATCCCGGACGTCCGTTCGACCTCGACGACTACGCCGACGCCGCCGCCGACGTGATCCGCGACCGCTGCGGTGACGCGGGGGCGCACGTCCTCGGAATGTCATGGGGCGGCGTGATCGCCACCCGGCTGGCGTTGCGTCACCCCGGCCTCGTGCGGAGTCTGCTGCTCGGCAGTTCCACCATCGGCTCGGGGGCGGACGGCGAGGCTGCCGACCGGATGCGCGCCCGGGCCGCGACCCTCGAGAAGGAGGGCGCGGAAGCCTTTGCCGCCGAACGGGCCCCGCGACTGCTGTCCGGAACCGCCGATGACGAACTGGTGGCGAAGGCGACGGCAATCATGGCGTCGTCGATCCGGCTGCCCGGCTACGGGTACGCCGCCGAGTCGATGGCCGCCACCGACCACACCGCCGATCTGCCGAAGATCGACGTCCCCACCCTCGTCCTCGGCGGGGACGAGGACGGGGTGACCGGGGTTCCCGCGAGTCAGGTTCTCGCGGGGGGAATTCCGGGCGCCGTGTTCGTCACCATCCGCGGTGCCGGACACCTCGCGAACCAGGAACGACCGGACGCCTTCGACGCCTGGGTCGAATCCTTCATCCACATCACCGAACGCCTGCGCAACCACCTCTAGAGAAGGAGCACGACATGACACTCGAATACGGCACCGCCGATCTGAAGGAATTCACCGACTCGCTGATCCTCACCCGTGGCTCCCGCCACGAGGACTGGGACACCCTGGGCTTCCAGGCCAAGGCCGGCGACCAGTTCAAGCGCGCGCAGATCCGCTACGTCGGCTCCGGTGCGACCGGCAACCACGAGAACGACAACCGGACCATCGGCTCGCGCGGATTCACGTTCTCCAACATGCTCCTTCCTCCCGGCGCCGAGGGCCCGGAGCACACCCACCACGATGCGGAAGAGGCCTTCTTCGTCCTCGAGGGTGAGGTGGAGGTCGGCGTCCACCGCGACGGCCAGGTGGAGAAGCGCACCCTGGGCTACCGCGACATGATCGTCGTCCCCGCCGGCGTGCCCCGCAGCCTGAAGAACAACGGCGACAAGGACGCTCTGTTCTGCGTCATCATCGGCGCCCAGAAGCCCCAGATCCCGACGTACCCCGAGACGTCGGCCATGCACGGCGTCACCCGGGACTGACCGTGAGTCTCGACGGACGCAGCATCCTCGTCACCGGGGCGGGGCGGGGTCTCGGCCTCGCCCTGGCCCGCCGCCTCGGCGAGGACGGCGCCACCCTGTGGCTCGCCGACATCCGCGAGGACTGGGGCGAGGCCGCGGCGGAAAGCCTGCGCGCGGACGGCGTCAAGGCGCAGTTCGTGCGGGTCGACCTCCGCGACGCGGAGTCCGTCGACGCGATGGCGGCCACCGTCACCTCCGGTGGCTCGCTGTACGGCCTCGTCAACAACGCGGCCCTCGCGGACGGCGTGGGCGGCAAACCGATTCACGAACTCGACATCGACGAGTGGGACCGCGTGCTGGGCGTCAATCTTCGCGGCACGTTCCTCGTGAGCAGGGCGATCGTTCCCTCCATCATCGGGAACGGAGGCGGACGAGTCGTCACCATCGGCTCCGACGCCGCCCTGTACGGTTCGCCGCGACTCGCCCACTACATCGCGTCCAAGGGCGGCGTGGCCGCGCTGACCCGCGCCATGTCCCGCGACCTCGGTCCGCACGACATCACCGTCAACACCGTGTCGCCCGGTCTGACCGAAAGCGAATCGGCGCAGAAGGTTCCGGAGCACCGGCACGAGCTGTACCGCCTCAATAGGGCGCTCGAACGGCCGCAGCAGCCGTCGGACCTCGTCGGCGCCGTCGCGTTCCTGATGGGACCGGAGGCCTCGTACATCACCGGCCAGCAACTCGTCGTCAACGGCGGATTCGTCCTGCACTAGAGAAGGGGACCACGTCGTGGACCTGCAACTGAAAGACCGCACCCACCTGGTGACCGGCGGAAGCTCGGGAGTCGGGCTCGCCACCGTCGCAATGCTGCTCGAGGAGGGTGCCAACGTCGTCACCTGCGCGCGTGACCGCGACCGGCTCGACTCCGTGCTCGCGCCGCTGCCCGGCAGCGACCGCGTCCTCACCGCGTCCTGCGACGTCCGGGACCCGGCCGCGGTTGCCGCACTGGTCGACGCCGGGGTCGCCCGGTTCGGCGGGCTCGACGGTCTGGTCAACAACGCAGGCAAGTCCCGGATGGTCCCGCGCGGTGAGGCGACGCTCGACGACTGGCGCGACGAACTCGACCTCAAGTTCTCCAGCGTCCTCAACACGGTCGACGCGGCGCTGCCGGCGCTGCGCAAGTCCGACGCCGCGTCCATCGTCAACATCTCGGCGGTCCTCGCGCGTCAGCCCGAGCCGCGGCTGGTGACCACCAGCGCCGCCCGGGCCGGGTTGCTGAACCTCAGCAAGTCGCTGTCGCTGGAACTCGCGGCCGACGGCATCCGCGTCAACTCGGTATCGCTCGGCCTGGTCGACACCGGTCAGTGGCGCCGCCGCTACGAGGAATCCGGCACCGACGCCACCTTCGCCGAATGGGAGGCGGAGATCGCCCAGGACCGCGGGATCGGTCTCGGCCGGTTCGGCCGCGCCGACGAGGTGGCCGCCATGATCGTGACCCTGCTGTCCCCCCGCTCGTCCTACGTGACGGGCACCAGCCTCGACGTCTGCGGAGGCGTCGCGCGCTATGTCTGAGAGGAACACCATGTCGGTAGGAAACGGGGGCGACCTGCTCGTCCAGGTGCTGCGCGAAGCCGGTGTCGACACCGTCTTCGGCATCGTGAGCGTGCACAACCAGCCCTTGGTGCAGGCGGTCGCCAAGCATCTGCGGTTCGTGCCGGTCCGGCACGAGGCCACCGCGGTCAGCGCCGCCGACGGGTACGCCCGGGCCACCGGGGGACTCGGCTGCGCGCTCACGAGCACCGGCACCGGTGCCGGCAATGCGGCCGGGTCGCTGATCGAATCGCTCAGCGCCGGAACGTCGGTGCTGCACGTGACGGGCAACGTCGAGAGTCGCTACCTGGGCTCGGGTCGCGGATTCATCCACGAGACCAAGGATCAGCTGGGGATGCTGACGGCGACATCGAAGCACGCCGCCACCATCCTCGACACCGACAGTGCCGGAAAGGTGTTGCGGGAAGGCGTCACCGCCGCACTCGCCGCGCCCGGCGGGCCGTCGAGCATCGAATGGCCCATCGACCTCCAGTACGCGGAGCACGTCCTCGACGTGGTCGAGCCGGTCGTCGAGTCCCCGCGCACGCCGGACGCCGACGAGTTGGCCGTCGCCTTCGCGCTGCTGCGGTCCGCGCAGCGCCCGGTGATCTGGGCGGGCGGCGGTGTCGCCACGGCCGGTGCCGAGCTGACCGCACTGGTGGAGCAGTGGGGAGTTCCGTTGCTCACCAGCAACTCCGGACGCGGCGCCGTCCCGGAGGATCACCCGCTGTGCATCGGCAATTACGGCAACACCCCCGTCGGGCGGGAACTCCTCGCCGATGCCGACCTGCTGCTGTCGCTGGGCACCCACTTCCGGTCCAACGAGACCGGTGACTACTCCATGCCCGTCCCCGCCGTGCACGTGCAGATCGACCTCGACGCGGCCGCGATCGGACGTGTCTACCCGGCGCAGGCCGGCGTGACCGCCGACGTCGCGACGTTCCTGCGGTCGCTGTCCGAACTGGCCCCGGCCGACGCGTCGTGGACCGAACGCGCCTGGGCGACACGGGAACTGGTCCGCACTCGGCAGCGCGCCGGACTCGGCGACCACACCGTGCTGTGCGACGCCGTCCGCGCCGCGTTCCCGAAGGATTCCGTGATCGCCCGCGACGTCACCATCGCGTCGAGTTCCTGGGGCAACCGGCTGCTGCCGATGTTCGACCCCAGGTCCAACGTCTTCCCCCGCGGCGGCGGCATCGGGCAGGGCCTGGGCATGGCCATCGGTTCCGCACTGGCCGACGAGACCCGCCCCACCCTCGCCCTCGTCGGCGACGGCGGCCTGGCCGTCCACTTCGGCGAGATCCTCACCATGGCACAGGAGAAGCCGTGGCTGGTGCTGCTCGTGTTCAACGACGGCGGCTACGGCGTGCTGCGCAACATGCAGCAGGGCGGCGGCGAAGACACGTACGCCGTCGATCTCGTCACCCCCGATTTCCCCTTGCTGGCACAGTCGATCGGCGTGCCCTACCTGCGGATCGGCGGTGCCGCCGAGGCGCACAGCGTGCTCGCCGACGCCGTGTCCCGGCAGGCCCCGGTGATCGTCGAGGTCGATCTCGCCGCCTACGGCGACATGCCGGCACCGTTCACGCCGCCCGTGACGGTGCCCGGAAAGGGTGCACAGTGACCACGGTTGCCGTCTGCGGTGGTGGCATCGGCGGACTCGCCACGGCCATCGCCCTCCGCAAGTTCGGTCTCGACGTCACGGTCTACGAGCAGACGCGGCAGTTCGCCCGCGTCGGCGCCGACATCAACCTCACGCCCAACGCAGTCCGGGCGCTCGACGGACTCGGCGTCGGGCCGGCGATCCGCGACTCCGCCGCCCGGCCGCAATTCCGGATCAGCCGCACGTGGGACACGGGAGCCGAGACGTCCCGGCTGCCGATGGGCGACAGCGCGGAACAGCAGTACGGCGCACCGCAGTTGACGATGCACCGCGGCGATCTCATGACCGCGCTCGAGAACCGGCTGCCGTCGGGTGTTGTCGAAATGGGCCGCCGGGTCGCCGGCGTCGCGGACGGGCGCATCGAGTTCACCGACGGCAGTGCGGTTTCCGTGGACGTGATCGTCGGGGCCGACGGCATCCACTCCGCGGTCCGGACCGCGCTGCTCGGGCCGGATCAGCCGACGTTCACCGGCGTCGTCGCGTTCCGCGCGGTCGTCCCCACCGAACGCGTCGGCACCCTGCCGAACCTCGACTGCTTCACCAAGTGGTGGGGGCCGAATCCGTCGACGCAGATCGTCACGTTCCCCCTCAACCAGGGCAAGGACATCTTCGTCTTCGCCACCTGCGCGCAAGACGAATGGACCGAGGAATCGTGGACGACACCGGGTTCCGTCGCCGAACTGCGCGAGCTGTACCGCGACTTCCACCCGGAGGCGCGAGCCCTGCTCGACGCGTGTGACGACGTCCTGAAATCCGCCCTCTACGTTCGGGACCCGCTGGTGTCGTGGACCGACGGCCGGTCGGTGCTCCTCGGTGACGCCGCGCACCCGATGATGCCGTTCATGGCGCAGGGTGCAGGCATGGCGATCGAAGACGCCGTTGTCCTGTCCCGCTGCCTGAGCCTGTTCGACGACCCCGCGGTCGCGCTGCGGACCTACCAGGAGACCCGGCTCGAGCGGACCTCCCGCATCCAGCGGGGCTCCCGGTCCAACGAGTGGCTGAAGGTCGCGGGCAACGGTGACTGGGTCTACGAATACGACGCCTGGCACGTGCCGTTGAAGTTGGCCGCGGCCTGAACGGACGCATGATCGGCGCGACGCCGCCGGACGCCTACGGGTGTCCGGCGGCGTCGACGTCTATGTCGAGGCATCGTCGCCGTACCCGCGTGATCCTGCGCGCCGCCGCGGTCCCGAGAAGGCTGGACGTCACGACGCCGCGACGTGATCGACCTGTTCACCGCGTTCGGCCATCACCCCCACGACCACCGAGGAGGAGATCGTCGGACCGGCCATCGCGGCCGAGGACATGGGGAGCGCGACGTGCCTGACGCCGGCGCTCGGGCCCACGATCGAGGAGCGGATGGCGGCCGAGGCCGCGCGGTATCGCGAAGCCGAATAGCCGACCCGGAAATTTTCCCTCGACTGTGGCGCAGAATACATCTTAGTGCTAAATTATTGAGCACTAAGGAACTATGCCTTCGGGTCGAGCTTGGGAGTGAGCGATGACAACAGACGCAGACACCGTCCCCATGATGGTGCGTCAGATGCGGGTCGAGTCCTCGGGCGTCGTCTCGCTCCGCCTCGAACGGCAGGACGGCGGCACGGTCGACCGGTGGACGCCGGGCGCCCACCTGGACCTGCACCTGAACCGCGGGACGATCCGTCAGTACTCCCTCTGCGGAGACCCCGACGACAAGACCGGGTACCGCGTCGCGATCCTCCACGAGGTGAGCGGCCGAGGCGGTTCGCGGCACGTCCACGAGACGCTGCGGCCCGGCGACAGTCTGTCGGTGAGCGCACCCCGCAACAACTTCGAACTCCTGCCGTCACCGCGCTACGTGTTCATCGCCGGCGGCATCGGCATCACGCCGATCCTCGCGATGATCGGCGAGGCCGAACGCATGGGCGCCGAATGGGAACTGCACTACGGCGGCCGCGCCCGCTCGTCGATGGCGTTCCTCGACGAGCTGTCCCCGTACGGCGACCGTGTCCACGTCGTCACCGAGGAGGCCGACGGCATCCTCGACCTCGACGGCATCCTCGGCACCGCCCGCGCGGAGACGCTCGTCTACGCCTGCGGCCCCGAGGGTCTGCTCGGCGCGGTCGAGGGGTACGCCGGCTCCTGGCCGGACGGCGCGATCCGGCTCGAACGGTTCAAGGCCAAGGAGATCCCCGCCGACACCCTCGCCGGCGACCGTCCCGTCCGAGTGATCTGCGAACGATCCGGTATCTCCGCCACCGTCGCACCCGACCGGACCATCCTCGAAACCCTCGAGGAATCCGGCGTCGACGTCCCCAACTCCTGCCGCGAAGGCATCTGCGGGACCTGCGAAACCCGCGTCCTTGCCGGCACCCCCGACCACCGCGATTCCCTGCTCTCCAGCTCCGAGCAGGAGTCCGGCACCACCATCATGATCTGCGTTTCCCGCGCCCGCTCCGACGAGCTCGTGCTGGATCTCTAGAAGGGAAGAACCATGAGCCTGTATCTGCAACCACGCCAGTCCGGCGCGGCGCCCACCCCGTACGAACGGAAACTGGCCGGTGCGATCGAAGAGGTCTTCGGCACCGGGGTGCACCACCTCGAAGGCCTGGTGAAGGGCCTGAACGCCCTCGGCATCCACAGTCCCGGCGGCGACGCCTGGACCACCGACACTTTCACGGACGAGATCCGACGGATGGGGGCCTGACCATGGTGAACCGACTGCACAAGGCGGCACTGACCGGCGACGAGATCTTCGCGACCGGGATGCGCGACCAGTGGCACGCGGTGTGCCCGTCCGACTTCGTCGCGCGCGGCGACATGAAGAAGATCCGCCGCCTCGGCGAGGACTGGCTGCTGTTCCGCCAGTCCGACGGCACCCTCCGCATGCTCGCCGACCGCTGCCCACACCGCGGCGCCCCGCTGTCACAGGGTCAGCACCTCGGCGACCGCGTCGCCTGCCAGTACCACGGTGTGCAGGTCGACGGCGGCGGCACCGTCGTCTCCGTCCCCGGGATGCCCGGCTGCAACCTCGAAGGCAAGCGGCTCGTGACCAGCCTCCCCGTGCGGGAAGTGGCCGGCGCCGTGCTCGCCTGGTTCGGCACCGACCCCGACGCCGAACCCGCACCCCTCGAACTGCCCGAGCGCCTCACCGACGACGGCATCTCGCACTTCCTCTGCTACGCGGAGTGGAAGGCGCCATGGCGGTTCACGCTGGAGAACCTGCTCGACCCGATGCACGGGGCGTTCCTGCACCGGGAGTCGCATTCGATGTTCGGCGGGGAGACGTCCGCGAAGTTCCGGATCCGCGAAACCGATCGCGGTTTCTTCTTCGAGAAGACCGACCAGCGCGGCGTGAACTTCGACTGGGTCGAATTCTGCCGGACCGGCATCGACTGGGTTGACCTCGAGATCCCGTACCCGCCGACCGCGGGCCCGGGCGGGTCGTTCGGCATCGTCGGCATGGGAACGCCGATCGACGCCGAGACCACCGCGGTGTTCTTCTGGCGCTACCGCCGCGTCGAGGGCTGGGAGCGCGACGTCTGGCGGTTCCTGTACCGCACCAAGCTGGAGGAACGGCACTGGGTGGTGCTCGAGCAGGACCGCACCATGCTCGAGGCGATGGCATTCGACGCAGATCAGGCGGAGAACCTGTACCAGCACGACCTCGGCGTCATCCGGCTCCGCAGGCTCTACCGGGCGCAGGCCGAGGCCCAGGCGAAGGCGCTTCAGGAGGCGTAGGGTCGCGCCGGGTTGACTCGAGTGAGATGTCAACTAAGAATGTGTGACGGCCGACACGTCGGGCGCCGGCCGGATTCGAGGAGGCGCGAGCGGTGCTTACGAACGGTGACGATCGGGGTCGGCTCGCGCTGGTCGAAGCGGCGGGGCGGTGCTTCGCCGAACTGGGGTACGAGCGCACCACCGAGGCGGTCATCGCCGCGGCCGCCGGAGTGTCCGAGGCCGAATTCCGCGTCCGGTTCGCGTCCCGCGACGACGCCTTCCGTGCCGTCGCGGCCGAAGTGTTCGACACGTTCGTCGAGGCTCAGCGCATCCCGGTCCCGCCGGACGCGGACCCGCGCAGCGTCCTGCGCGCCGCCACCGCGGCGTTCATCGAGACCGTCTACAGCAGCGGCCGCCTGTTCACGATGGTCGAGGACCGCGCGGCCGTCGACCCCGTGATCGGCGAACAACTCGAGGCGGCGCACAACCGGATCCTCGGCCGGTACATCCGGTTCATCGAACGACTCAACCAGGCCGGCATCGCGACGCCCTGCGCCGAACCCGCCCAACTCGCCCGGAAACTGGCCGAGGCGCAGTGGACGGGTGCGGCGCGCCTGATCGGTGCGTCGCCGGACGAGCAGCGGCGGTTCATCGTGGAGATGACGGCGGCCTCCGAACGATTCATCGGATTCGGTGAGGTCGCCGATCTGACCGCCCGCGCGGCCAGCTGAGGTTCCGGCTCAGGCGGTGGGGGCCTGGTTCTCGACGATCGAGTGCTCGAGCTTGCGGAGCAGTTCCGCCAGCGCCGCCTGATCGTCCTTCGACATCCCGCTGAGGATCTGGGACTCGTTGGCGAAGTGGGCCTCCGCGACCTTCTCGATCACCCGCAGGCCCTCGTCGGTGAGTTGCGCGTGCACGATGCGGCGGTCCTCGGCGTCGCGCTCCCGCTGCACGAGTCCCGCCTTCTCGAGGCGGTCGACGCGCAGTGTCACACCCCCGGTGGTGACGAGGGCGGACTCCGCCAGCTGTCCGGACGTCATCCGGTACGGCGGACCCGAACGTCGGAGGGCGGCCATGACGTCGAACGACGCCATGTTGATGCCGTGCTCCTCGAACACCGCCGCGAGGGACGACTGGTACCGCAGATACGAACGGTGCAGGCGGCCCAGCACTTTCAGCGGACTCACATCCAGGTCCGGCCACTGGTGGGCCCACTGGTCGACGATGTCGTCGACGGCATCGCGATCTGGAACGGGGCGTTGCGTCACCGGGCGCACCTCCTGGATTCTCGAGGGTCTCATCTGTTTAGTACCAAGATATCGAAACGAGCATAGGTGACGGCGACGCGCCGCGGGTCCCCGTCGATTGCTCGGAACGGGGACCCGCGGCGCGGCCGGACGTCGGTGCGGTCAGTGGCCCGCGACCGCCGCGACGGCGTCGATCTCGGCGATGGCGCCGTAGGGGAGGCTGCTCACCTCGAGGAACGTGCGTGCGGGACGCGGCTCGTCGAAGATGCGCTCGAACTGGCGGTTCGCCTCCTCCCGCAGCGACAGGTCGGTGACGTAGTAGGTGAGCTTGACGACGTCCTGCAGCTGCCCGCCGACGGTGGCGAGGCGATCGACCATGCGGTCGACGGCGGCGTCGAGCGCCTCGGTGCGGCCCGGGACGGCAGTGCCCTCGGCGTCGACGGACAGTGCGCCGGAGACGAACGCCAGTCCGCCCGCGACCACGGCCGGGCTGTAGGGGTGGTGGGCGGTGACTTCGGTGAGGGACATGGAGGCTCGCTTTCTCGGTGGGCTGCTCCGGCCACTATATCTTAGCGCTAAACTAATTGACAGGGTCGTGGAAGCGAAGCTTCGGCGAACTCCTGGCGCGACGGACCGCCGAGGACGAGATTGAGTGCATGACGAATTCGAACCAGACCATGACGGCAGTCTCCTACTCGTCCTACGGCGGTCCCGAGGTGCTCGAGATCCACGAAGTGCCGGTACCCGAGCCCACCGGAAACCAGGTGCGCCTCCTCATCAGGGCCGCTGGCGTCAACCCGATCGACTGGAAGCTGCGGTCGGGATCGATGGCCGACGTGATGTCCGTGCAGTTCCCGAAGATCCCGGGCAGCGAGGTGGCCGGCGTCGTCGACGCGGTCGGGCCGGACGCGACCGGTGTGCTGGTGGGCGACGACGTGTTCGGCTGGTCGGACACCGGCGGCTACGCCGAATACGCGCTCGCCTCGATCGTCGTGCCGAAGCCGAAATCGCTGAGCTGGACGGACGCCGCCACCATTCCCGTCGCCGGCGAGGCCGCCACCCGGGGACTCCGGCTCCTGAAGCTGAAGTCCGGTGAGACGCTGCTGGTGAACGGTGCGTCGGGTGCGGTGGGAACCATTGCGGCGCAACTCGCGCTGGACGCGGGAGTCACCGTGATCGGCACCGCGAGCGAGAAACACCACGACACGCTTCGGGAGCTGGGCGTAACCCCCACGACGTACGGCGAGGGACTGGTGGACCGGGTGCGTGAACTCGCACCGAACGGCGTCGACGCCGTCCTCGACCTCGGCATCGGCGGACTCGAGGCGGCGATGGAACTGCGCGGGGGCACCGACCGGATCGTGACGCTGTCGGACGGTGCCGCGTTCGGGCTGGGAATCACCTTCTCGTCCGGCAACGCCGGCGACCGCAGCGCGGAGACACTGCGCAGGCTGGGCGCCCTCGTCGTGGACGGGAAGCTGGCCGTACCGCCGGCCCGCACGTTCCCGCTGGCCGAAGCGGCCGACGCGCAGCGCGCCGGCGAGAAGGGCGGCAGTCGCGGGAAACTCCTGCTGCACCCGTGAGTACTTGTTAACCGCCCGACGTTAACAAGTACTCACGGGTTAGGCGGTGGTGGCCAAGGCGGCGGCGAGACCGAACGGAACGGCCATCACCACCACCTCGACCATCGCGCGCCGCAGGGACCCTTCCGCGGTGATCCGGTGCGCGGCGGCCTGGACGACCCACGTTCGCCGCCACCACCAGCCGAGCCCGAGGAGCGCCGCCAACGCCACCGCCTTGGCGAGCACGATGCGGCCGTAACCGGTGTCGAACAGGGGCGTCACCCCACCCAGCCGGACCGCGGCGTCGATCACACCGGTCGCGGTCAGCAGCCACACGCACCGCCACGCGACGACGGAGTACCGCGGCAGCCATGACGACCAGTCCCCACGCGACCGGAGCATCAGGGCGAGCGCGGCGAGAAGTCCGAACCACACGGCGGCGGACAGCGCGTGGACGACGTCGAGGACCGAGCCGAGGACCTGCTGCGACATGTGGCCGGTGATCGGCCGGGCCACCAGGGCCAGTGCCGCGAGCACCAGCACCGGGACGGGAAGCCGGGCGTCGCTGCGACGGAATGCGACCGCCGACCACACGGTGGCCGCGGCCGTGCACGCGAGAACGGCGAGGTCGACGCGTCCCGCGCTGATCTCGGTCACGTACGCGCCGAACCGCCGGACCGACAGCTCGGACAACCCCAGGGCGTCGGCCTCCGCCGCCGTCATCGACAGCAGCACGGCCTCGGCGAGCATCCACGCGGCGGCGATCGCGGTCGACAACCGCCACAGCCGTTGGTCCCGCACGAGGGGACGGCTGTCCGCACGACTGCACCAGCCCAGCGCGGCCAGCCCGAGGACCACCGAACCGAGGACCAGGCACAGCGCCCGGACAGCGCTCGACGGTGAGGGGTCTTCCGGTTGCGCCAGCGCCCAACCGCAGGCGACCCCGACGAGCGACGTGGGTACGGCGAACAGCAGCCACGACTGTCGCGCCGTACCCACCGCGCTCAGTTCTCGCCGCGCGGCTTGCGGAGGGCGAACCACAGTCCGCCGCCGAACACGACCACCCCGGCAACGATGAACGGCCACAGCGGAACTCCGCCGCTGCCGGATTCACCGGAGCTGTCGGCCGCGGCGCCGGGTGTGCCCGACCCCTCCTGGGTGAGGGTGAACGTGCGGGTGCCGCTCACCGGATGCCCGTCGGCGGAGGTGACGCGAAACGCGACGGTGTACACGCCTGCCGGTCCCAGCTCGCCGAGTTCGGCACTGACCGTGGGCCCTTCGACGACGGGGTCGCCCTTGGTCCACAGGTTCCCGTCGGGTCCCACCACGGTCAGCGACGCGAACGATTCCTGCAGCGCCTCGTTGAACGTGACGCTGACCCGTTCCGGACCGGACGCGATCTCCGCGCCGTTCTCGGGGGTGGAGCTGATCACGACGGAATGGGCGAGAGCGGTGCCGGCGCCGAGCATGCTCGCGAGCATCGTCAGCAGTCCGACCGCGATCACCTTCACCGACGTGAAAGTGGTGTGTCTTCTCATTTTCGACGGCTCCGGACCATCGCGCCGAGACCGAGCGCCGCACCGAGCGCGCCCAGGATCAGACCGATGCCGCCGAGCCAGCGGGCGGTGTCGTCGGTGCCGGACGCCGTCGTCTCGGTCTCCTCGGACGTCGTGGCGCCGCCGGCGTCGTGGCTGTGGTCTTCACCGCTCGCCGCGGCCAGCGTCAGGGTGGGGGCCGGCTTGTCGGGCTCCGCGCCGTCGGGGCCTTCCGCCTGATCCCAGTTGACGACCTCCCCGTCGCTGTACGTCTGGGTGGCCGGGAACGACACGTCTTCCTGCTCCGGCAGCGGTCCGGCGGACAGCTCGAACTGCTGGAACTGTCCGGGCGCGACACCGACACCGGGGTCGGCGGTCCACGTCACGGACTTCGCGACCTGGGACGTCGGGTCCTTCTCGACGACCGACGTCCACCCCGGCATCGGTGTGGTGCGGGCCGACTTCAGGTCGGGGAGCGTGACGGTCAGCTTGGTGGTGGACGCCGTCTCGGACTCGGTGGGAACGCGGAACGTCAGGACGGAGTAGCCGCCCTGCGCGGCGCCGGGGGCGACGACGGTCACGTGGGCGGCGGCCACACCGGCCGCGAGCAGCATGGCGCTACCGGCCGCACCGGTCGTGAAAAGGGCACGGGAAACGAGGGAATTCATCGAAGGTCCTTTGAAAGGTCTGAAGGGAGAGAAGCTGAGAATCAGACCAGGACCGGTGGGCCGCGCCGCGAAATGCTCGCGCGCAGCAGGGCGTCCACGGGATTCGCGGGACGCGCGGGGAGGTGCGCCGTTCGTGCTGCCGAGACGGGCTGCGGTTCACCGCGCAGAACCACCCGCCAGACGTGGACGAGGGGACCGTACAGCCGCTCGGCGTTGGCGATCAGCAGCGCGCAGACGACGGTGGCGGCCGCGTGCGCGGCGAGCATCGGCACGGCGGGGACCGCCGAGTGCATGTGCGAGGTGAGCGTGAGCGCGAAGTGCGCGGCAACCTGGCCGGCGCCGAGGGCTGCCACGAGTGCGAGCGGTCCGTGGAAGCGGGCGGGCAGTTGTGCGGTGACCGCGCCGACACCGCCGCACGTGACGAGCAGCAGGGTCAGGGCCGCGGACTCGGGGAGACCGCCCCCGCCGATGCCGTGCGCCGCGACCGCGAGACCGGCGACGAGCGCACCGACCGCCGACCCACGAAGGGTGGCGGTCGCGGCGGGGCGGGCGGGGGACATCGAGGTGGGCGGGTCGTTCAGCGCACGCCGAGGCGGGCGAGGAGATCGGCTTCGACTCCGTCGAGTTCGGACGAGATGGCGTGATGGGCGGCCTTGCGGCGGGCCTGCGGCATCTGCTCGGCCGCGCGGACGGCGGTGTTGAGATCACTGAGGCGGTCGCGGATGGCGGCGGCGAACTTCTGGGTCTCCGCGTCGTCCGGTTTCTGCCCGAGGATCTCCGTGGTGGAGCTTTCGGCACCGGCGATGCGGGCGCTGAGCTTGGCGCCGTGCCCGGTGAAGTTCGCGAGCTGGTCGATGTCGACACCCATCCGGTCTGCGCGCCGGGCGTCGATCTGCCCGCGCACGACGGTGGCGGCGCGGTAGGCGATCGGCAGCAGCACCGGCGTCAGCAGTCGTGCGACACCGAGGTACTTGCGGACGGCGGCGACCGTGAAACCTTTCTGGGCGGCGGCCTTCTCCTCGGCCTTCAACGCAGCGATCTGAGCCTTCTCGACCTTCTTCAGCGACCTCAGTTCGGCGGCCTCGAGCTTGCGCCCGGCCTTCGCGGCCTGCTTGTCGCGTTTCCGTTCGTTCTTCGCGCTCAGCTTCGCCTCCACTCCAGCCTTGTGCCGGAGTGCCTTGGCTTCCGCCTTGCGGGTGGCTCGGGACTTACGTTTCTTCAACAACCCCATCGAAAAGACCCCTTTTCCTGGTGTTTCAGCGGAGCCCACGCTACCAACTGCATCCGGTGCTTCGGGATCAGCCTAGGGGAGCACATAATCTTCGTCATCGTGTGTTCCCATATCGGTCAGCAATCAGAACCCGACGCCTCTCCCGGAAAGGTGTCGGGGACGGTGATCGATGCCAGCGCCCTGACGCGGTGCCGTCACCGGGTGCACCTCGACGCGGCGTTCCCCGAACAACTCGCGGCCGCGCCGGAGGACCCGGGCGTCCGCCAACGTCAGGATGCCGCCGCCGCCAAGCGCGAAGACGTCCGCCGGACCCTCACCGAGCACGCACCGGAACGGTGGGTGCAGATCGACACCGAGCAGAGTCTGCGCCGGCGCGCCGAGGACACCCTCGCCGCATGCGAGGCGGGTGTGGACCGCATCTGGGGAGCCGTGCTTCCGCTCGACCGCGACGCCGGCCGGAGGGCGCGTTGCGAGATCCTGATCCGCGACGAGGACCGCGGTGGGTACATTCCGGTGATCGTCGTCAACCACAAGGTCACCGATCCCGGCCGCGGCGCGGTGACGTCGGGAATGTTCGAGTGGAAACCGCGGGAGGACTCGACGCGGAAGCCCCGCGGCCAGGTCCGTGACCAGATGCGCGTCGCGCAGGTGTACCGGATGCTCGAGCGGCACGGGCTGGCGAGTCCCGCCTTGGTGGCCGGCGCAATCGGGTACGGCTCCGACGTCATCTACGTGCACGACCTCACCACCATCCTCGACGACTACGACGAACGCTTCGCCGACCGGCTCGCCGTCGCCCGCGGGGAATCGGCGACCGTGCCGTCGAGGATCGGCGAATGCCGGTCTTGCCCGTGGTGGCCCGGATGCGAGGAACAGCTGACACAGACGCACGACGTGAGCCTGGTGGCCACCGGGTCGCGCGCCGACATGCTGCGCGACGCGGGCTGCCACACCATCGACGACCTCGCCGCATGGGACCGCGAACCGCTCGAGGACTGGCCGCACGGCGCGTTCGAGGACGCCGTCGTCACCGCCAAGGCCTGGCTCGCGGGGGCGCCGCTGGTGCGACGCTTCCCCGAGATCCGGGTGACGCGCGCCGACGTCGAGGTCGACGTCGACATGGAGAGCTACCAGGAGCACGGCGCCTACCTGTGGGGCACGCTGCTCAACGTGGACGGGGTGTCCGCGTACCGGCCGTTCGTCAGCTGGGACCCGGTGCCGACACAGGACGAGGCGCGGTCGTTCGCGGAGTTCTGGACGTGGCTGATGGCTGAGCGGGAAGCGGCGGCGCTGAGCGGCAGGACCTTCGCCGCGTACTGCTATTCGCGTTCCGCTGAGGACAAATGGTTGCTGGATTCCGCCCGCCGGTTCGCCGGGACACCCGGCATCCCCACCGAAGCCGAGATCCGCGAATTCATCGACAGCCCACAATGGGTCGACATCTACCAGGCGATCAGCGACCAGTTCATCTGCCCCGGCGGCAAGGGCCTCAAGAAGATCGCCCCCGTCGCCGGATTCCGGTGGCGCGACGCCGACGCCGGCGGCGAAGCATCCATGAGCTGGTACCGCGAAGCCGTCGGCTACGACGGCGAACCCGACCTCACCCAGCGCGAACGACTGCTGCAATACAACGAGGACGACGTCATCGCCACGAAAGTACTGCGCGAATGGATGTCGGATCGGGCCGAGAACGAGATCCCGCTCGCCTCCGACCTCTAGGCTGCACAGCAGGGCCGAGACGGTAGGGGTGGTCAGGTGGAGGTTCCGAAGACATCCACGACGCTGCGGTTCGCGCTGCTCCTCACCGCAGCAGGCGGCTTCCTCGACGCCTACACCTACATCAGCCGCGGCGGCGTCTTCGCGAACGCGCAGACCGGCAACGTCATCCTCATGGCCATCGACCTGTCCGAGCGGCACTTCCACGCCGCACGCGCACACCTGTGGCCGATCCTCGCGTTCATCGTCGGCGTCGCGTTCGCGCACCTGCTCAAGGGCGAACTCGCCCACAGCGTTTTCGACCACCCGATCCGGATCGCGATGGTCGCGCAGATCGTCGTCCTCGTCGCGGTCGCGTTCGTCCCCCCGGACGTCCCCAACGCACTCGTCACCGTACCCATCGCCTTCGTCGCGGCCATGCAGTTCGGCCTGTTCCGCACCATCGGCTCGCTGTCCTACATCGCCGTCGCCACCACCGGAAACCTCATGCGCTTCACCGAGGCGGCGTATGCCGGATTCATCGAGAAGGTCCCCGAATCGCGCCAGCACACCCGGGTGTACGCAGCCATCGTGAGCAGCTTCGCCGGCGGTGCCGTCCTCGGCGCCTTCGCCACCCGCTACCTCGGCGGATCCGCCGCCTGGATCCCCGCCGCCCTCCTCGCCGTCGCCCTCATCCTGTTCTACGTCGACGACGTGCGGCGCCGCCGCCCGTGAGTGGTTGACGAGTCCAGGGACTCCTTACGCACACACGGGCGGCGAAGCCGCTATCGGTGAACGTCCCTGCGGCGTACCACGAGCGGAAACCCGTCCTTACCCTCGGTCGGTGTGTTCTGGAACAGAATTGCCACGAATCCCAGGACCCAGCACCACACCAGGGCGCCGAAGGTGGGCCATCGACCGTCCGCTGGTCGGATGACGCACAAACCGAGAACCCACTTGCCCAAAGTGACGTGATAGATCGATTGAACAACGGTGCGGTGCACGAAGGACAACAGCATCCACGTGCCAACGGCAACAGCAAGCGCCACCATGGAGTCCTCGGGTGGAAGTACGGCGCCCCCGACGCTATCGGCGAGAACGGCAGCGCCGAGGTGGAGGCCGGCATCGATCACGAATGCCAACGTGCGACGGAGCCGGCGAGGCGAGGGATATCGCTCGGGGCCTACCGGAACCGGCCCCCGCGCATGAAGTGTCCAGGTGTCGCTCACGATTGTGTGTCTCCATCCGGCTGCCCGCTGAGATCGGCGATCGCATCGTCGAGCCCTGTTCGTGAAAGTGCCTCATCCACGATAAATCCGGGTGCCCGGTTGGCTCCGACCGTCGCATTCTGCGCCTCGGCGCCGACGTATCCCGTGACGACACTGCGAGGGTCGTACATCTTCTCGATGCCGACGATACCGTTGAGCGCACCTTTGACGGTCCCGCTGACCACACCCTTCGCGCCGGCCTCGGCGATGTTACCGAGGTCGTATCCGTCGCGTCGTCCTCCCGTGTTCTCGTACGCCTGGACTGCGGTCTCCAGAATTGCTTGAAGGCCGGCACCCTGTGCCGCGCCCTTCAGAGCGCCGACGGCGGCGCGTCTGAGGAGCGAGGTGATCAGCTGCCGCATGATCATCCGCACGGTGACCTGCGTGGCCGTCTCCGCCGCGAACGCGGCCGGACTCGCCGCACCGAACGTCATCGCGCTGGCCACGGCGACCGCGACGAGTTCGGCCGCCAGCGCCACCAGCGCCGCGATGATCGACAGCTTCGCGACCCGGATGTCGTCGGCCGACCAGTCGAGGGTGTCACCGAGTTCGTGGAACAACTCCGACAACTCACGCAACGCACCGTCCGCGCCGATCCGCGCCCACTCCTGCGCCATCGCGGTCTCGACGTCACCACTGACACCGGACAACGCCGACCGGATCGCGGCATCGGCCTCGTCGATGATCTCGTCGAGCGAGGTGCCGGCGTCCTTCCACCCCTGCCCGAGTCGTTCCATCGCGGTCTCGTCCGCATCGGGCCAGTCCGCCCCGACCACCTTCTCCGCCAACCAGCGGACCCCGCCCGGAACCTCGATGCCCATCAGAACAGCCCGGCGAGGCTGGACGCGGTGCCGCGGTCGGTGTCGTCGAACGAGTCGGCGGTACTCCGGAGCTTCGACCCGACCGCGGCCAGCGCCGCGACCGCGAACCCCAGCGAGTGTTCGGCCGCGTCCGCGGACGGCAGATACCCGCTCGCGAACGCCGTTCCGGTCTCGTCGGCGCCCCAGCACTCACCCTCGCCGTCGAGGGTCGCGGTCAGGGTGGCGGCAACCTCGGCCATCCGCTGCGACAGGGCGTCGAACCGGGGTGCGACGCCGCGCAGATGCGCCGGGTCCACCCACAGCTGCGCGCTCACTGCCAGCCGTCCCGCAGCAGCGGCCGATTCCACGACCCGTCGCCGTGATCGTCCGGGGCCGGTTCCGGATCGGCCGGGGTGCCACCGCCCTTGGGGACCAGCGGGGGGAGGAAGTCCCGCAGGCTCGGCGCGCCGGGAACGAGGTCCGGCAGATCCGGCAGGGTCGCGGTCGCGGACACGATCGATCCCATGATGCGCATCGACTCGGCGTGCGCGGCCTCGCCGGCGCGGCGGGCGGCGTCGGTCATCGCGCGTCCCAGCGATTCGGGGGTGGAGCGCCGGAACGCGTCCGGTGCCAGGTGCACCTCGACCACCCCGCCGACGGAGTTCACCACCACCTGCACCAGCCCGTCGGCGGACTCACCCGTCACGCGTAGCTGTGCCACCTGATGCTGAGCGGCACGCAGATCCTGCGTCTGCCGGTCGAGTGTGGCCAGCATCGAATCGATCTGACCCTGCAGTTCCTGCTCACGCACCCGCAGGCCTTCGCGGTCGAACATGAATCCCCCCTTGACGTCTCGCGTCGCACCCCGCCGCAGCACGGTGTGACCGCACGACCCCCACAGTCGCGTCGCGGGCGAACACTACCCCTCACGCCGGCGATGCCGCCACCGAGGCGGGTTCCGTGAGTGGTTGACGAGTCCCCGGACTCCTCAGGCGCGCACGGGCGGCGAAGCCGCCTACTCCGAATTCGCGGGCCTGATCCACTCCGGATACTGGACGGCGACAGGCATCGTCGGGGGCTCGAATCCGGGAGGTGGAACGAGGTTGCCGGAGGCGTTCGCCGTGAATGCGGGGAACTGCTGCTGCCACCAATCCGTACAGCCCTGAGGAATGACATCACCGTTCATCCGGCGCAGGTAGTGGAGCTTGGTGATCTTCCAGCCCTCGAACACATTCCACGTCGGCACCCGATTCGCACGAGGGTCCTGCCGGGCGGGATCGGTGTCCGGAACCCCCGGCTGCCCCGGGTCGTCGGCGGTTCGCTCGAGTTCGATGCGGAAGGCCGCATTCAGCCCTTCCGCACTGAAGTTCGGTCCCCGGTCCGCATGCAGGTTGTAGGTGCACACGGTTGCCCCGATGCCGGGCCCCGTCTCCCCGTATGCGGTGATGTGGAGGAAGTTGGTCAGGGGAATCTGCTCGTCCTCATCGGGTTCGAGCCACGTGAAGAACTCTTCCTTGTCGGGGTTGCCCGGTCGAGTGGGGCCACCGACTGCCCCGGGATATCCCGGAAAGGAGTGGGCCTGACCGACGAATCGCGTGTAGTCGGCTGCCTCGTAGGCACCTCGCACCAACTCGGGCCCGCGCTGTGCCAAATCGACGCCAGGATCGGCAGACCATACATTCGCGTAGAGGATGGTGGGTGGCGGTTCGACGGCGGCGGTCTCATCTCCAACGCTGGGTGCACAGCCCGTGACAAGGGTTGCTGTGGCCGCGACCGCAACGGACCACTGGGAACTCCTGCGGTCAACCGTCATTGCGAACCACATCGTCGTACCCGTTTCGCATACGCTCGCCATTGCCGTCTGCTGGATTGCCGAGACGACTGAACATCGTCTGATATCCGTCTTTCAGGAGTGAACGGGTCGCAGGGTCGGATTGGGCCTCCTCCCAACTCCGAAGCTCTCCGGAACCGTCGAATGCCCAGGGGAAATCCCCTCGGAAGCTCGCGGGAAGCTCCGGCGTCGCTTGGAGAATGTTGTAGTAGTCGCGGTAGAAGTCCGGGGCTTCCAGAGCGATGGAGGGTGCCGGCCCCGGCGCCTTGCCGATGACGGCGTCTTTCAGGGGGTCGCCACCCGCGTCGATCATGGTGTTGATGAATTCCCCGCCGGGAAGGCGGTCCAGGCCTACGGAGCCGATGCTGGTGAGCGCGCCGTACGCCGCCGCCTTGCGGTCGTAGATGGCCTGCGCCTGCTCGGCCTTGTCGCTGTAGCTGTCCTCTGTCGAGAGGAGTAGTCCCCTGTCCATGAGGCCGTGGATTCGGCCTGCGGTGGAGAGGTCGCCACCGGCCAGGGGCGCCGCGGGGTCGTGTGCGTACCGGCCCTCGGCGGCAAGTATTTCCTGCATCGAGTACTGGGTGAAGTGTGTTCCGGCCTCGGGATCGGTGTTCATCACGGCGAATACGTTCGACGAGCCGCCGAAGTGGTTGTTGTCGGCGGGGTCTGCCCAGGTGCCGATGTCGAAGCCGGGGTTCTCTGGTCGGCCGGCGCCCGCGAGATCGCTGATGTACGGACTCATGCTGTGGGACATGGTCCGAAGAAGGTCCGGGTTGACCTGCCCGACGGATTGCCCGTCGGTGCCGGGTATTCCCCGGAGCGTGTCCCAGTCGGTGCTCATGTTCTCGGCGACGGCCGACATGATCTGACCGCTGCGTGTTGCGGCTTCGACGTCGGCCGGGTTGTGGGGGTCCTCGACCGTGGCCTCTGCGTCGTCGAACCGGAACATCGAGGCTGCCGCTTGCCCGTTGTCGGACCAGTTGTGAGTGAGGACGTCGCGAACCAGATTCTGGCCGGTGTCGGGCTGGGTGACCGCGTTCTGGACGGCGATCTTGTCGTCGCCGACGGCGGTGAAGATGCCTTCGGTGATCGCCGTGTTCTCGGTTCCTCGGCCGTCGACCGTGAAGTACTCGAATTTGTGGTTCGGGTTCTGTTCGTGCGCGACCTGGGCGTCGAGGTACTGGCGACCGACCTCCAGGAGGTGCTGATCGAGGCTGCTGCCGCTCTTGTACCGCGCATCGCCTGTCTGGACGATGTCGGCGATGGCCTGGTTGTCGGCGACTCCGTTCAGTTCGACGCTGGCCGCACCGGTGGTCCCGACCATCTTGAAATCGCGGGTCACGAGATCGTCCCGGGTCAGCGATTCGACCATCTTGTCGGGTAGCAGGTTCAGGCCGCCGGTTGTCGGCACCTGCGAGTCGCCCTTGACGGTGGCCGTGATCTTGTCGTTCGACACGATCTGAAGCGAGTTCGCCAGGGCACGCGCAGAGTCCGGAGGCAGCTTGTCCATGATCTGCTGGATCTCCTGTGGGCTCTTTCCGTCCAGTGACCGGCTGACCTGATTCAGGTACTCCATCTGCGACGCGGGGATCGTCGCGGCGTTGCCGGAGTTCACGGCGTCGAGTTGCTCGGGGGTCAGTTCCCCGGCCTCGGTCAGTCTCCGGATCTGTTCGGGATTCAATCCGGCGGGGTCGGCGACGAGTTGCGTCCCGTCGGACGCACCCTGATCGGAGCCTAACGCCGCGGCTGAGGTGAACGTTGCCCGCAGCCCGTCGCGAGCGGAAGCGAGTGCGTCCCTGACGGTTGCGTCGGCAGTTTCCGTCGCCAACGCGGCGTCGGCGATGTCGCGTTGCCATCCGGTCATGTCGTTCACGCGATCGTTGTCGGGATCGGGGGTCCCGGGATCGGTGACCGTCAGGTCGTCGGCTATGCGGAAACCCGCAGACTCGGCGGCCACGATCGCCATCCGCGCACGCTGCAGCGGTGCGTCGACGTCGTGGAAACCCTGCTTCGCACGGTTGGCGAGTGCTTCCAGTCGATCCACCACGACAAGCGCCGTCTTCTTGTCGGCATTCGCCCGGTTCTGGGCGGCTTCGGCGGTCTTACCCTCCCAATAGGTGTCGTTGACCCTGGTCACGCCGTCGACGTATCGGGTGAAGAGATCTTCGATCTTGGTGCCGAGGGCGATCCATGCGTCACCGATCTCGGTCAGAGTCGCGGGATTCCAGGACTCGATCTGGGTGCGAGTGAGGCTCATGCTTCAGCGCTCCACTCGCCGGTGGCGTTCGTGTACGCGGCGACGAACCGGTCGGCTGACGATTCGTCCTGGTTCCGGTACTCCTGCGCGGCATGGATCATCACGTCCCCGGTCTCGCCGAGTCGTTCCTCGATCGCCGGGACGAGCGCCGCATCCACCAGATCCGCGGAGATGCCCGACGCCTCGATGACCGAGGCCATCACCGCGCCCGCGGCCGACAGGTAGGGGCCGGCGGCCGGGCCGGTTCTCAGACCACCCGCCTCGTCGGCCAGCCCGTGCAAGGTTCCCCCCAGCCGTTCGAGCTCTTCCAGATCAGCTTTCAACGTTCCCACGAAGCCCCCCTCGTCCGTTCACGAATCGACAGCAGCCTAGCGCCCCGTGAGTGGTCGACGAGTCCCCGGACTCCTCAGGCGCGCACGGGCGGCGAAGCCGGCGTTCGTCAGCAGGGTGGGGATGTCGCGGGTGAGGTGGCACCCGCCGGCGACGGTCTTCTGGATCGGTTCGAGCCGCCGCTGCCAGCGCTGGACGTTGGCGTCCGGGGCGAGACCGTGCTCGACGAAATACAGTGTGCCGCCGGGTTTCAGGACCCGTAGGACCTCCCGCAGTGCAGCGCCGACGTCAGGGATGGCGCACATCGTCCAGGTGGACAGTGCGGTGTCGAAACTGTTGTCGAGGAAGGGGAGTGACTGACCGTCGAGGCCGGACCTTTCGACCGGCGTCGTCGACGCCGCCAGACGCTTGCCGGCCAGCTTCCAGCCGAGGTCGGCGGGTTCGACGGCGCTCACCGACTCGACGGCGGCCGGGTAGAACGGGACGTTGAGACCCGATCCGAATCCGATCTCCACCACGCGCCCGGATAGGGCGCTTCGCGCCCCGTGCGCGGTTGAAGAGTCCAGAGACTCGTCAACCACGCACGGGTGGCGGAGCCGCCTACCGCGGCGCCATGCGCAGAGCGCCGTCCATACGAATGGTCTCACCGTTGAGGTAGTCGTGTTCGACGATCATCTGGACGAGTTGTGCGTACTCGGCGGGCTGTCCGAGGCGGGAGGGGAACGGGACGCCGGCTTCGAGGCCCTTGCGGTACTCGTCGGTGACACCGGCGAGCATGGGGGTGTCGATGATGCCGGGGGCGATGGTGTTGACGCGGATGCCGAACTGGGCGAGGTCGCGGGCGGCGGGGACGGTCATGCCGTGCACCCCGCCCTTGGATGCGGAGTAGGCGATCTGGCCGATCTGGCCCTCGAACGCGGCGACGGACGCGGTGTTGACGATGACACCGCGCTGCCCGGACTCGTCGACGGTGTCGGTCTTGGAGATGGCGTCGGCGGCGAGGCGCAGGACGTTGAATGTGCCGAGCAGGTTGACGGTGATGACGGTGCGGAAAAGTTCGAGGTCGTGCGGGCCCTTCTTCGACAGGATGCGGCCGGCCCAGCCGACGCCGGCGCAGTTGACGACGATGCGCAGCGGCAGACCCGACTCGACGATCGTGTCGATCGCGGCCTGGACCTCGTCGCCGCTGGTGACGTCGGTGGCGAGGAGGGTGACGCCGTCGGGGACGGTGTCACCGGCGCGTTCGATGGACTGCTGCAGGTCCAGTCCGAACACGGTGGCTCCGGCGTCGGCGAGACGCTTGGCGGTGGCGGCACCGAGGCCCGAGGCTGCTCCGGTGACCAGTGCGGCGGTTCCCTGAATTTCCACAGTTCGCATCCTTCGTTTCCGGCGACCTCCGTTGGCCGACCCTGGTGACCTGCACCATAACGGTCGCTCGGTGTGACGGCAGCGCTGAGGGAAGCATTGCCGGCGGGGGAGCGGGTAGTTTCTCTCGCGGGTGGAGCGACGACCGTAGGGGGACGGATGACCGAGGATCGGCTCGAAGTGGATCGGGACGCGTTGGTGCGGTGCATCGCCGCGTGCGAGGTGCTGGCGGCGGACATGCGGGACCTGCGGGAGCGGGCGCACCGCGAACTCGCGCCGGAGAACTTCGGCCTCGGCGAAACCCACCTGCCGTCGGCGGCGGAACTGGCCGCGCGGTTCCGGGCGACGGCGATCGGCGGCCCGGGCGTCGCGGAAGAGAATTCGGCGGTCGGGACGTTCGCCGCGCACGAGCGTTACGCCCTGGATCTGAAGGCGAAGTTCGAAGCGGCGCTGGCCCGGTACGACGAGCGGGACGCGGCGACGGCACAGCGTTTCGCGCAACTCTGAGTCAGTGAATGTGAGCCTGCCAGTCCGATGGAACCCGGGGGCCCGGACCTGGGACGGTCTGGTCGATCGGATGATGTTGCGGCGGCGCCAGTTCGGGACCTTCGAACGCCGTCTCGGTGGCGTAGTTCCAGAACCAGGCCTCGCCCGGTTCGAAGCTCCGCACGACGGGGTGCCCGGTGTCGGCGGCGTGTTTGGTGGCGTGCTGTTCCGGGGAGGAGTCGCAGCACCCGATGTGACCGCACTGCGCGCAGCGGCGCAGGTGCACCCACCACCCGCCGGCGCTGTCGCATTCGGCGCATCCGTCTCCGCTCGGCGGCACGCTCGGGTCGATTCCGTCCAGCTCACCCATCGGTGACTCCTTCTGCTGCTGCGACTTCGGGTTCGATCGGAATGCGGACCTGGAACCGGGTGTCGCCCGGTTCGGATTCCACACGCAGGTCGCCGCGATGCTTCTTCACGACGATGCGCCAGGAGATGTCGAGGCCGAGCCCGGTTCCCTCGCCCACGGGTTTCGTGGTGAAGAACGGTTCGAAGATGCGTGACCGGATCTCTTCGGGCACACCCGGTCCGGTGTCGCCGATCTCGATGAGCGCCATGTCGCCGTCGCGCCGGGTGCGAACGGTGAGGGTGCCGTGGCCGTCCATGGCGGCGACCGCGTTGTCGATGAGGTTTGTCCACACCTGATTGAGTTCCGCGGCGTACGCGGGGATCTGCGGCAGCGTGGGATCGTATTCCTTGACCACCGCGATCGAGTCGCCGATCTTGCGGGCGAGCATCACCAGCGAGCTGTCGAGCAGTTCCCGCAGGTCGATGCGCTGGTAGGGGGCACGGTCCATCTGCGAGTACTGCTTCGCGGCGTTCACGAGCGTGGAGACCCGGGCGGTGGAGTCGGCGATCTCGTTCATCAGCAGTTCGGTCTCGATGGTGTAGTTGAGCCAGCGGATCGCGCTCTCGACCATCGCTGCGTCGTCGACACTGGCGACGATCCGCTCCAGCCACGGCACGTCGAGCCCGGCCTGCACGAACGTGGGCGCCAGGTCCCAGCCCCCGGAGACGCCGTGGTCGTCGAACCAGTCGCCGAGCTCGTCCTCGCGGTCGGACGCCTCGAGGGGAGTGAGCGTCGGCGCCTTCGCCACGAGTTCGGCGGTCTCCTCCTGCAACCGGATCAACGTGGCCAGCGCCTGCCGGTCGTACACCCCCGACGCGATGACACCGAGTTTCTGCCGCATGTGCGACACCCGGTCGCGTAGCGACGCCGTCGCCCGGACCGCGGCCGCCGCCGGGTTGTTCAGCTCGTGCGTGAGCCCCGCCGACAGCGACCCCAGCGCCAGGAGGCGCTCCCGCTGGTCGACGACCTGCTTCGCGTTCTGGTTGCCGAAGAACAGCCCCTCCAGCAGGTGCACGGCCATCGGGAACCATTCGCGCATCAGCTGCCCGAACCGGTCGGCGTCGAGGACGAAGAACTTCGACGGCGCGGTGACGCGCATCGACGCGGTGTACGTCTGGGGTGCGCGGTCGCCGAGGTACGACTGCCAGGCCCCGGAGTACACGCCGCGCTGCGACGTCCGGTTGAACTCGATCTCCTCGCCGCCCGACAGCTTGCTCAGCACGAGTTCGCCCTCGATCAGCACGTAGAAGCACGTCGCGATCTCACCCTCCGCGAACACCGGGCCGGGTTCGATCAGCTCGACGTGCCCCTTCTCGCAGAGCTGTTCGAGCTGGTGGTCGGTGAGCTTCTCGAAGAGGAACAGCGTCCTCAGCTCGGGGGGATCGCACGGAAGTCGGCTCATGGTCTGCCTCTGGTCATGGTTGGCCGATGTAGCGGTGGACGAGCATCACGGCCATGGCGCCTTCGCCGACCGCCGACGCCACCCGCTTCGCCGACTCCGAGCGCACGTCCCCGGCGGCGAAGATCCCCGGAATACTGGTCTCGAGGTGGTGCGGGAGGCGGTCGAGGGGCCAGCCGCGCGGCGGCTTGCCGTCGACGACGAGGTCGGGGCCGGACACGACGAACCCGTTCTCGTCCCGCGCGACGACGCCGTCGAGCCAGTCGGTCCGCGGGGCGGCGCCGATGAACAGGAACAGGAATCCGGCGTCGACGGTCTGCTCGTCGCCGGTCGCGTTGTTGCGCAGCCGGATCTTCTCGAGGTGCGCGTCGCCCTCGACGCCGATCACCTCGGTGCACGGTCGCACGCGGATGCGCGGGTTCCGTTCGATCTGCTGGACGAGGTAGTACGACATCGAATCCTCGAGCGACTGTGCCCGCACGACGATGGTGACCGTCCGGGCGCCCCGTGACAGGTAGACGGCGGCCTGTCCGGCGGAGTTGGCCCCGCCGACGATGTACACGTCCTGGTCGGTGCAGCGGGCCGCCTCGGTGACGGCGGAACCGTAGTAGACGCCGCGGCCGGTGAGGTCGTCGACGCCGGGCGCGGGATGACGGCGGTACGAGACACCGGTCGCCAGGATGATCGTGTGCGCGTCGACGGTGTCGCCGTCCGCGAACCGGACCGTCCGCGCCGAGCCGTTGACCTCGAGCGCCACGACGTCGCGGGTGGTGATCAGTTCGGCCCCGAACCGGGTGGCCTGCCGACGGGCCCGTTCGGCGAGTTGCGCGCCGGACACGCCGTCGGGGAACCCGAGGTAGTTCTCGATGCGCGAACTCTGCCCCGCCTGGCCACCGGTGGCCGTCCGCTCGATCAGCGCGGTGCGCAGCCCCTCCGAGGCGCCGTACACGGCGGCGCCGAGACCGGCCGGGCCGCCGCCGACGACGACGAGGTCGTAGAAGTTCTCCGACGGGTCGGTCCGCAGTCCGAGATGCCGGCCCAGTTCGGTGTCCGACGGTTCCACCAGGCATTCGCCGTCGGCGCAGATCACGACCGGCAGGCGACGGCCGTCCAAGCCGGCGGCGCTGAGCAACCGCCCGCCCTCCGGCTCGTCCGACATGTACCAGCGGTACGACAGCTGGTTGCGGGCCAGGAACTCGCGCACCTCCGAAGACCGCGGCGCCCAGCGATGCCCCACGACCTTCGTCTCCTCGGCGGGGTGGTGATCGGACGACGCCCACGCCTCGAGCAGGGCGTCGACCACCGGGTACAGCTTCTCTTCGGGCGGATCCCACGGTTTGAGCAGGTAGTGGTCGAGGTCGATGACGTTGATCGCCTCGATGGCCGCGTCCGTGTCGGCGTACGCGGTGAGCAGCACCCGGCGCGCGACCGGGTACAGGTCCATGGCCTTCTCCAGGAACTCGATCCCGCTCATCGCCGGCATGCGGTAGTCCGCGAGGATGGCCGCGACGGGATCGCCGCGCAGCTTCATCTGCTTCATCGCGTCGAGCGCGGACTCGCCGGATTCGGCGCGGATGATCCGGTATTTCTCACCGTATCGGCGCCGCAGATCGCGGGCGACGGCGCGCGACACCCCGGGGTCGTCGTCGACGGTGAGAATCGCAGGCTTGCCGCTCGCTACGGGATGGTTCACACACGCCCTCTCGTCCGTGAGAACTGCGAGGTACTCCAAGGACTCCGAGTATTGCCCCGGGGCGCGTCTTTGTCGACCGGGTTCAGTCCTGGTGCTGCATCTGTTCGGGCTCTGCCGCGGCCGCGCGGCGGCGCCGCGACCACACGGTGCGTCCGGCGGCACCGGCCAGCGCCAGAACGACGACGGCGGCCCCGGCGATCGGACCGGCGATGTTGCCGGGGAACAGGCCCTCGAGCAGCAGCCAGGCGCCGAACGCGAAGAACAGCACGGCCGCGCCGATGCGGATGACGGCCTCGGGCAGATGCTTGCCCAGGACGGCGCCGACGACGATGGCCAGGGCATCGGCCGCCACCATGCCGACGGTCGAGCCGATCCACACGCCGATCGTGTCGTGGTCGGTGGCGAGGGTGATGGTGGCGAGCATGGTCTTGTCGCCGAGTTCGGCGAGGAAGAACGCGGAGGTGACGGCCAGGAACGCGGAGCGGGTGGCGCGGCCCGCCTTGAGTTGCTCGTCTTCGCTGAGGTTGTCGCCGCGCAGCGTCCACGCGCCGAAGATCAGGAAGGCGATACCGCCGACGACGCTGATCGCCGCGGTCGGCAGCGCGACGCCGAGGTAGTGGCCGACGGCCACGGACACCAGGTGGACCACGGTGGTCGCGACGGTGATGCCGGCGATGACGACCCACCAGCGGTAGCGCAGGGCGAACGTCATCGCCATCAGCTGGGACTTGTCTCCCAGTTCGGCGACGAAGATCACGCCGAAACTCAGCAGCGCGGCGGTCAGCACGGCACATCCTCCTCCAGTAGTGGGTCGGAGGATGGAATGGATTCCTCCGGCCTGGCAGACGCGGCGATGCGTCTGTCGGCCGAAGGTCTCGCCCACCGGTGTGGACACCGGTCCGCCAGGCCGGGCCCGGAACCTCGCAGTGCGAGATTGCCGCGCCAGTATGTCGACACAGGCGATTGGGGGCTACTCCCCTTCGTTGCGACCCACGTTAGCGAGGGCGGAACGAAAAGGCAAAAGCGACAAGAAGTTTGGGGTCCCGGGGGCTCAAACTTCGGGTACCCTCACGAGGCCAGCAGCATGGCCAAAACAGCGGTGTCGGGATCGCTGATCGGGTCGATGCCGACCCGGCTGACCATGGACGTCACCGTCCCGTCCGCCTCCGCCTCCACCCACGCCGCCCGGTGTTCGAGCCCGAGATGGGGGAGACCCGGGAGCAGAACACAGCCCGAGGCCGCGCCCGCGCACTCGGGGAGCGACGGGGTGGTCTCCGACGGCGGGTGCAGCATCATCAGTGCCGGCGGCAGATGATCCGCGAACCGGCCCGGAGCGAGCGCGAACTCCCCGAGGACCGTGCCCTCGGCCACCACGAGACCGACCGTCTCGGGCTCGGGTTCCTCGGGCAGGTCCTCGTGCGCGCCGAAGACCGTGGTGGTGCGGAGCAACCCCGGAACGCACGCCACCCGCACGGCGAGCGCGAGGAGCTGAGCCCACTCCTTGGTGGTGTCGGGCCAGCGCCCGGAAATGACGAATCCCCGCAAGGTACCCGCGGCCTGGAAGGGCGAGATGCCGATGTAGCCGTCCCTGTTCATCTCTGCCTCCTCGGTGTGTGATGACACGCTTCGAACATGATTCGTTCTGCACACCTCGTTGGGTACTTGAAGAATGCGCCCGACAGTGCCTGGCACACAAGAGCATGGGAGTGCTAACTGCCTCAGGTGAACCCGGACGTCTCAGAGAATCCTCAGAATCGTCACAATCTGCCGCTACGAAAGCCACCTACCCTCACCGGAATGACCTCTGAGCGCACACGGAATCCCGCGAATCACGCCCGAACCGAGTCGACGCGAAAGGTCCTCACGCCGCGGCGGGTCGCCGCGGCCGCCACGGCAGGTCTGGTCCTGGCATCCGCAGGCGGGCTCGGATACGTGTTCCTCGGCGACGGCTCGGCCGACAGCCGGACCGTGGCGATCGTCAACACCGACGCCGGCGCGACCGTGGACGGAAAACCGGTGCGGGCGAGCGACACCCTGATCGCGAAGCTCGAGGCGAACGAGGCGTTCGACTGGCAGGTGGTCGACGCGGGCGCGGCGGCGGGCGGCGACTGGTTCGCCACGGTGACCGTGCCCGAGGACTTCAGCGAGGCCGTCTCCTCGGTGTGGGGTGCGAAGCCGCGGCAGGCGACCCTCGACCTCGACGTCGCGGGTTCCGACTCCGCGGCGTCCGAGGAACTGTCCGGGGTGGTGTCTTCCCAGATCGGCGCGGACGGCATCACGGATCTGCTGGCGGACATGTCCTCGTCGCGGACGCGGTTCCAGCAGGCGGGAATGACGGCCGGGTTCCTCGCGGCCGGGACCGCCGCGGCGGACGATGCGGCGCAACAGCTCACCGAGGGCGCCGACACCCTGCTCCCGTATCTCGAGACGGCCCGAGCCGGCTCGGTGCAACTGCTGGAGGTGGCCGATCAGGTGGCGGGCGTGGTCGGTGAGACGTCGGGAACGGCCAACGGCCTCGCGGACCGGCTGAGCGCGCTGGGGCTGACCCTGGGCGAGGCGAACGACAGCGCCACCCGGATGCGTACCAGGATCGACGACGCGATCCGCGTCCTCGACGGCACACCCGTTGCACCGGACGTGGTCCCGTCGCTCCGGCAGGTCGGCGCCGACCTCGACCTGCTCTCCGCTCAGCTGGGTTCGGTGCCCGGTCTGCTCGGCGGACAGGTCGACCCGGACACCGACCTCGGCGAACTCGTCCGGGTGGCGATGGGTCAGCTCACCGACGCCAGTGATCAGCTGAGCAGCGGGGCGCGGCAGTTGAACGACGGCATCGTCCCGATCGCCGATCAGGCGCCGGAGATGCTCGAGGGCGCCACCGCGCAGATCGTCGACGGGTTCGCGAAGCTGAAGACGCTGTCCGGGCAGCTGTCCACGGACCTCAACAACGGGGTCGCGGCGATGCCGGTGCGCACGGCGGCCCAGCAGAACCAGCTGGCGACGGTGCTCGCCGAACCGGTCGCGGTGACACGCACGCTGTCCGGGCCCTCGCCGATCCTCACCGCCGAGCACCTCGCCGTCGGCTTCGGGATCACCACCGTGCTGCTCGCCGGCGCCGTCGTGTGGATGGGCCTGCGCCGCAGGGCCTGACCGTCAGCCGGCGTCCTGGATCCGACGCCACGGAGCCGCCTGCTCGAGTTCGAACGCCAACTCGAGCAGGGTCCGCTCGTCGCCGTGGTCGGCCGAGAAGTGCGACGCCAGCGGCAGACCGCGGGACGTCTCGTGCATCGGCAGCGAGATGGCGGGCCCGCCCGACGCGTTGTTCAGCGGCGTGAACGCCGTGTAGGTGATCAGCTTGTCGAACAGTTCCTCGAAACTCTGTGCCGGCGAAAGATATCCGAGCTCCGGAGTGGTGTGGGCCAGGGTCGGGGACAGGATCACGTCGTACCTCTGGAAGATCTGTGAATACTCGCGGTACGTGCGCCGCAACCGGTACAGCACCCGCGGCGTCTTCGCGATGTTCTTGCGGTACATCGCGGCGAGTCCGCGCGTCAGGTTGTCCGTGGCGTCGCGGTCGAAGTCCGGTCCGAGCATCCGTTTGCCGTTGTTGGAGATGACGAACGCCAGGAAGCCCCAGTAGATGCAGAAGTCCTCGACGAACGAGGTGCCCACCGGCATCGGGCACTCCTCGACGTGGTGGCCGAGGTCCGCGAGCAGATCGGCGGTCGCGTGGACCGACTTACGGGTCTCGTCGTCCGTGCGGGACGCGGTGACCGAATCGACCACCACCCCGACCTTCAGGCGGGTGCTGCTCGGCCCCTCGACCAACCGGATGGGCGGCAGCGTGGGATTGCGGTAGAAGCGTTCGGCGGCCGCCATCCACCGTGCGGTGTCTCGCACCGACCGGGTGACGGCGCCCTGCGCGATGATCCGGATCGGCAGGGTCTTGTCCATGGCGTCGGGGACCGTCCGTCCGCGGGACGGTTTCAGGCCGACGAGACCACAGGCGGCGGCGGGGATGCGGATGGATCCGCCGCCGTCATTGGCGTGCGCGATGGGCACCACACCCGAGGCGACGAGTGCCGCCGAACCACCCGAGGACGCACCCGGGGAGAACGCGGGGTTCCACGGATTGTGCACGGCCTCGGCGTCCATGAACTCGGTGGACGCGCTGAACCCGAACTCGGGCAGCCGGCTCTTGCCCAGCGAGAGCATACCCGTGGACCGGTACTGCGTGACGAAGTCGCTGTCCACCCGGGCGGGTTTCGCGGCGAACGCGACGCTGCCGTGCTGGGTGGGCACTCCGGCGACGTCCACGTTGTCCTTGACGACGGTCGGCACTCCCGCGAACACGCCCTCGTGCGGGCGGCCCGCCTCCGTCAGTGCACGATCGAAGTCGGCGAATGCCAGGGCGTTCAGGGCCGGCCCGACCGACTCGGCGCGCGCGATCGCCGCTTCCGTCACCTCGCGGACCGACACTTCCCCGGCGGCGATCCGGGCCGCGAGGCCGGTGGCGTCGAGGTCGCCGAGCGCGTCGTCGCGGAAGGCGTGGACGACGGCGTCGTCCCTGGCAGGGGTGCTGGACTCGGTCACTCGAGAAGCCTATTGGACGCTCGGCCTGCTCGGACGGGATTTCGCACCCGAAACGAGCACGGGCGCCCGGAACACCGAGACGGTGTTCCGGGCGCCCGTGGCCGCGAAAAGCGAGAACTAGACGATCAGACCCGCGGTCTGGGTGCGTGCCTTCTCGAAGCGAGCGGCGACGTCGGCCCAGTTCACGATGTTCCAGAAGGCCTTGACGTAGTCGCCCTTGACGTTCTGGTAGTCGAGGTAGAAGGCGTGCTCCCACATGTCGAGGAGCAGCAGCGGCGTGAGGCCGATCGGGATGTTGCCCTGCTGGTCGTACAGCTGCACGATGAGCAGGCGCTGACCGATGGAATCCCAGGCCAGGATGGACCAGCCGGAGCCCTGGATGGCGTTGGCGTTGGCCGAGAAGTGGTTGCGGAAAGCGTCGAAGCCGCCGAACTGGTCGTCGATCGCGGCCGCGAGCTCACCGGTCGGCTTGTCGCCGCCGTCCGGGGAGAGGTTGTTCCAGAAGACGGTGTGGTTCGTGTGGCCGCCCAGGTGGAAGGCGAGGTTCTTCTCGTGCAGGTTGACCACGGCGGGCAGGGTGTCCGACTCGCGGAGCTCGGCCAGCTTGTCGAGCGCCGTGTTGGCACCGGTCACGTACGCGGCGTGATGCTTGTCGTGGTGCAGTTCCATGATCTTGCCGGAGATGTGCGGCTCGAGAGCTGCATAGTCGTACGGGAGTTCCGGCAGCGTGTAAACAGACACGAGGGTCCCTTCATCAACGGGCTGTGAGCCCTGGTGTGTTCCGGGTGTCGGCGGCACGTGGGGACGCGCCTGACACCCGCCTTTGGCGAATCGTTCTCGGGTGTATACCCAATCTCATTGGTACACCCTGCGCAACAGTTGGGGTCACGGAGCGATTCCCGGAACAGAAAGTTCGGGCACCCGAAAAAAGGCTGGCGCGGCGACACTGAATGTCGTGAGAATTCGTCCGAGCGGTGAACGGAACCTTAAGCTGACGCGATGCCTTCGCTGACACCTGTTGCAGATTCGCATGCGGCCGCGCCGCGTGTGGAGCTCACGGGCGCGAATCTGCTCCGCTTTTTCGCTGTTCTGGCCGTGATCTACTCACACATCTCGTTCTATCTGATCGACGACCTCGGAACCGGATGGTGGTTCATCGACGTCGTCTATCAGATCTTCATCGAGCGGGGCGGACTCAACCAGCATCTGTCGTTTCTCGGGGTCGCCGTCTTCATGATGCTGACCGGTTTGTTGATCACCCGTTCGGCCATTCGCCATGAACCCGGGCCGTTCCTGTTCAATCGGCTCGGCCGCATCCTGCCCGCATTCTGGGTGGCCGTCCTCGCCGCGATCGTGCTGGTCCGCCTCGGCATCAACGGCATGTTCAGCGGCCAGGACGGGGTGTCGAACGTCGACGCCGCGCTGAGTTTCGTGCTCGGCGGTTTCTTCCTCAAACCGGAGGTCGCGGTGCTGGGGGTCACATGGACCCTCGCCGTGCAGATCCTGTTCTACTTCGCCTGCGTCGCCGCGCGTCCCGTGCTGCGGACCCTGCCCATCGCGATGCCGATGGCCGGCGCCTCGATCTGCGCCCTGATCCTGCTCTACAACCTGTACGTGCCGCAGCCGTACACGGTCCCGATGCTGTCGAAGATCGCCGCGACGCTGCCCGCCGTGTTCCTCGGGCAGATCATCTACCTCGGCTGGGCGCGGCTCGCGGACTGCCGGTGGATCGTCGTCGCCGGGCTGGCGCAGGTCGAGGTGATCCGCCTCGCCACCGACTTCCGCGTGTACTGGGCGGGCGATCACTACCTCTGGACGTTCGCCGTCGTCACCGCGTGCGTCGTGCTGGTGGGCCGGTACGACGGACCCGCGGCGCACTGGGCCGTCGTGCGGTGGACCGCGACCCGCAGTTACGCGATCTACCTCGTCCACACGCTGATCCTCTACCGGGTGTACGAGCACACGGTCGGCTCGTTCGGCGAGACCGGGGCCGTCATCGCATTTCTGGTGGTGACGGCGCTGGTGTCGGAGGCGCTCTACCGGTGGGTGGAGGTGCCCGCGACGGGCTGGGTCACCGCCCGCGCCGAACGGATGCGCACGCAGTCGGCGCTCGCCCGGGAGACCACTCCGGCACCGCGCGTAGCATCGAACCATGTCTTGGTACGACGAGCTTCTGGGTCGAGCAGCCGCTAAGTCCGTGATGGTCACCGCCGAGGACGCCCTCCCCGGACGTAGTCAGCCGATCCCGGTTCCGGCGACGCACTACGTCAACGGTCACCCCCTGAAACCCCCGTTCCCCGAGGGCATGCAGACCGCGGTACTGGGCATGGGATGTTTCTGGGGCGCCGAGAAGGAGTTCTGGCAACTCGACGGCGTCTACACCACCGCGGTGGGGTACGCCGGCGGTTACACACCGAACCCCACCTACGAGGAGACCTGCACGGGACGCACCGGGCACACCGAGGTGGTGCTCGTGGTCTTCGATCCGACGGTGATCTCCTACGCCGAGATCCTCAAGGAGTTCTGGGAGAACCACGATCCCACGCAGGGCATGCGGCAGGGCAACGATCAGGGAACGCAGTACCGTTCGGCCATCTACACCATCGACGAACAGCAGGTGGAGATCGCCGAGGCCACCGGTGAGGCCTTCGAGAAGCGGCTCGCCGACGCCGGGTACGGCGCGATCACCACGGAGATCGCGCCGCTCACGCAGTTCTACTACGCCGAGGACTACCACCAGCAGTACCTCGCGAAGAACCCCGGCGGCTACTGCCCCGTGCACGCGACCGGCGTCAGCTGCCCGGTCGGCCTGTTGAAGCAGGACGAGGTCCCGGCGCAGACCGACATCCTGCCGCCCTCGTAGGCCCCGGACTCAACCACGGGTCGCGGACCACGTGAGCACTGCGGACGCCGCGATGGCGCTGACGGTGCGCACGTGGTTCCATCCGGTCCAGCCCGACACGTAGTCGCGCCAGTAGTCCGCCGAGCCCGCCGCGTGGGGATCGATCGCGTCCAGCGCGTTGTTGTGCGGCACGTGGTAGACGATGGTCAGGACGATTCCCACGAGATAGAGCGCGCACGCGATCACCGCGTACACGGCGGAGCCGTCGTGCCGCACCACACTGACGATCGCGAGCGCGATCGACGTCACGGCGGTGCCGAACAGCGCCGTCATGAACCAGAAGTTCGGCGCCTCGCGATTGATCGCCTGCATCGCCGAGATGCCCTGGGCCGGATCCAGGCGACCGAGCCCGGTCATGATGAATGTGGAGAACGCGAACATCACGCCGCCCACCACACCGGCGCCGACCGCCGTGACGATCGTCAGATAGCGCTCCATGATCACACCCTCCAGACCCCGGCCGCGGCTGCGGCGCGGACGTAGTCGGTGAAGTCGCGGGGCGCGCGCCCCAGTGCGCGTTCCACCCCGTCGGTGAGTGAGGCGTTGCGTCCGTCCAGCACCTCGTCGAACAGGTAGGTGAGCAGGCCGATCGCGTCGGACGGTACCCCCTGGCCTGCCAGTGCCGTCGAATACTCTTCCGAAGTGACTGGCGTGTACCGGATTTCGCGGCCGGTCGCCTCCGCGATCTCGGCGACGGCGTCGCCGAACGACAACAACCGCGGTCCGGTCAGTTCGTAGAGTTCGCCGGCGTGACCGTCCTCGGTCAATGCGGCGACGGCGATCTCGGCGAGATCGTCCGCGTCGACGAACGGTTCGAGCACGTGCCCGTCGACGGGCAGCGCGAGGTCGCCGGCGAGCAGCGAGTCGAGCATGAAACTTTCGCCGAAATTCTGGCCGAACCAACTGGACCGCAGGATCGTCCACTCGGCGCCCGCCTTGCGGATCGCGAGTTCGCCACGCTCCGCCTCGGTTTCACCGCGACCGGACAGCAGGACGAGGCGACGCGCCCCGTTCGCGACGGCGAGACCCGCGAACTCCTCGACGGCCTCCGCCGCTCCCGGCACCGCGAGATCCGGGTAGTACGCGATGTACACCGAGGTGATGCCGTCGAGCGCCGGAAGCCAGGTGTCCCGGTTCTCCCAGTCGAACGGGGGAGTACCGGAGCGGGAGGCGCCGCGGGCGGGCACGCCTGCGGCGGTGAGCCGGGCGAGGACGCGGCTGCCGACCTTGCCGGTGGCGGTGAGGACGAGGGTGTGCGGAGGCGTTGTCATGTCTTCAGTCAAGACGGCGGCAGCGAGACTTTCCATGGTTAAAAAGCGCTGTTCCATACGCGAGCGTCTACGCTGAACGTGTGGATCCCCTCGCCGGTCTCATCAGTGGTCCCCGTGCCGCCGGAGCGTTCGTGCTCCGATCGATCATGGAACCGCCGTGGTCGCTGCAGATCGACGACCACGCGCCGCTCAGCCTCGTCGCGATGGGCCGCGGCGAAGCCTGGATTCTCCCGCACACCGGCGAACCGGTGCAGCTCAGCGAAGGCGACGTCGCGATCATCCGCGGCCCCGAGCGGTACGTCGTCGCCGACCACCCGGACACCCCGCCGCACGTGATCATCAACCCCGACCAGAGTTGCACGACACTCCGCGGCGAACCGCTCGCCGAGGCGATGCACCTCGGCGTGCGCACCTGGGGCAACAGCGCGAACGGCCGCACGGTCATGCTGACCGGCACCTATCAGACCCCCGGCGAGATCAGCCGGCGACTGCTGTCCGCGCTCCCCGAACTCGTCGTGCAGCGCCGCGCCGACTGGGACTCCCGGCTCGTCACGCTCATGCACGACGAAGTGGTGCGCGACGAGCCCGGGCAGGAAGCGGTCCTCGACCGCCTCCTCGACCTGCTGCTGATCGCCGTGCTGCGCGCCTGGTTCGCGAGGCCGGCGGCCGAAGCGCCGTCCTGGGTGCGGGCGCAGGGCGACCCGGTGGTCGGCAAGGCGATGCGCATCCTGCAGAACAACCCCTCACACCAGTGGACGGTGGAGTCGCTCGCCGCGGAAACCGGACTGTCGCGGGCGGCCCTCGCACGCCGGTTCACGGAACTCGTCGGCGAACCGCCCATGACCTTCCTCGCAGGCTGGCGGCTGTCACTCGCCGCGGATCTTCTCCGCGAACCCGACGCCACGGTCGCGTCGGTGGCGCAGCGGGTGGGGTACGGAAGCGCATTCGCGCTGAGTGCGGCGTTCAAACGCGTGCGCGGAATGAGCCCCAAGGAACATCGTGAGATGGCGGGCAGCCGATGAGTGTATTACGGCACAGTGCCCAATAACACACCGGATCGACTTGATCTTGTTTGCCTTGCGTACGACCCTGGATGGTAGGGAATTGTCGGCGAGAGGACCGGATCCGGAATGTGGAACAACTCTCAACCACGAGGGCTGCGCAAGCGGTCGGCTCGTCAGCGGCACAACCCGCTTCTCCGGCGCTCGGACCGGATCGAGAACATGCTCACTCTCGCGGTCGTGGTGCTCGCCTTCGCGATGCTGCCGCTCGCCATCCTCGTGGGCGCCCGGACCATCGACAGTCAGCTGACGCTGGCGGAGAAGCAGGTCGCGGACTACCGCACCGTCACCGCCACCACGCTCGCCGACTCCACCGGCGTGTCCGTCACCTCCGACGTCGCACCGTCGGGCGTCGACACCGCCCCCGCCAAGTGGACCTGGGGTGACGAAACCCGGCACGCCGACATCACGGTCGACCCCGCCACTCCCTCGGGAACGAAGCAGGACATCTGGGTCAACGCCGACGGCAACCTCACCACCGAACCGATGTCGTCGTCCGCCGCCCGCGTGGCCGGCGTGATCGCCGGACTGTTCACCTGGTTCGCGGTGATGATGATCGCGCTGTCCGGCTTCCTCATCTGCCGCGCCTCCCTGAACCGCTCCCGCGACGCGCAGTGGGACCGCGACCTCCGGCAGTTCCTGGATTCGACCACCCGGCACTGAGCCGGGATCAGCTGATCGCCCCCCGGAACTCGACCGCGTGCTGCGCGGCCTGCGTGGTGACGGCGATGTCGGCGACCGGGTAGACGTGGAACTCGAAGAAGGGCCCGAACTTCGTCGGACCGTCCAGGATGTCGTTCGGATCGTCCGCCTCGACGAACGCGAATCCGCCGGTGCCGTCCAGGCGGCCGAGGAACTGATGGAAGTTCGCCCCTTCGGCCGGCGTCCATCTTGCGAACACTTCGAGGCTCCGCCGTGCGGCCTCCTCGTTCTCGGCGGCGGAACCGCCCTCACGCACCGTCCACGTAATCACGTACTTCATCGCACCTGTTCATCTCCTCGTGGAGTCGACGCACGGCCGTTCCGGACGTACCTCGAGCATTCCACCGCCGGAGAGGGAACGGAACGTTGCTGAGCCCGCCGAACGAACCTGACGGTCTCGAACGGGCGGTTCCGCCTCCGCCTAGCTCAGCTGCGGGACGACCTCACCGGCGACCAGTTCCAGGTGGTCGAGGTCGCCGAGGTCGAGGGTCTGCAGGTAGATCCGCTGCGACCCGGCCTCCGCGTAGCGGCCGATCTTGTCGACGAGTTCGGCGGGCGACCCGGCGAGGCCGTTCTCCCGCAGTTCGCTGACCTCACGTCCGATGTTGAGGGCGCGCTTCGCGATCTCCTCCTCCGTCCGCCCGCAGCACAGGACGAGCGCGTTGGAGTACACCAGTTCCTCGGGGTCCCGGTCGATCGTCTTGCACGCGAGCCGGACCCGTTCGAACACGTCCCGCGTCTCGTCGATCGACTGGAACGGGACGTTGAACTCGTCCGCATACTTCGCGGCCAGCGCGGGGGTCTTCTTCTTACCGGTGCCGCCGATCAGGACGGGCGGACCCTGCGGCTGCCGCGGCTTCGGGAGTGCCGGCGAATTCTTGACCGCCAGGTGCGTCCCGTCGTAGGAGAACGCCTCCCCGAGCGGAGTGCGCCACAGTCCGGTGATCACGGCGAGGGACTCCTCGAGCCGCTCGAACCGCTCCTTCAGCGGCGGGAACGGGATGCCGTACGCCTGGTGCTCCTCCTCGTACCAGCCGGCGCCGATGCCGAGGTCGACGCGACCGCCGCTCATCTGATCCACCTGCGCCACCGAGATCGCCAGCGGCCCCGGGTGCCGGAACGTCGCGGACGTGACGAGGGTGCCGAGGCGGATCGTGGACGTCTCCCGGGCGATGCCCGCCAACGTGATCCAGGCATCCGTCGGCCCGGGCAGACCCTCGGTGTTCATCGCGAGGTAGTGATCCGAGCGGAAGAACGCGCCGTACCCGAAACGTTCGGCGGCCTGCGCCACCGCCAGAAGATCGTCGTAGGTGGCACCCTGCTGGGGTTCGGTAAAGATTCGCAACTCCATGTGAACCACTCTGCCCGATCCCTGATCGGTACGCTGATTTCATGGCGAAGATCCCACTGAACCTGCCGAAACCGCTGGCCGACAAGCTGCCCGACGCGTTCGGGGGCTCCGCCGCCGGGGTGGTCCCGGTGGTGCGGCTGCAGGGGATGATCGCGTCCGGCGGAGCGGGTTTCGGGCGCGTGCTGAGCGCCGAGTCCGTCGAGGAACCGTTGCGGCGCGCGTTCACCACGCACGGTGCGAAGGCGGTGGCGCTGCTGATCAACAGTCCCGGCGGATCTCCGACGCAGAGCGAATACATCGCCGCCCGCATCCGCCAGCTCGCCACCGAACACGACCTGCCCGTGCTCGCGTTCTGCGAGGACGTCGTCGCGTCCGGCGGCTACTGGCTGGCCTGCGCGGCCGACGAGATCTACGCGACCGCCACCTCGGTGGTCGGCTCCGTCGGCGTCATCTCCGCGGGCTTCGGGTTCTCCGAACTGATCGACCGCCTGGGCATCGAACGACGGCTGCATTCGGCAGGCGAGGCGAAGGCCCGCCTCGACCCGTTCTTCGCGGAGAAGTCCGAGGACGTGCAGTGGCTCGAACAGATCCAGGAAGGCATCCACGACGAGTTCCGCGACTGGGTCGTCGGCCGCCGCGGGGACAAGCTGAAGGCGGCCGAGGCGGAACTCTTCGACGGCGACGTCTGGCTGGGGCGCCGAGCCGTCGAACTCGGCATCGTCGACGGGATCGGCACACTGCGCGAGGTGGTGGAGAAGCGGTTCCCCGACGCCACGATCGAGATGACCGGGCCGCGCCGCTCCCTGTTCGCGAAACTCGGGCTGCCCGCCGCGAGCTGGGACGACGTGGCCGCCGCGATCGTCGGTGCGGCGAACACCCGCGTCGCCTGGTCGCGGTACGGGCGGTAGCTACTTCGGGACCACCACCCCGACCGGGCCCACCCCGATGCACACGGACAGGTCCGGGGTCAGGGTGCTCACACGCAGGCTCTGACCGCCGCCGGTGAGCCGCACGAACACCGAGTTCGGGCCGCGGTGCACCGGCACCCGCACCGGGCTGCCGTCTTCCATCGCGACGGCGATCTCACCGTCCGCCGTGGCCAGGTAGTTGAGCTGCGCCGTCCACTCCCAGCCGGTCAGCGGCCCGTCGAGGGGAATCGGTTCGAAACTGCGCCGGTCCACCAGGTGCCCGCAGTCCGGGACCGGTCCCGGCTCGATCGCGCGGACCCACGTGACCTGGGCGTCGACCACCGAACCGGCGTCGTCGATCATCCGGAGGTCCGGGGTGCTGTCGGAGAACGCGGGGCGGTCGCGGAGTGGGGCGAAGACACGGCTCACCAGGTTGTTCGGGTACGCCACCGGCAACAGCACCCAGATGGACGTGGGCTGCTGGAGGATCGGCGCGTCGTCCCGGTCGGCGAGCGACGCCCGCGCGGTCGCGAGGTAGTCGGTGGTCGGGTTCTCCTCCCAGCTGCGGGTGAACGTGTACGTCGACCACAGGCTGCTCGCGACGAACGCGACCACGGCACCGGCCGCCACCAGCGGCCGCAACCGGACCGGCTCGGCTCGGCGTCGGGGTGCACGGGCGATCACGGCGACGGCGACGGCGAGGATCACCGCGGTGTCGGTGAAGTAGCGCAGGGTCTGCGCGAGTTCGTACGTGGTGTCGGCGCCCCACCGGGTGACGACCATCGCCGTCACCGACAGCAGGAAGTACGCGGCGGTGAGGACCCACACCCAGCCGATCCGGCGCTTCAGCCGGACCGTCGCGACGACCGCCGCGACGAGAACGACCCAGCCGACCACCTCCAGCGACGTCGACGGGGACGCCCACGGGGGACTCGGAATCCACCGCTCCCACGTCCACGGCCCACCCACGAACGTGGGCAGCAGTCCGAGCGACGTGCCGTGGTGGAGCAACTCCAACGCGCGCGACGCCCCCGCCCACTCCCACTGCGACGCGACGGTGGAGAAGTAGACCCCGGCCCACACCGCGAGCACCGCCGCCGACGGGATCCACAGGGCCGCGCCCCGCCGCAGCGTCGACCGCACCGGCCGCTCCCGTTCGCCGACGTGCGCGAGCAGCGCGACGGTCGCGAACGCGGCGAACGGGACGACCACGGACTTCTCGAAGAACAGCAGCGACGCGATCAGCACGAGCGTGCCCGACACCGCGTACCGCCGCCGTCCGGTGCGGCACAGTTCGAGGGCGTCGCCCGCCACCCACGCGAGCGCGATCTGCAGGGGCAGCGCGTTGAGCGCCGCCGCCCACCACGCGAACGCCGGCACGGTCAGCGGAGAGAACAGATACAGCGCCAGCGGAACCAGCAGCACGGGCCGCGGCCCGAGGATCGTGCGCAGCAACCGGAACACCGCGTACGACGCCCCCGCCTGCAGCGCGACCATCGTCAGCATCGGCAGGATCCACTGATACGGCGCGATCCGCGTCGCGATACCCGCCACCAGGAAAGCCCCCGGCATGAGGTGACCGTCGTGGTCGTAGAGCAGGAGGTCGCCCGAGAGCAGGGGGAGGCTGCCGCCGCGCCCGGCGAGGATCAGATCGTCCCAGTAGAAGTCGCTGTTCGCGGCCACCCACGTCCGCACGAGAAGTTGCACCACGATCAGGGCGGCGGCCACCCGGAGGACACGGGCGGGCCCGAGGTGCCACCGCGATCCGGCGTCTTCCGTCATCGGTTTCCGAGATTACAGATTGGGTGGAACCAAACCGTGCCGGGCTGCGTCAGATCAAGTGTCGGGACATTTTCGCCCGGCACAGGTGGGGGAGACGACGGCCGGTCCGGAGTTCTCGGATCGCTTCGCGGGCGATCCGAACTGGAGGGGTAATTCCGGGCCGAGCCGTCGGTCACCCGAAACCGATTGTTCACCGAGCTGCGATGTCAAATTCATCCACCGCTGTGGACCGTTCACCCGAAGCTGTCAACAATCCCGGATTCACATGCGCTCTGACCTGTGTATAAGCACTACTCACACTGTCCATAACTGTGTATGAACCTGTGGAAACTGTGGATAACTCGGCATTTCCGGTGGTGCAGCTCACACATTCTCCCCAAAAAGGACGATTCGGTCGTGGGCTGCCCGTATTCGCGGGCCGTGACAGAATCGGCAATGTGAAGTGGGTGCGGAGGGCATGAGCGTCGTCGTTCAGGTGTGCGCGCGGTGCGCGGCCCGGTGGCCGGTCCTCGGCGCCCCGGCGCAGTGGTGCCCGCGCTGCCACGGTGTGCTGCTCGCGCCCGTCCGGACCGATCACAACCAGCCGCCCGCGAGCCGGGGATTCCGCTGGATCGCGCGGTCCCCACTGCAGCGCAGCGGTCTCGCGGCCGCGCCGCCGACGCCGAGCCCCACCCCGCACTACACCGAGATCCCTCGCTGGGGACTCCACGATCACGTCGAAGCCCCCTCCACCCGCCGCGACTGGCCGGAACTGCTCGCAAACAAGGCCGCGCTCTTCCTCACCGTCACCACCGGCCTGTACGCATTCGGAGTGCTCGCCGAACTGGGCCGGTACGCCGTCCTCCTCCGCAACCGGACCCGGCTGATCGACCCCACCGTGCTCGCCGTGTCCGACATCGCCGTGTTCCTCGGCCAGGCCGGCGGGATGCTCTTCGCGCTGCTGTCGGGAATCGCCGGAGTGTGCTGGCTGCTGCGCATGCGTCGCCGCACGTTCGCCCGGGCGAAGAAGTCCGACCCCCGCACGCCGACCGACGTCGTCGTCGGGTGCGCGGTGCCGGGCCTGAACCTGGTGATGCCGGGAGTCTTCCTGCTCGAGGTGATCCGCCGCGACCCCCGCGCCGTCCTGCTGGTCCGCGCCTGGTGGAGTCTGTGGGTCTTCGGCGCAGTGCTCGTTCTCTTCAACTGGTTCTGGCGGTCCAGGCCGGGCCTGCAGGCCATGGCGGACGGCGTTCTGCTGGCCGCGTTCACGGCGCTGGTCGCCTCGGCGACCGCCCTCCTCGCGCTGATGGTGCTCCGGCGGCTCGAGGGCCGGACGCTGAAGGGCACGAAGGAACCCGTCACCCGCTGGGTGATCGCCACCGATCCGCTGCCGCGGACCGATGCGGACAAGCCCGCCGCGAAGTCGGCCGAGAAGACCGAGAAGACGTCCGGCAACGCCGACCGGGAAGCCGTCGCGTCGTGAGCCCCGACCGGCGCGGGCCCCTCGTGGTGGCCCACCGAGGCGCATCCGCGGCCATGCCGGAACACACGCTCGCCGCCTACGAACTGGCCCTGGAAGAAGGCGCGGACGGACTCGAATGCGACGTGCGGCTCACCCGGGACGGCCACCTCGTGTGCGTCCACGACCGCACCGTCGACCGAACGTCCACCGGCACCGGCGTCGTCAGCGAGATGACGCTCGAGGAACTGGCGGAGTTCAACTACGGGACCGAGGAGGAGCCCGCCGAACTTCTCGAGCTGAGCGCGCTGATCGCGCTCACCCTGGACTGGACGGCGCGCCCGGTGAAACTCTTCATCGAAACCAAGCACCCCGTGCGCTTCGGCGGGCTGGTCGAGAGCAAGGTCCTCGCCGAACTGCAACGTTTCGGCATCGCCGCACCCCCGTCCGCCGACCACTCCCGCGCCGTCGTGATGTCGTTCTCCGCCGGAGCGGTGTGGCGGATCCGCCGGTCGGCGCCGATGCTCCCGACCGTGCTGCTCGGCGAATCCGCCCGGTACCTCGGCGGGGGAGCCGCGACCACCGTCGGCGCCACCGCGGTCGGTCCGTCGGTGAAAACGCTGCATGAACACCCGGACATCGTCGACAAGGCCGCCGCCGCGGGACGGGCCACGTACTGCTGGACCGTCGACAACCGCAGCGACGTCGAACTGTGCCGCGAACTCGGGGTCAGCTGGGTGGCCACCAACCACCCCGGGCGCACCAAGAAATGGCTGGCCTCCTGACCGGACCGGCGTCGGCGTGTAGGTTTTGGCGTCGTGGCAAAGAAGAGCAAGAGAAACAGTGGTCCGAAGCCGGGTAGTGCCCGCGCCGAGAAGCTCGCGCAGCGGCAGGCGGAACGGGAGAGCGCCGCGGCGGCCGTGACCCGGCCGTTCGAAGGTCTCGCCGCCGAATGCGATCTGGTGGCGCTGCGTGAGTTCGTCCCGTCGGCGACCGCCCCGCTTCCGGTCAAGGATTCGTCCCGTCCGGTGACCCTCGCGACCGTGCTGCCCGGAGCCGTCGCGGCGCTGGTCCGCGACGAGGGGGACAGTGCCACCGGGTTCGTCGGTGTGCAGGTCCAGGCGCACGCCGCCGACCTCGGCGCCGACCTGGCCGCGTCCGTCGCCTGGGTCCGTGACGCCGCCGCCGGCGAATCGCTGGCCTCCGCGAACCCGGGATCCGAGACCCCGGCACTGGCCGACGTGATCGACGCGGACGCCCCTCTCGACATCACCGTGCACCAGGATTTCAACTGGTGGATTCCCGAAGGCGTGGAGCCGGCACCCGAGGTCGCGACGACCGTGCAGCACGCGAATGCGGCGATCATGCCGTCCGCGCGGGTCGAGGCCGAGGGTGTTGTCGCCGCGTGGTGGGTCGACGCGGGCGAGAAGGCGCACATCCGCTGGGTGCGCCCGGAGAACGAGGACGATCTGATGCTGGCCCTGGCGCGCGTGCACGCGACCGGTGGCCTGCACCTCGGTGAGGGTTCGCGCTACGCCGGGTCGTTCCGGACGCACGGACTGCTGGTCCCGGTGTTCGACCTGGACCGCGAGAAGCACGCGAACGAATGGGCCGCCGCCACCGTCGAACTCGGTCAGCGACTGGCCGAGGCCTTGGCCGTCGACTCGCCCCTCACCACCGAGGAGCGACGCGCCCGCGACGGACTGCGGGGCCGGCAGGTCACCCTGCGGTAGGCGCTTCGCGCCCGTGAGTGGTTGACGAGTCTCTGCACTCGTCAACCACGCACGGGCGGCGGAGCCGCCTAGATGGAACCGCCCGCCGCGTGCGGTGCGCCGGACGTGTCTGCCGGGCCGCTCATCTCGCGTGCGACGAATTCCTCGAGGTCGAACAGGTTGCTGCCCGCGCGGTCGGCGATGGTCAGCAGCGTCGTCATGCTCGCGACCTCCTCGACCTGCTCCTTGAGGAACCACTGCATGAACTGCTCGCCGAGGTAGTCACCCTCCTCGCGGGCGGTGCTCGCCAGCTGCACGATCTGCTCGGTGACCGTCTTCTCCTGGGTCAGAGCGAGTGCGATCGGCTCGCGTGCGTTTTCGAACTGGCCCTTCGCCGCGTCGACACCCGACAGTTCCACCGAAATGTCGCGGTCGAGGAAGTACTGGACGATCATCATGGCGTGGTTGCGCTCTTCGACGGCCTGCTTGTAGAAGTGCTTGGCCAGCTGCGGCAGGTCCGAGTTGTCGAAATAGACGGCAGTCGCGATGTACTGGTGTGACGCGTTGAATTCGTTGCGAATCTGGTCGTGGAGCAGAGCGTGGAATTTCGTCTTGTGCGCGTCAGTGGAAGTCATGAAACGGATAATATCGCTGGTCAGGACACGTGTCATCCAAGTTCGGCCTAATATTGGCAAGCGTTCCCAAACTAAAGTCAACCTAATTTCGGGACCATTCTGATGTCATTTTCCTAACGTGAACTGGCGACGAACGGTTGGGCGTGAACGGGGCAATCTGCGTCGCCGGGCCCCGGCCTCTGTATAAGATTCACACCGTTCCGACGGTGCGGAGGGGCAGGCACATGTTGAGACGACCCGGTGCGTGGATTGCATTTATTCTCGGTGCTCTTTTCCTGGGCGCGACGATTCCGGCTCCCGTGCAGGCCGACCCGTTGTATCCCTGGCCGGACCCCGACCCCTTCTATTCGGCCCCCACCGACCTCGGGGTCCTGAATCCCGGCGACGTCGTGAGGACGCGGCGGATCGACACCTGGATGTACGCGAACTCCGACGGGTGGCAGATCGCGTTCCGGTCGACGAACTCTGCGGGACATCCGATCCTGGCCGTCACCACCGTGCTGCTTCCCCGCGGTGTCGCGAATCCTCCGCTCGTGTCGTATCAGGCGATCGTGAATTCGCTCGGAACCAAATGTGCCCCGTCGCACTCGCTGTTCAATCTGGAACTGCAGGAGTCGCCGGGCCTGTATTTGGGGCTGCAGCGCGGCTGGGCGGTGTCGGTGCCCGATCATCTCGGCCCGACCGGCGCGTACGGTGCCGCGAAGCTCGGGGGAATGATCACCCTCGACAGCGTCCGGGCGGTCCAGCGGGTGGCCGAACTGGGCTTGACGCACAGCCCGGTGGCGCTGGCCGGATATTCCGGCGGCGGGATGGCCAGTGCGTGGGCCGCTGCGCTGGCGCCGACTTATGCGCCGGAACTGAAACTCGACGCCGTGGTGGCCGGTGGAATTCCGGCGGATCTCGAGCAGATGGCGCTGGGTCTGGGATTCAATCCGCATCCGGGGTTCGGGCTCGCGTTCGCCGCCGCGATCGGTTTGGAACGCGAATACCCGGAGCAGCTGCCGATCTCGTCGCAGCTGAACGCGACCGGGCTGTGGCTGCGCGAGTGGATGTCGAACGAATGCCGCCGGTTCCTGCTGTTCCACGGCGCCTTCCGCAGCGCCGGACAGCTGGCCGCGTCCACCAGCCTCATGGCGAGTTCGGGTGCGCACCAAGTGTTGCGCGAGAACAGTTTGCGGTACTACGAGGGTGTCCCGACCGCGCCGCTCTACCTGTGGCACGGCACCCTCGACGGGCTGACGCCGTTCGATTCGGTCGCGGAGACCGCGCACCGCTACTGCGCGGCCGGCGCCCGGTTGACGTTCGTCCCGTACGAGATTTCCGAGCACATGACGACGGCAGTGGTGGGCTTTCCGGACGCGTACGAATACGTGGCCGCGCGATTCCGCGGCGAACCGGCGCCCACCCGCTGCTGACCGGACAGGTCAGACGCCGCCGCCCGCCCTCTTCGGCGCACCCGGCCGGACCGGCGTGTTGCCGCTCATTTCGCGGGCGATGAAATCCTCGATGTCGAACAGGTTGTCGCCGGCACGCTCGACGATCGTCAGGAGCGTGTGCATGTCCGCGACCTCCTCGACCTGTTCCTCGAGGAACCACTGGATGAACCGCTCACCGAGGTAGTCGCCGGTGTCGCGGGCCGTGCGGGCGAGTGCGGTGATCTGCTCGGTGACGACGCGTTCCCGTTCCACCGCGAGTGCGACGGGGGCGCGCACCGAGTCGAAATCGGTGACCACGTCGTCGATGCCGGGGACGGTCACCTGGAGGTTGTTGTCGATCAGGTACTGGATCATCATCAGCGCATGGCCGCGCTCCTCAGCGGCCTGCGAATAGAACCGGCGAGCCAGTTGCGGGAGATCGTGCGAGTCGAAATACACGGCCACCGCGATGTACTGCTGGGATGCGGTGAACTCGTTGCGGATCTGCTGTTGCAGGAGGGCATGGAACTCGCTGGGTGCCTTCGGCGCCGGTTGCGTCATGGGTGTCAGTTTACGGCCGAGCGTCACGGTCCGGTGGTGACAAGTTCGGCCGGAACCTGACGGTCGTTGGCCAGCGCGTCGAAGAACTGCGATGCCCGTTCGTGATCCCAGAGCAACACGTTCCCGGAGCCGTCGACGTCCTCGAAACCGCCGACGGGGACGGTCGTCGTGACCATGTCGCCGCGAACCGCCCAGGCGAGTGCGGCGAGGTTCCAGATGTGGTCGCTCTCGTCGACGCGCAGCGATGCGGCGGTGTCGGTGACGAGCGGCCACACGCGGAACGGGTTGAGCCATGTCGCCGGACTGGTCGCCTTCGACATCAACGCCGCCATGAACATCCGCTGATGGTTCATCCGGTCGATGTCGGCGAGCGCGGTCGCGCGGCTGCGAACGAAGCCGAGGGCCTGCGCCCCCGACAGTTCCTGGCAGCCGGGCGCGAGGTTGATCCCCGCGAGCGGGTCGTCGATGGCGGTGTCCAGGCACATGTCGACGCCGCCGATCGCGTCGACGATGCCGGCGAATCCGCCGAATCCGATCTCCGCGTAGTGGTCGATGTGCAGACCGGACGCCTCCTCGACCGTTTGGGTCAGCAGTTGCGGACCACCGAACGCGAACGACGCGTTGATCTTGTCCTCGCCGTAGCCGGGGATCGACACGTACGAGTCGCGCGGGATGCTCACCATCGTCGCCGGGCCGCCGCCGCTGGGGACGTGTACCACGATGATGGTGTCGGTGCGGTCGGGACCGCTGTTGCCGCCGGTCGACAGCTGCTGTTCCTGCTCGGGGGTCAGCCCGGTGCGGCTGTCGGAACCGACCAGCAGCCAGTTCGTGCCGGGGGTGTCGCCGATCCGGCCGGGGTAGTCGGCCAGCGCGTCGATCCGGTTCAGCGAACTGTCGAGGTAATAGGTCATGCCCGCGAGCGCCAGGACCAGCACCAGGAACAGGATGCCGATGCGACGCCCCCAGTGCCGTGGCCGCCTGGGCCTGCGCTGTTGCGGCGGCTCCGGGGCCCGCGACGGTGCGGGCGGCGGAGGTGGTGGCGTGCGCGGGGGACGCCGGTCGGGCACCTGCGGCGGCGGTGGCGGTGGTGCGTCGCGGTACGGCTGCGGCGTCTGGGTGGGTGCGTAGCCGCGCGGACCCTGCGGCGGGGCCGAGCGGGACAGTTGCGGTTCCGGGGCCTGGGACCAGGCCTGCTGGGGCGGCGGCGGGGCGCCCCGGCCGTCGCGGCGGATGACCTGGGTGCCCTCCTGCGGCGGCGGACCCTGACGCGGCGCGGGGTGTCGCGGGCGAGGCGCAGGAGGCCCCTGTTGCGGCGGACCCTGCGGCGGCACCCGCCGCGTCTGCGGAGGAACTCGCTGGTCGGGAGGCGGGATTCGGCGGTTCGGGGGTGGCGGCACCTGCTGCCCGCCCGGCGTCCGCCGAGGCGGACGGGGCGGCAGCGGAGGATAGGGGGCGTCGCCGGTCACCCGCACGACTTTACTGGTCCGGCCGGATTACGGAATCCAGCCGACGTGCCCGCGCAGCGCGGCGTAGCCGACGAACGCGACCGAATCGATGGTGGCGTGCGCGATCACGAGAGGCCACAACCGTCCGGTCTTCTGCCAGTACCGGCCGAACACCAGACCCATCGCGACGTTGCCCAGCCCGCCGCCGAAGCCCTGGTAGAGGTGGTACGTCCCCCGCAGCAGCGCCGACGCGAGCAGCGAGGAATTCTCGCTCCACCCGAGTTGCCGCAGCCGGGTGATCAGATACGCGACGACGAGCACTTCCTCCGCGCCGGAATTCGCGATCGCCCACAGGATCAGCGCGGGCAGACGCCACCAGTGGTCCCCGATCGTGCTGGGGACGACGGTGAGGTTGGCGCCGATCGCGCGGGCCAGCAGGTAGAAGCCGAGCCCGGGCAGACCGATCAGCGCGGCGAGCCCGACACCGTGCGTCGCGTCGGGTCGCCAGCGGAATCGGCCGAGCCCGACGTCGCGCGGGCCGGCACCGCTCCGCCACAGGAGATACAGCCCCAGGGCGCCCCACGCGAGGAGTTTCACGACGCCGAGCAGTTGCCGGGCGACGTCGATGATCTGGTTCTCGGCGCGGGCGACGTTGAGGGCGACGGCCTGGTCGGCCAGGTTGCCGGGTGTGAGCAGCGATTCGGTCAGCGACAGCAGTCCCGACAGCCCGCTCGTCCCGAACGTGACGAGCAGGACGATCGTGATCTCGATCCACAGGGCCCGGCGCTCGGTGCCTGCGGCCACCGGGGCGGCCGGTTCGGGTGAGGCCGGCTGTAGCCAGGAGGTGAGCGTTGCGCGCGAGATCACGCCGCACACGCTAGCGTGCGGCGAACCGGAAGGCCGGTCAGCCGCGCGCGCGGAGTCCGTTCACGAACGGGCATCCCACCAGCAGCCGGATCGCCCTGCTCAGGGCGACGGTGTCGTCGACCGGAGCGGAGAACGGCATCCAGATGTCGCGGTCGCCGTGATCGTTCTCGACGCGCAGCCGCAGTCCGTACCGGTCGATGCCGAGGGGGCGGACGCGTCCGCGCCGCATGTGGGGCGGAAGTTTGCGCGACAGCATGTCGATGAGGTCGCGATGGTCTTCGTCGAGGTGCTGGAGCCAGGCGGTCTCCATCTCCCAGAACGGGTCGGGCCGGGCGGCGAGCAGATCGCCCAGGGCGACGGGTTCGGCGCCACTCGAATCGGCGACCACCGCCGATTCGAGCCGCAGTTGCAGCAGCGTCGCATCGTGTCCGACGTCGAGAAGTCCGGGGTGCGGGTATTCGGAGGCCACCTCGTCGGCGAGGGTGCGGGTGTGTGCCTCGCACAGCGCGTGCAGGTTGCCACGCAGCCAGACGAGCGACCGCACGGGCTCGCGTAGCGCGAGCGGTGAGTTGTCGGTCAGTTCGAGCACGGCCGGGATTCCGCCGCCGCCGGCGAGCCAGGACAGCGTGGCGGCCGCCGACTCGCTGGGCACCGCGACGACGACGTCGCCGCTGGACCGCAGGTGGTGGACCGACGTGACGGTCGGTGCGCTGCCTTCGACGGCGAGTACCGCGTCCTGGGTCCGTGCGCACGAACTACGCACACGCTCGGCGGTGGACGGACCGGTGGTCGTGACGGGCATGGAGCCTCCTTCAGGGTTCCGCGATACTGAGGTAACCCTAACCTAATGTGACGGAACCGGCGAGGGCAAGACCCGAAAAGATTCCGGTCCACGAGGCGGGCATACGGTGGGACGGTGGCCATACCTCTCTCCCTCGGCGTCCCGCGCTCGCGCGGACCGCAGTCGTTGCTCGCGGATCTGCTCAGCGGGACCCGGGACACGAGCCCGGCCGCCGGTGGCGCATTCGGACCGCGGGTGGTCGCGGCGTCCGCGCTGCTCGACGCCGTCGGCACCGACGCGGGCCGTGTGATCGTGGGGCTCGACGTCGACCCGGCCGTTCTCCGCACCAGCGAGCAGGCGTCCTACGAGGCGGTCCGCTTCCACCTCGACTGCCCGGCGGGCCAGCTCGCCGACGCGGTCGCGCTGCGGCTGCCGTCTCCGCTCGCGGTGTTCGTCGTCGCGGACGGCAGCGACGACGCAGGCCTGGCCGAGACGGCGCAGCACCTCGCGGACGCAGGCCGCATCCCGGGACTCGCGAGCGGGCACTCCATCGGCGAGGTCGCCGACTTCCTCGCCGTCCTCGCGCACGCCGACGTCGGATACGTGGCGCGGGCCCGTGACACCGCCGAGGTGCTCGCGCTGCTGTCGGGGACGGTCGCGTCCCTCCGCGGCGACGACGTGCGGGCGGCGCTCGCGACCCCGGATCCCACGAGACTCACGTCGCTGATCCCCGAGGCCGCGGAGGCCGTCCGCGAGGTCCTGCTCGGGGTCGAGGTCGACGACCCGGTGCTCGTCGCCCGTGAGCTGGCGGACGCGGGTCTGCGGTAAAACATTCACCGTCAATGCGCCGGACCGTCAACGCTCGGTGCGTAATCTCGTAGTCGTGCCAAAGATCGCGTATTTCGGACCGTCGGGAACCTTCACGGAGATGGCGCTCGCCCAGCTCGAGGCCGAGGGTGCCTTCGACGGGCCGGTCGAGCGGGTGGCCGCGACGAGTCCGCCCGCCACCCTGGCCATGGTGCGTGACGGCGTCGTCGACGGCGCCGTCGTTCCCATCGAGAGTTCCGTCGAGGGCGCCGTGGTGCCCACCCTCGACTCGCTCGCGCTGGGCGACCGCCTGCAGATCGTGGCCGAGACCGAACTCGACGTGGCGTTCACGATCCTCGGCGGGGCGGGCGTCGAGCGGCTCGACCAGGTGCGCACCGTGCGGGCCTACCCGGTGGCGGCCGGGCAGGTGCGAATCTGGCTGGAGGAGAACTGCCCCGGCGCCCAACTCCAGACGGCGTCCTCCAACGCGGGCGCCGCCGAGGACGTGGCGAACGGCCTCGCCGACGCCGCCGTGTCCACCGCCCTCGCCGGCGAACGGCTCGGGCTCCGCAGCCTCGCCGACGGGGTCGCCGACGAGAAGAGCGCCCGTACCCGATTCGTTCTGGTCACCGCGCCCACCCGGGTGCCCGCCCGCACCGGCGGCGACCGCACGTCCGCCGTCCTCGAACCCCACAACACCCCCGGCTCACTCGTCGGTGTGCTCTCCGAGTTCGCGACGCGCGGAATCGATCTCATCCGCATCGAATCACGCCCGGTGCGCACCACCCCCGGCCTGTACCGCTTCTTCGTCGACTGCATCGGGCACATCGACGACCCGCTCGTCGCCGAGGCGTTCCGTGCGCTGCACCGGAAGTCGCACGTGCGGTTCCTCGGGTCCTGGCCCGCCGCCAACCCGAGTGGCCCGCCCCCGCCGTCCGACGGAGACGCGGCGGACTGGATCGAACGAATCCGTCAGGGAGAGAGGGAATCGTGAGCGGCAAGCTGATCCTGGTCCGGCACGGGCAGACCGAGGCGAACGTCGAGCGCAGGCTCGACACGAGGCTGCCCGGCGCCCGGCTGACACCCGAAGGACTCTCCCAGGCGGAGCGGCTCGGCAACGACCTCGCCGCACGCGCGACGACGACCGCACTCGTGTCCTCGCAGGCACTGCGCGCCCGGCAGACGGCGCGGTTCGTGGAACTGGCGTCGGGCATCGCCGTCCAGGTGCGGGAAGGACTGCACGAGGCACAGGCCGGTGAACTCGAGGACCGCAGCGACGAGGAGTCGCACAAGCTGTTCATGAAGACGTTCCACCTGTGGCACACCGGCGAACTGGACGCCCGGGTTCCCGGCGGGGAATCCGCCAACGACATCCTCGACCGGTACGTCCCGGTCGTGGACTCCCTGCGCGAGCAGTACCTCGACGACCCGGCGGCCTCGGGCGACGTCGTACTGGTCAGCCACGGCGCCGCCATCCGGCTCGTGGCAGCACAACTGGCCGGGGTGCCGGGGCTGTTCGCCGCCAACAATCACCTGGCCAACACCCAAACGGTGGAGTTGACCCCGCTCGCGGGCGGCGGCTGGGAGTGCGTGCGCTGGGGAACCGTGGAGCCGCCGTTCGAGCACCGGGTGATCCCCGGCGCCGACGACCCGATGGGGTGACGCCGTTGCGCGCACCCTGGGGTTGCGCGACGATGGAGGAAACCGTCCTCGAGGAGTGACGGCGTTGGATTGGTTCGTTGGCGAAAACTATTCGCTCGGTCGGCTGCTCGTCACCGAGGGGCTCGCCGCGATCTACTTCGTCGCGTTCCTGGCCGCGAGAAACCAGTTCAGGCCGCTCGTCGGCAGCACCGGGATGCTGCCCATCCCGAAGTTTCTCCGCGCCGTCCCGTTCACGCGTTCGCCGAGCATCTTCCACCTGCACTACTCGGACCGGTTCTTCGAGGGGATCTGCTGGACCGGCGCCGGACTGTCGCTCGCCGCGCTGCTCGGTCTGACGCAGGTGGTCCCGCTCGCCGTGTGCATGCTGCTGTGGTTCGCCCTGTGGGTGCTGTACCTCTCGATCGTCAACGTCTCCCAGCTCTGGTACAGCTTCGGCTGGGAGTCGCTGCTGCTCGAGGCGGGTTTCCTGGCGATCTTCCTGGGCAACGCGTCGGTCGGGCCGCCGATCCTGGTGCTGCTGATGCTGAGATGGTTGCTGTTCCGGCTCGAATTCGGGGCCGGGCTGATCAAGATGCGCGGCGACCGATGCTGGAAGAACCTCACCTGCCTGTACTACCACCACGAAACCCAGCCCATGCCCGGACCGTTCAGCTGGTACTTCCACCGGCTGCCGAAGCCGCTGCACCGGGTCGAGGTGCTCGGCAACCACTTCGCTCAGCTGGTGGTGCCGTTCGGGCTGTTCGCGCCGCAACCGGTCGCGGCCGTCGCCGCGACGATCATGATCGTCACCCAGCTGTGGCTGGTGGCGAGCGGCAACTTCTCGTGGCTGAACTGGACGACCATCGTGCTCGGTCTGTCCGTCATCCCCGACAACGTGTACGAGACGGTGCTGCCCGTCGACGTCCCGGCGGGCAGCGACTCGGCGCCTCTCCCGTTCGCTGCGCTGGTGATCGCGGTGACCGCGCTCGTCGTCGTGTTGAGCTACTGGCCCATCCGCAACCTGATCTCCCACGGCCAGCGCATGAATGCGTCGTTCAACAAATGGCACTTCGTCAACACGTACGGCGCGTTCGGCAGCATCACCCGGGTGCGGTACGAGGTGATCGTGGAGGGCACGTCCGACGCTCATCGCGGCCTGCATTCCGAGTGGAAGGAGTACGGCTTCAAGGGGAAACCGGGTGACGTCAACCGGCGGCCGCGCCAGTTCGCGCCGTATCACCTGCGGCTCGACTGGTTGCTCTGGTTCACGGCGATCTCGCCCGGCTACGCCGAACCGTGGTTCCGGGGTTTCGTCGAGCGGCTGCTCCGCAACGACCCGGACACCCTGAAGTTGTTGCAGTACAACCCGTTCCCGGATCAGCCGCCGAAACATGTGCGTGCGCGCATGTACCGGTACGAATTCACCACCTGGAAGGAGCGCCGCGAGACCGGTGCGTGGTGGAAGCGGCAACCCGTGTAGGTCAGCGGAGCCGTTCGGCCAGCGACTCCAGCGCCTGCCGCAGCCGTTGCGGGGTGCCGGGGCTGAGCGACGACCACGCCACCCCGTGCGCGGACACACTGGACGTGCCGACGATGCGCCCGGCCCCCGTGTCGAACACCGTGACGGGCCCGCCGACCGGATCGTATTGCCCGTCGCCGTAGACGATTCCGACGATCTCGGCGTAGGTGGTGCAGCCGGCCATCGCGTTGCCCAGAACCGTCGCGTCGACCGCGGGCACGCCGAGCGCGGCGAGCGCGGCCGCGAGCGACTTGCCGTCCCCGCCCTGATCGAACGCCTCGCCGAGCGAGGCCGTGGGTGCGTTGACGACGCCGACGTTCAACGGTTCCACCGCCCCCAGCGCACCGATCACGGGCGCGAAGATGTCGGCGCCCGCATCCTGGACGACGTACGTGTCGCCGGCCCGCAGCGCCAGCACCGACAGTGCTTCGCCCTGGGAGACGCACAGTCTCGAGATGCTGCCGTCGACGTACCAGCGCAGGGCGATCTCCCACACCGGCCGGGCCAGAACCCGTAGGCGGTCGGCGAGTTCGGGGTGGACCCCGCCGCCCGGGAGCAGATCCCGGGCGGCGAGGGCGCCGGCGGCGCCGCGGAACGCGGCGTCCCTGGCGTCGTACGTGTCGTACCGCGGGGTGGCGTCGAGCACCACCGGCAGCACGTCGAGCGCGAGCGTGTCGACGAGATAATCCATTTCGTCGAGGCTCAGGGTCACCGCCGGCAGGGTCGGTACGTCCGGCTGGGTGCCCAGGTCGATCACCGTCCCGACTCCCGGTGGTCGGGGTTCGCGCCGATGACCGAGGGAATGACCGTGCGCCCGTCCGAGAAGTGCTCGAAGTTCTTCAGGTAGTCGGGGGTCTCCCGCTCGTCGTCGTCCTGTGAACCGGCCGCGCCCGCGCCGCGACCGACCGACATCGGTCCGCTACCGGTGCCGCCGCGCGTCGCCGCGGCCGGATTCACGTCGGCGCGAACGTCTCCGATCACCCCGCCGGGTGCGGCTGCCGGTGCGCCGGGCCGTGCCCCCTGCCCGCCGTCGGTCCTTCCCCAGCCCTCGGGCAGCGTCGCCCCGCCTGCCGCGCCGGCGCCGATGCCACCGACGGAGGTGCGGGCCGCCGCGGCACTGGTCGCCGCGGAACCGCCACCGTACGAGCCACCGGACAGCATCGGCGCGCCGACCGTCATCGGGGCGGCGCCGCCACCGGTGACCGCGGACAACGCCGCGCCGCCGATGTTGCTCGCCGCCGAGGTGGCGGTGGAGACGGTGGTGCCCGCGATGCTGCCGACCTGTGACGCGGCCGTGGTGACGGCCGGGTTCTGGCCCGCGGCCATCACAGCGGCCGCGGCGGCACGTGTCGGATCGAATTCACCGTCGGACGGGATTTCGTCGAAACTCCCGACCTCCTTCGAATCGGCCTTGGTGACGATCCGCGGCGGCTGCCGGTACGCGCGCTTCAGTGCCAGGATGTTCGACGCGGCCTCGTAACCTTCCATCACGAGCCCCGCGCGGATGTCCATCGCACGGTCCGCGGCCTCCGCGGCCGCGGCGGTGCCGTTGAGCGCACCACCCGTCGTGTACGCGGTGGCCTTCGCGGTCTTCACGGCGACGATCTCGGGGATGCTGGGCATGATGAGCGCGGCGGTGGTGTACGCGCCCGCTTCGAGCCCCGCCTTCGCGGCCGTGTCCGCGGCGAGTTCCGCGCATTCGGCCGTCCACACCGTGAACGGCGTGATCTTCGCGAGTGCCGCGACCGCGGACACCCCCTGCCAGCCGGCCGCGAGTTCGGCCATCACACGCACCAGCGTGAGGTTGGCGTCGACGAAGCTGGTGGACAGCGCCGTCCACGCAGCGCTCGCCACGCTCAGCGGCACCGGTCCCGCGCCCGCGACGAGGGTGGTCGAGTTGACGGTCGCCCCTCGGGGCAACCAGATGACACCTGTCAGTCCCATGGTCATGTCTGATCTCCTGGTGGTTTCGAGGCGCCCGCCGTCACATGCCCGCAGCGAGGGTCGCGCCGAGCGCGACGTCCTCGGCGACATACAACGCGGCCTGGGTGCGGAGCGTGTTCGCGGTCTCGCGCATCTCGAGAATGCCCTGCGCGACAGCGGGGGTGAACGTGCTCGCGACGGTGTTGAAGTAACCGGCGGCGTGCAGGGAGACCTCTTCGCTCCCGGAGGGGAGCACACGGATGGCCGCGGAGTTGAGAGCGACCGCTGCCTCGAGACGCGCGGCGAGCGCGTCGAGTTCCACGGCGGCGGCGACGAGAGCTTCAGGTGCGACGTGCAGATCCGGCATGTGCGTCGAACTCCTTCTTGACCTAGGCAGGCGGAAGGCAGTTGCCCCCCGGCAAACGAACTGCATGTGCAGCTGTCCCTACACACTTGGACGCTGCACCGCGCTCTTCGGTTCCCCCCGATCCCGAGAAATTCTTCTCGGGAAAACCGTTCATCCCCAGCCGAGCTCGTGCAAGCGATCTTCTTCTATCCCGAAGTAGTGCGCAACCTCGTGTATCACGGTGACGGCGACCTCGTGGACGACTTCCTCCTCCGAACTGCAGATTTCGAGGAGGGCGTCGCGATAGACGGTAATCGTATCGGGCAGCGATCCGCCGTAATGACTGTCCCGCTCCGTCAGGGCGATCCCGTGATACAGGCCCAGAAGATACGGATCCTCGTCGTTGCGGTCGTCGACCAGCACCACGACGTTGTCGATCGCTGCCGCGAGCTGGGGTGGAATCAGATCGAGTGCGTCGCCTACCAATTCCTCGAATCGGTCGGGCGTCATGCTCACTGCCACATCAGTTCCCGGAGGGTGGGGCCGCGCCGGGGAGCGGCGTCGGCATCGACCTGCCCTCCGGGACCGGCGGCGGAGGCACGGGCGCGGCGCCGTTGATGAGGATCTCGCCCTTCGCCGAACCGGTGATGGTCGAGAAACCGCCCGCGTCGGTCTCCTTACCCACCGAGCAGTTCACCCGTCTGCTGCCCGCGAGCCAGCTGTCGAGTTCCAGATTGTCCCAGAACAGCGTGAGCGTCTTGTTCCGCAGCGCGTCCGCGGAACCGAGGTATTCGTTGGCGGCCTGCGTGCACACGCCTTCGAGATACTTGTCCTGATCCTCGACGGACGGCATCGACGACGGGAACTGGGTGGCCAGGTCGACGACGGAGATCACTTCGAAGGCATGGGGTTGCGCGCAGTCGACGGGATCGGTCGGCACGTTCTGGTTGATGCCGATGCAGGTGCCCGGGTCCCAGATGTTGGATTGGTCCTGCTCGGCCACCTTCCCGGTGAACGGCAGCAACGTTCCTGCCGTGCTGGAGAATTGGAGGCCGCACCGCAGGGTGCGTTCGCCCGCGGCCCAACCGGACTCGCTGGGGAACATCAGGCCCACACTGAACTTGCCGTACGGATCGAACTTCGCGCCGAGATAGGAGTCGACGGCGGGCACGCAGTGCTCGTCCCGCAGTGCGGCGAACCGCAACGCACCCGGGTAACGCGAACCGGGACCGAACTCGGCGCCGGGATACACGCTGAGATCCAGCGGCGCCGCCACCTCGAACCGGTGCTCGTCCGCACAGTCGACCTTCGCGACGTCCTTCCGGTCTTCCTGGGGGTCGTTCGACGGCGTCCAGTCGAGGCAGTCGCCCGCCGTCGCCGAAGAGAACGCGTCGCCCTCCGCCGAACCCGTAACCTGCGGTCCGGCACCCGTCGAGTGCGTGGGGAGGTTCTCGCTGCGGTTGAAACCGCCGGCGATCGCGACCGTGGCGATCGCCGCCACCACGGCACCTGCCGCGACGGCCGCGAGCGCGCGACGCGTCGTGGTCGCGGACATGCTGCGGGGAGCCTTCTCCGGTTGCCCGCCATTCTGCGGCTGGGGGTCGGCGCCGTTCGACTGATCTGAGGACATCGATTTCCATAATGCCCGTTCCGATCGAGGAAGCAGAACAACTCCCGCAATCGGCTCGAACCCGGCGTACCTTCGACAACCATGAGCGACGACTCTCAGCGCTCCGCCGAGCCGGTGGATCCCGAACTGCAGGAACTCGCCGGGCGCGTGTTCGATACGGCACGATCCGGCGACGCCGTGTCCCTCGCCACGTACCTCGACGCGGGCGTCCCGGTGAACCTCGCCAATCAGAACGGCGACACGCTGGTGATGCTGGCCGCCTACCACGGTCACGCCGAGGCCGTTCAGGTTCTGATCGACCGCGGGGCAGACGTCGACCGGCTCAACGACAAGGGGCAGTCTCCGCTGGCAGGGGCGCTGTTCAAGGGCGAGGACGCCGTGGTGCGAGCCCTCGTCGCCGGTGGTGCCGACGCCACCGCGGGCCACCCGACCGCCGTCGACGCCGCCCGGATGTTCGGCCGCGAGGACCTCCTGACCCTGCTGGAACCGAAACCGGAGTGAGCCGCTCGGAGGCGCCCGGTAGGGTTTGAAGCCGTGATTGACCTGAAGTTCCTCCGCGAGAACCCCGACGCCGTCCGCGAGTCGCAGCGCACCCGTGGCGAAGATCCCGCCCTGGTCGACGCGTTGCTCGAGGCCGACGCGTCCCGTCGCGCCGCCGTTCTCGCCGGCGACAACCTGCGTGCCGAGCAGAAGGCATTCGGCAAGAAAGTCGGTCAGGCGTCCCCGGAGGAGCGTCCGGCGCTGCTCGAGGGATCCAAGGAACTCGCGGCCAAGGTGAAGCAGGCCGAGGCCGAGCAGCACGAGGCGCAGGCCGCGCTCGACGCCGCGCACCGGGCGATCTCCAACGTCGTCCAGGACGGCGCCCCCGCGGGCGGTGAGGACGACTTCGTCACCCTCGAGACGGTCGGGGAGATTCCGGCGTTCGACTTCGAACCCAAGGACCACCTCGAGCTGGGTGAGTCGCTGGGGCTGATCGACATGGAGCGCGGGGCCAAGGTCTCGGGCGCCCGCTTCTACTTCCTCACCGGCTTCGGCGCCATGCTGCAGCTGGGAATGCTGCAGCTGGCCGCGCAGAAGGCGATGGCCAACGGCTTCCAGATGATGATCCCGCCGGTGCTGGTGCGGCCGGAGATCATGGCGGGAACCGGGTTCCTCGGCGCCCACGCGGACGAGATCTACCACCTCGCCGACGACGACCTCTACCTCGTCGGCACGTCCGAGGTCCCGCTGGCCGGGTACCACTCGGGGGAGATCCTCGACCTCGCCGACGGCCCCAAGCGGTACGCCGGCTGGTCGACGTGCTTCCGCCGCGAGGCGGGCAGCTACGGCAAGGACACCCGCGGCATCATCCGGGTGCACCAGTTCGACAAGGTGGAGATGTTCACCTACTGCAAGCCCGAGGACGCCGACGCCGAGCACCAGCGCCTGCTCGCGTGGGAGCGCGACATGCTCGCCGCCATCGACGTGCCGTACCGCGTGATCGACGTGGCCGGCGGCGACCTGGGGTCGTCGGCGGCCCGCAAGTTCGACTGCGAGGCCTGGGTGCCGACGCAGCAGGCGTACCGCGAGCTCACGTCGACGTCCAACTGCACGACGTTCCAGGCGCGTCGCCTCGGCGTGCGGTACCGCGACGAGAACGGGAAGCCGCAGACGGCCGCAACCCTCAACGGCACCCTCGCCACCACCCGGTGGATCGTCGCCATCCTGGAGAACCACCAGCAGTCCGACGGCACCGTGCGGGTGCCCGAGGCGCTCGTGCCGTTCGTCGGGACGGATGTTTTGAAACCGTGATGCGCCGCACCGAGATTTTGGGAAGGCTACCCTTGCGCGATCGCGAGAATGATGTAACCCTTACCTAATCCAGTTGGTTGGTGAGGAGCTCCACATGTTCGTGTGCATCTGCAAGGCCGTGACGGAAGACGAAGTGCACGAGCACTGTGCCGCCGGGGCTGACAGCGCGGACGCGATCGGTGAGCGATGCGGTGCCGGCTGGGGATGTGGAACGTGCGTAGATCGGTTGAAGGAGATTCTGGGCGAGCGGACGGTCGTCGGTAGCACGGCCGCGTGACAAAACTGCAGCACAACTGAATCCCGCGATTCGCCGCACAGTGGTATCGCCAGTGGTACGTTCGCCACAACCGGGGCGAACGGAGAAGTCATGCGTGGCGACGACGAGATCATTGCTCTTCTCAACGAACAGTTGACCAGCGAGCTGACCGCGATCAATCAGTACTTCCTGCACTCGAAGATGCAAGCCAATTGGGGATTCACCAAACTTGCGGACAAGACCCGGGCGGAGTCCATCGAGGAGATGACTCACGCCGAGATCCTCACCGACCGGATCCTGTTCCTCGAAGCGCTTCCGAACTATCAGAAGCTGCTGCCGCTGCGCATCGGGCAGGACCTGCGCGAGCAGTTCCACTCCGACCTCTCCATCGAAGTCGAGGTCGTCGAGCGTCTGCGTCCGGGCATCCAGATGTGCCGAGAGAAGGGCGATGCCACGTCGGCGAAACTGCTCGAGGGGATCCTCAAGGAAGAAGAGGACCACATCGACTACCTCGAGACTCAGATCGAGTTGATGGACAAGATGGGCGACCAGCTCTACATGGCCCAGCTCGTCGATCAACCGCCGACCGTCGGCTGAACGTACCCTTCGACGCCTGGCTGCCGCCGGTCGTGCACGAACGGGACGCTCGTTCGATCTGACCGAACGAGCGTCCCGTTCGTCCGACGGATCAGAGCTTGGTGGACCGCAGTTCGTGGCCCTTCGACGTCTTGCAGCGCCCCGACTCGAGGTCCCACTGCCAGCCGTGCAGGTTGCAGGTGAGGTTGGTGCCGTCGACGACGCCGAACTTCGACAGGTCGGCCTTCAGGTGCGGGCAGCGCCGCTGGATCTCGTAACCGCCGAGTTCGATCGACGCGGAGTCGTCGTGGGCCTCGGCGAACCAGCCGTCGGCGTACGCGATGCGCTCGTCGGTGAGGCACTTGAAGAACGTGTAGAGGAACTCGTTGTACCCGCCGACGCGCCACGCCTCGAAGCGGGTGGACAGGAAGATGGTGTTCACCCAGTCGGGCTCGTCGTCGCGCAGCACCGTGCGCACCAGTTCGGGCGCGATGCGGAAGCCGTACCGGTACTTGCCGTCCTTCTCGCCGCGCGGGCGGACGGTGCGCTGCGGGAAGTCGAGGACGACGGTCTCGTCGCCCATCACCAGCCCGACGGGGTAGCCGATGCCGTCGCAGATCAGGTCGGACTGCTTCATGATCGGCTCGAACTTCGCCTTCAGCGCCTCGAGCAGCGGCTCGCCCTCGGCGGGGGCCCAGGTGGCCTTCTCGGCGGCGAGGACCGGGGCCATCCGCTGCGCCATGCTCTCGATGTACGAGGCCTTGTCGGAGAAGATCCTGTCGACGTCGGCGTCCGGGATCGGGTGCGTGAGCGTCAGCTCGCCGCCCTTCAGGTCGGCGGTGGACCCCGGAATCATGAGGATGCCGCCGTCGTTGCCGTGGATCCGCATCTGCTCGAGGAACGTGATCTGGTCGGGGAAGATGTTGCCCTCGTCGCCCCGGTCGTCGTTGAGGTAGCGCAGTGCGTCGTCGAGGAACACCGGCGGTCCGGCGGACGGCACCACCCACGTGGCCGCGACCTGCTCGATGTAGCTGCGGCAGCGGTCCATGCCGCGCTGACGCTTCTGCTTGCCGAAGTTGGCCTTCGTCTTGGTCGGAATGTCGTAGACCATCGGGTACCAGATGGCGCCCGAGTACTGCAGCAGGTGGATGTCGATCGTGCCGAACTCGTCGTGCAGGACGTCCATGTCGACGGGCCGGGCGTCGTTCATGTTGAAACAGGTGGTTTCGCCGTCGGACACCACGAGACCCGAGTCGCCGATCGGACCGTCGGCGGGCGCGCGCAGCGCGATGATCATGATGTCCAAGTCACCTTTGGGTCCGGTGACCTTGTGCTTGACCGAGTCCTCGGTCTCGAAGAACTTGTGGAAGCCCAGCGCCTCGAGCTCACGCTTGAGGTCCGGAACCGGGTAGTCGGGGAGCAGCACGGTCGCGTCTTTGTTGACGTGCTTGGCCAGGTTCTCCGGGTCGAAGTGGTCCTTGTGCAGGTGCGACACGTACAGGTAGTCGCAGTTGCCGAGGGTGTCCCAGTCGAGCTGCGTGTTGTCCGGGAACGGGAACCAGGACCCGAAGTACGCGGGGTTGACCCACGGGTCGCACAGGATCGAGCCTGCCTCGGTCTGGATGTGGAATCCGGCGTGTCCGACGCTGGTGACCTGCACTGGTATGCCTCCTGGGAGCTGAGCGACTGTTCCAGGGTAGGCGTTCCCCCCAGGTGAGTGACAATGCGCGCTCCAGCACACCGTGCCACTCACGTGCGGTCAGGTCACTTCACCCAGGCAATATCCGTCGGGTCCGATGGACAGCGTGACCTGCTTGGTGACGGTCACACCGGACACGTCGGTGACCGGAACGGACACGTCCAGGTAGTCACCGCGGACGGGTGTGGCGGTCATCGCGTCGGCGGCGAACGCGGTGGTCCCGGCCAGGACGTCGGGGTCGAGCCGGAGCGGCGGCCGGCCGCCTGCGCCCGTGCCCGCCGGATCCCACGGGCTCAGGCCCGGGCAGATCAGCGGGTAGGCGGCCTCGGTGTCCGCCCGGTTCACCGGCGCGCCGGACTCCCGCGACAGGAACCGGGTGACGGCGTACTCGGCGTCGGCGGGCGTGTAGAAGTCGACGGTCCCGGCGGGGTGGACGTGGGGGCAGGCGTAGCCGGATGCGATCTCGCTGCGTTTGACGGACACCGTGGTGCCGCCGCCCGTCCACGACACCGCGAACTGCCCGTCGACTCCGGGTTGCGCGAGCGCCCCGAGGATCGCGGCCGTGTCGGCGTACTGGTCGGCGGCCTGAGCGGGCGGCAGCGTCCAGCATGTCGCGGGGACGGCGGCGGGCCGGGTGACCAGGTCGGTGGCCCAGGCTCTGACCGCGTCCACCGCCGCGGGGTTGCCGGGCACCTCACCGACGACCACCTGCGGCACGGGGGCGGGCGGTGTGGTGGTCGTGGGCTCGGCCGCGGAGGTGGGCGCGGACACGGCGTCGACCGGGGGCTCCTCCGTCGGGATGCCGGACTGCGAATCGCACGCCACCCCCGCCCCGAGGATCACCGCGACGACCGGCGCGATGAGCGCCCTCCTGCCCGTGCCACCCATGTCCAGCGCGCCCTTTCTGTCGACTCCCCACCGAATGTCCGTCCCCGACGGCGGGCCAGATCGCGGATACCCGGCTACGCTAGCCGATTGTGGAACCCGTCTACCGAACCGTCATCGGCATCGCCCGCACCGTATTCGCCCTCGAGGGGCTGAAGTTCACGGTCAAGGGTGATCAGCACATTCCGGCGACGGGTGGGGCGGTGATCGCGATCAATCACACCGGCTACATGGACTTCACCTACGCCGGACTTCCGGCCCGCAGGGTGAAGCGGTACGTCCGCTTCATGGCGAAGAAGGAAGTGTTCGACAACAAGATCTCGGGCCCGATCATGCGCGCGCTCAAGCACATTCCGGTCGACCGGGCCGCCGGCTCGGATTCGTACAAGGCGGCCGTCGACTTCCTGCGCCGTGGTGAACTGGTCGGCGTCTACCCGGAGGCCACCATCAGCCGGAGCTTCGAGATCAAGGAATTCAAGTCGGGTGCCGCGCGGATGGCGATCGAGGCGAACGTGCCGATCGTCCCGATGGTCATCTGGGGTGCGCAGCGGGTGTGGACCAAGGGGTTCCCGAAGCGGCTGGGCCGCACGAACACTCCCATCTCGATCGCCGTCGGTGAGCCGATCCAGCCGTTCGAGCCGGCGTCCGAGCTGACGGAGAAGCTGCACTCCACCATGACGACGATGCTCGCGGACCTTCAGCAGGGGTACGACCACCCGGCAGGGGAGTACTGGGTGCCCGCGCGGCTCGGTGGCAGTGCGCCGACGCTCGACGAGGCGAACAAGATGGACGCCGCCGACGCCGAGGCGAAGGCGCAGGCCCGCCGGTCCCGGGAGACCGGTAGCTAGAGAAGGTGGCGGTGGAGCCGGTCTACGCGGCTGTCGAGTCGACGGCCAGGGCGTTGTCCCTGTTCCAGGGATTGAGGATGACGCGAGTCGGCCTCGACAACATCCCCGCCGAGGGCGGTGCGGTCCTCGCGGTCAATCACACCGGGTACCTGGACTTCGTCCAGCTGGCACTCGCGGTCGGTGCGGTGGACCGCAAACTGCGGCTCATGGCCAAGGTCGAACTCGCGAACAGCAAGGTGATGGCGTTCCTGATGCGCGGGTGCGGGGTCATCCCGGTCGACCGGACCGCCGGCGCCGGCGCGTACCTCACCGCGGTGGAGCGGTTGCGCGAGGGCGAACTGGTGGGGGTGTACCCGGAGGCGACCATCAGCCGCAGCTTCGAGATCAAAGAACTGAAGTCGGGTGCGGCGCGCATGGCGATCGATGCCGGGGTGCCGATCGTGCCCGTCATCGTGTGGGGTGCGCAGCGGATCGCCACCAAAGGTCGGCCGAGACAACTCGGGCGGCATCGGTTCCCGGTGACCGTCGAGGTGGGACGGCCGATCGAGCCGCGCGAACCGGCGGACGCCCTCACCGAGACCCTGCACGCGGAGATGGACGTGATCCTGCGCCGGGTGCAGGACGGATTCGACCATCCGGCGGGCGCGTACTGGGTGCCGCGACGTCTCGGTGGCAGTGCGCCGACCATCGAGGAAGCCACCGAGCTGGACCGCCGCGAGGCGGAGGAACGCCGGTCCCGGTAACGGCCGCCCGGTGGCGTCGCGGGCCCGGCAGGCAGAATGGCTGGGTGAGCCCAGACCGACCGAGCCTTGTAGCGTCCGATGTCGACGGCACCCTGATCGGGGACGACGAGCGCATCAGCGCCCGTACCCGGGACGCCGTCGCGTCGGTCGTCGCGTCGGGGACACCCTTCGTGCTGGCCACCGGCAGGCCCCCGCGCTGGATCCATCCCGTGGTCGAGGGCCTCGGCTACGCGCCGCTCGCCGTCTGCGCCAACGGCGCCGTCATCTACGACAGCGACAGCGACCGCGTGCTCAGCGCCGCGACCCTGGACGTGGACACCCTCACCTGGCTGTCGGCGATCGCGCTCGACGTGCTGCCCGGCGCCGGCCTCGCGGCCGAGCGGGTCGGGGTCAGCGCCCACGACGCCGCCACGCCGCAGTTCGTCAGTTCCCCCGGTTACCAGCACGCGTGGCTCAACCCCGACAACACCGAGATGTCCGAGAACGAGGTCGTCGCGGCCCCCGCGGTGAAGTTGCTGATCCGGGTGCCGGAAATGTCCAGTCAGGCGATGGTCGACGCGCTGGCGCCGCACATCGGGCGCCGCGCCGACGTCACGTTCTCCACGGACAACGGGTTGATCGAACTGTCGGCGGCGGGCATCACGAAGGCGTCGGGTCTCGCGTTGGTCGCGGAGCGGCTCGGGGTGACGGCGTCGCAGATCGTGGCGTTCGGCGACATGCCCAATGACATCCCGATGCTGAACCTCGCGGGCCGCGGTGTCGCCGTCGAGAACGCGCATCCCGACGCCAAGGCCGCCGCCGACGAGGTCACGGCCACCAACTGGGACGACGGGGTCGCGAAAGTACTCGAGCGCTGGTGGTCCTGAGACCACCAGCGCCCGAGAGGGGGTAACCCGGTCAGCCGGCCGGAACCGGTGCCGGCTCGACGGGCGCGGGCGCGGGAACCGGTTCGGGTGCCGGTGCCGGAGCGGGCTCGGCGGGGGCAGGCGGAATCTGTGCCGGGTCCGCGGGCGGTGCGACGGGAGCCGCGGCATCGACCCGGGCGCCGTTCTTGTAGGCCTCCGCGTAGGTGTCGTTGTACGTCTTCAACACCTTGGTCACGATGCCGGTGAGCTCGTTGAAGATCAGCGAGCCGTTCTCGAAGTCGGTGCGCAGACCGCCCGGAATCGAGTACTCGTCACTGGTCGGCAGGCCCAGTTCACCGTTGTCGGCCCCGAGGCTCTGCCACGTCTTGAAGATCTGGCCGAGGACCGCCCACACGCCGCCGTTGGGCGAGGTGAAGATGGCGCCGTTGGCGAAATTTGCGCCCGAGTTCCCGGCCTTGGCCTGCAATAGTCCCGTGACGGCCTGGCCGAGCCTGCCGGTGTCGCCGCCTTCCGCGACCCACTTCTGGGCGACCGGCGACGGATCGGTGAGCCGCAGCAGTTCGGTGACCAGGGCGGGGATCCCGGCGCCGAGGCGGCCGCTGGCATCCGTGCCCGGACCGCCGGACGGCGCCGGAGCCTCACCGGCGGGTGCGTCCGAGGCCAGCGAGGCGTTGCCGCCGCCGCCAAGGTTGGCGGCCGCGATCTGCCGGATCTCGTCCATGTGCGAGTACGCCGCGTCGCCCGGGCAGGACGTGTTGCCGACATCGCGGTGCGCGAAGATCACCGGCAGGTCGACGGCCTCACCCTCCGCGTACGGGGTGAACTCGGTGCCCTCGGAGTACATCGTCGTCTCGCCGAGCGGGTCGAGTCCGGCCTTGCCGAGCTTCCAGCCGAGGAACTTGCCGACGGCGTCGAGCGTGGCCTGCGGCGGATCCTCGGACGAGAAGTCGCCCATCATCGCGACGCCGGTGGTGTTCTCGTTGAACCCGCCCGCGTGTGCGCCCTGGACGGGACGGTCGAGACCGCCTGCGCGGCCCTCGAAGATCTGGCCGTATTTGTCGACCAGCGCGTTGTAACCGATGTCGCACCAGCCGAGCGTCTGCGCGTGGTACGCGTAGATCGCCCGGACGATCTCGGCCGATTCGGCTTTCGAGTAGTCGTTGGCGCCCGCGGTGTGGTGCACGGTGGCACCGCCGATGAAGTCGTCGTAGTCGGGGTCCTGGCAGCGGATGGACTCGTCCGCGCCCCACTGCTGGCGGCTGATGACCTTGGGGCCGCCGCTGTCGAGCGGGCTCGCGATGTCGCTGAGCGTGGCGTCGCCGGGGCCGCTGCCCGGTTCGATGAGCACGGCGGTGACGTCGTCGGCGCCCGCTCGTGCCGGCTGCTGTCGCAGCGGCGTGTTGACGGCGGCGGGGGTGTACCCGAGCGGCGCGGCCCCGTCGGCGGCGGGCGCCGGTGCGGGAGCGGGTGCCCCGGGTGCGGGAACCGCGTCCGGTGCGGGTGCGGGTGCGCCCGCCTGGGCGGGCGCGGAGGTGGGGGTGAGGATCTGGATCGCCTTCGTCAGCCCGACGTAGACGGGTTCGGTGGCGACCTTGCCGTCCGACGCGGTCTTGTCGGTGCGACGGGTGTCGATCATGTCGGGGGAGACCCATTGTCCCCACGTTCCGTCGGCCTGCAGCGCACGGACCTTCGACTCCGCGGACGCGAGGGTTTCGGACGTGAGCGCCACCATGCTGAACGGGGTGTCGCGGGACAGTTCCTTGACGATCGCGCCGGGTTGCTGATCGGCCGGGGGCAGGATCGCGGGGTCGGAGACGTCGCCCGGGGCGGGGATTTTCAGCGGGATCTGCAGGCTCGGGATCTGGATTCCGCCGGGGAGTTGCACGTTGCTGGGGATGTGGAGGTACGGCGGGATCTTCAGGTTCCGGAGGTCGCCGATGTTGACGTCCGGAAGGTTCAGCCCGGTCAGTTCCTTGAGCGGGATCACGATGTCGGGGATCTGCGACAGCACTACCTGCGCGATCTCGGTGGACACGGCGGAGTTGGAGGTTTCGTTCGTGGATCGGACGTCCGAGGGTGCGCTACTGATGCCGTAGACCGCAACGGGACTTGCGACAGCCAGCGCGGCGACAGCCCCGAGGACGATCGAGGGCTTCGGTCGACGGTGCGGCAAGGGGGACTCTCCTCAGTTGTAGTTTCCTGCGAGCGACCTCGCGTGTCTGCAACTCGTGATGCTGTGTGACGGAAGAGACTGTTGTTGCTAACTCCAATCACTCTTGCCACACTAGTCACACAGGTCCATAACGCTCAACCTTACATTGAGACTTTATCCCGAATTTCTCGGACCCGCTGAGACGAGTCGCACACCCGTCTCAGCGCTCGTTGTTCAGCGATGAGGAGTGCAGTGATGGCGAAGACCGAATTCGGGGTTCGTGCAGGTAGACCTGCCTGGACTCGCAGGAGGCGGTACATCGCGGGCCCTCCCGCCCCGCGCGGGTTCAGGGCCAGACTTCTGCGCGCGTCGGCGCTCGGCATCGCACCCGTCCTCGTCGTCGGCGCCGTCACCGGCGTGGTCGTGCAGGTGCGCTCCTCCGGCCAGGACGTCCGGGAAACCGTCGCCTCCGACACACCGTTCACGCTGTCCGGGCACGGCAACGGCCACGGCCGCGGGATGGGCCAGTGGGGCGCCTACGGATACGCGAAGGATCAGGGGTGGGCGGCAGAGCGCATCCTCGGCCACTACTACGGCGGCACCACACTCGGCACCCTCGCCGACGCGCAGATCAGCGTCCGGCTGCAGGCGCGTGACGACCAGCCGCTCGACGTCTACTCCGACGCCGGCGCCGTCGTCGCCGGCAAGCCCGTCGGACCGGGCGAGGCCGTCCACCTGACACCGACCGCGGACGGCGGCGCCAACGTCGTCGTCACCCGTGGATGTGCCGGCGACGTCCTGTGGCAGGACGCCACCGACCACCCGTGGGTCGACCCGGTCGACCTCGCCCCGGACCGTCCCGCGAACGAACACCTCAAGCTGTGCGCCGGTGACACCCCCTACCGCGGCGCCCTCGGGGTCGCGCTCGACGGCGCCGCCGTGCGCACCGTCAACGTCGTCGACATGGACGACTACCTGCTGGGTGTGGTGCCCGCCGAGGCGAAGGCGGGCTGGGCCGACACCGGTGGTGCCGAGGCGCTTCGGGCGCAGGCCGTCGCGGCCCGCTCCTACGCCGCCGCCGAGAACCGGGAGGAATACGCGAAGACCTGCGACACCCAGAGCTGCCAGGTCTACGGCGGTTCCTCGAAGGAGGACCCGCGGACCACGGACGCCGTCCGTTCCACCAAGGGTATGATCCTGACGAAGGACAACAAGCCGGTTGCGGCCGAATTCTCCTCGTCCACAGGCGGATACACCGCCGGCGGCGAGTTCCCGGCCGTCGAGGACCAGGGCGACACAGTGTCGCCGAACCACGACTGGGTGGTGACCCTCACCGCGGGCGACATCGCGTCCGCGTTCAACGTCGGCGAGCTCGAATCGTTCGAGGTGGTCACCCGCAACAACTTCGGGGTCGACGGCGGACGCGTCACCGGTGTGAAGGTCGTCGGAACGTCGGGGACCGCCGAGGCGACCGGCGTCGAGGCGAGAGCGAAGCTGAAGCTCAAGTCCGACTGGTTCACCCTCGGTGACGGACTCGCGGTCCCGGCTCCGCCTGCCGCCCCCGGCGAACCCGACCCGTCCATCCTCGCCTCCGCCGGCGAGGACGAGGACACCGTCGGCACCACCGAGGGTTCCCCGATCGCCGAGAAGTACAAGGAACTCGGCGGCGTCAACAGCACACTCGGCGCGCCGATCGGTCCCGAGATGATGCTGCCGTCGGAGGCGGGGAAGTTCCGCATGTTCACCAACGGCACCATCATCTGGACGAAGAAACTGGGGGCGCAGGTGATCGACGCCAGCGTGCTCCGCGAGTGGCTCCCGACCGGCGGCAGCTAAACGGAGGACAGAGGAGCGGCCCCCTCGAGCACGGCGAGCATCCCGTCGACCGACTCGGCCCAGCCGAAGTCCTCGGCCCGCCGCCGGGCCGACGCCCGGCGGGTGCAGGAGGGGATCTCGAGGATGCCGCTCACCGCGTCGGCGAACGCCGGACCCCGGTCCCGGGCCAGGGCGCCGCAGCCGGGTGTGATGATCTCGGCGAGAGCCGAAGACTGTGACGCGACCACCGGTGTGCCCGCCGCCAGCGACTCGAGCGCCGACAGGCAGAACGTCTCGTGCGGTCCGGGCGCCAGCGACACGTCCGCCGACGCGAACAGCGACGCCAGGCGGCCCTTGTCGCTGATGAACCCGGTGAAGTGCACGGGAAGCCCCCGGGCCCGGTACTGCAGCGCCTCCCGCCGGGGGCCGTCGCCTGCGATGACCAGCCGGGCGTCGTGCCCCTGCCGCCGCAACAGCCGGACGGCGTCGATGCTCCGTTCGACCTGCTTCTCCACCGACAACCGGCCGCAGTGCAGAAGGAAACGCTGCGCCGGATCGGCGAAGGAGTCGCGCATCTCCTGGTCGTGTTTGCCGGGGTGGAACATCGCGAGGTCGACACCGAGCGGGACCCGGTGCAGGTTGGGGGCCCCGATCCGGGTGAACTCCTCGCTCGCGAAGTCCGTCGTGCAGACCACGGCGTCGTAGTTGCGTGCCATCCGGCGGTTCGCGACGTCGGCCCAGCCGCGGGCCACGCGCCGGGGAGCGAACTGGCCGAGCAGCCGGTCGAGGCGCTCGTGTGACACGACGACACTGCGCACCCCGCGGGCGCGGGCCCAGCCCCCGAAACCGCGCAGCGTCAGCCGGTCGGACACCTCCAGGACGTCCGGTCCGAGCCCGGTGACGACGTCGGCCACCCGGCGCGGATCGACGACGCGATAACCCCCGGTCCAGGGGATGGTCGGAGCGGACCGGGTGATCCGCACAACCCCGCTCGGGAGCAGCTCCTCGCAATCCCGCTGACCTGGGACGACGAGGATCACCTCGTGTCCGCGTTCGACGTACCCCTGACCCCAGTTGTGGAGGGCGGTGCGGAGCCCGCCCGACCGCGGTCCGTAGAAGTTCGCCAGCTGGACGATGCGCACCCGCTCATGAAGCGCGATCGCCGCGTCGGCGCGAACAACGAGGTCTGCAGAACCGGTGAATACAGGGAGAACTCCTCGTGCGTGCCGAAGGGGTCCCTGCACCCCTTGGCCGCGCACAGGTCGCGGAGTCGCTTACCCTGGTTCATCGTGACCGCTGCAACCCCAGAGACAACCGCCCCTGGCCGGTACGACCTCATCGTCGTCGGCTCCGGATTTTTCGGACTGACCGTCGCCGAGCGTGCAGCAACACAGCTGGGTAAGCGTGTGCTGGTGCTCGACCGTCGTCATCACCTGGGCGGAAACGCCTATTCGGAGGCCGAACCCGAGACCGGCATCGAGATCCACAAGTACGGAGCGCACCTGTTCCACACCTCGAACAAGAGGGTGTGGGACTACGTCACCCAGTTCACCGAATTCACGAACTACCAGCACCGCGTGTTCGCGCTGCACAAGGGCCAGGCGTACCAGTTCCCGATGGGCCTGGGTCTGGTGTCGCAGTTCTTCGGGCGCTACTTCACCCCGGACGAGGCGCGGAAGCTGATCGCCGACCAATCCTCCGAGATCGACTCCAAGGAGGCGTCGAACCTGGAGGAGAAGGCGATCTCCCTGATCGGGCGGCCGCTGTACGAGGCGTTCGTGCGGGACTACACCGCCAAGCAGTGGCAGACGGATCCGAAGAATCTGCCCGCGGGCAACATCACCCGCCTGCCGGTGCGGTACACGTTCGACAACCGCTACTTCAACGACACGTACGAGGGCCTGCCCGTCGACGGCTATACCGCGTGGCTCGAGAACATGGCGAAGGACCCGAAGATCGAGGTCCGCCTCGAGACCGACTGGTTCGACGTCCGCGACGACCTGCGCGCGGAGAGCCCCGACGCCCCCGTCGTCTACACGGGCCCCCTCGACCGCTACTTCGACTACTCCGAGGGCGAGCTGGGCTGGCGCACCCTCGACTTCGAGACCGAGGTGCTGGAGACGGGTGACTTCCAGGGAACGCCGGTCATGAACTACAACGACGCCGACGTGCCCTTCACCCGGATCCACGAGTTCCGCCACTTCCACCCGGAGCGGGACTACCCGAAGGACAAGACGGTCATCATGCGGGAGTTCTCCCGGTTCGCGGAGAGCAAGGACGAGCCGTACTACCCGATCAACACCCCGGACGACCGTGCCATGCTCGCCGCCTACCGTGACCGTGCCAAGGAGGAGATGTCCGCGAACAAGGTCCTGTTCGGCGGCCGTCTCGGCACCTACCAGTACCTGGACATGCACATGGCGATCGCCAGCGCGCTGTCGATGTTCGACAACTCCCTGCGTCCGCACTTCGAATCCGGTGCGGACCTGGTGGGGGAGGGCGAATGAGCGCCCGGCATCTGCTCGAATCGGAGAAGGTCACCGAGGACGCGCCGCTTCTCGGCAAGTCGCTGCTGCAGCGGGTGATCCTGCCGCGCGCCGGTGAGCCCCTGGACGTCCGCACCCTCTACCTGGAGGAGGCGAAGACCAACAGTCGCCGCGCGCATTCGCTGTCGCGGACGTCGCTGTCGGTCGGCGCCGAGTCCGAGACGTCGTTCTGCACCTACTTCAACGCGTTCCCGGCCAGCTACTGGCGCCGGTGGAGCACGCTGAACTCCGTGGTGCTGCGGCTCGAGCTGTCGGGGCACTGCCGCATCGACGTGTACCGGTCGAAGGCCGATTCCTCGCGCATCCACGTCGAGGGCCGCGAGTTCCAGGACGGCGACACCGCCCTCGAGTTCGAGGTCGAGCTGGCGCCGTTCGAGGACGGCGGCTGGATCTGGTTCGACATCACCAGCGACACCGAGGTCGTGCTGGAGAGCGCAGGCTGGTACGCACCGGTCGACGCCCCCGGTGAGGCCACCGTCGCCGTCGGCATCCCCACGTTCAACCGGCCCACGGACTGCGTCAAGGCACTGACGGCGCTGGCGTCCGACGAACTCGTCATGGACGTCGTCAAGGCCGTCATCATCCCGGACCAGGGCACCCGCAAGGTCAAGGACGAGCCCGGCTTCGCGGAGGCCGCGGAGGCGCTCGGCGACCGGCTGGCCATGCACGACCAGGCGAACCTCGGCGGGTCCGGCGGCTACAGCCGCATCATGTACGAGGCGCTGAAGACCACCGACTGCCAGCACATCCTGTTCATGGACGACGACATCGAGATCGAGCCCGACTCGATCCTCCGCGCGCTCGCCATGTCCCGGTTCGCGAAGTCGCCGATGCTCGTCGGCGGGCAGATGCTCAACCTCCAGGAGCGCAGCCACCTGCACTCGATGGGCGAGGTCGTCGACCGCAGCATCTTCATGTGGACGGCCGCCCCGAACGTCGAGTACGACCACGACTTCTCCCGCTACCCGCTGAGCGACCGCGAGAACTCCCGCCTGCTGCACCGCCGCATCGACGTCGACTACAACGGCTGGTGGATGTGCATGATCCCCCGGCAGGCCGCCGAGGAACTCGGTCAGCCGCTGCCGCTGTTCATCAAATGGGACGACGCCGAATACGGTCTGCGGGCCCGCGAGGCCGGCTACCCGACCGTCACCATGCCCGGTGCCGCGATCTGGCACATGGCGTGGAGCGACAAGGACGATGCCATCGACTGGCAGGCGTACTTCCACCTGCGGAACCGTCTCGTCGTCGCGTCCCTGCACATGCCCGGCAACGGCCGCGGCCTCGTGATCAACACGGTCAAGGCCACGATCAAGCACCTGCTGTGCCTCGAGTACTCGACGGTCGCGATCCAGAACCAGGCCATCGCCGACTTCCTGCAGGGTCCCGAGCACATCTTCGAACTGCTCCCCACCGCGCTCGGCAACGTCCACGCGATGCGCAAGGAGTACCCGGATGCCGTGGTCCTGCCGTCGTCGACGAGCCTGCCGCTGCCCTCGGGCGCCGAGGTCGGCGCCGTCGGTGAGCCCCGCAACCCGCTCGCGAAGATCGTGCGACTCGGCAAGGGCCTCGTCCACAACGTCAAGCCGGCCCACGAGGAACACCACGAGCGTCCCCAGCTCAACGTGCCCACCCTCGACGCGCGGTGGTTCCTGCTGTCCCAGGTGGACGGTGTCACCGTCACCACCGCGGACGGGCGTGGAGTCGTCTACCGCAAGCGCAACCCCAAGCTGGCGCTCGCGCTGCTGAAGGAAGCGATCCGGCTGCGCCGCGAACTGGCGCAGCGATTCCCCGAACTCAAGCGCGAGTACCAGGACGCCGTTCCTGCCCTGACCAGCAAGGAGAGGTGGGAACGTGTCTTCGGCATCCAGTGAGATCCAGATCCTGCAGACAGTCCAGTCGACGATCGCGAGCCGTCCCGGCGTCGTCTCGACCGCACGGGGCATGTCCCACTTCGGTGAGCACGCCCTCGGGTGGGTGGCCGTCGCCGGCATCGGCGCGGCGCTCGACAAGCCCCGCCGCCGGCAGTGGGCGGGCGTCGCCGTGGGCGCCGTCGGAGCCCATGCGGCCTCGATCGTGATCAAACGCATCGTCCGCCGCCCGCGGCCGAACGACCCGTCGATCCAGGTCAACGTGTCGACGCCCAGCAAATTGAGCTTCCCGTCCTCGCATGCGACATCCACCACAGCGGCTGCCGTGCTGCTCGGCCGACTCACCGGGCTACCCTTGCCTGCGTTGTTGGTACCGCCGATGCTGCTTTCCCGGCTCGTTCTGGGAGTGCACTACCCGACCGATGTGCTCGCCGGATCTGCCCTGGGGGCCGCCTCCGCGGTCGCGGTGCTGAAGGCCGAGCAGAAGTTTGGAGAAAAATGAGCGAGGAACCGGCCGTCGTCACCGGACCCCCGACATCCCTGGCGGCTGGCATCGTCAAGGCCGTCCGCCCGCGTCAGTGGGTCAAGAACGTCCTGGTCCTCGCAGCTCCCGTCGCCGCGGGCACGGCGACGGAATCCGCCGTCCTGCTTCCCGTCGCGCTCGCCTTCGTGGTGTTCTGCATGGCAGCGTCCGGCATCTACCTCGTCAACGACGCGATGGACGTCGAAGCGGACCGCGCGCACCCCACCAAGCGATTCCGGCCCATCGCGGCCGGTGTGCTGCCCGTCAACCTGGCGTTCGCGATGGCCGTCGTGCTGCTCGGCGGCTCGATCGCCCTGTCGTTCCTCGCCAACTGGCAGCTGGCGGTCGTGATGGCCGTCTACATCGGCATCCAGCTGGCGTACTGCTTCGGCCTCAAACACCAGGCCGTCCTCGACATCTGCATCGTCTCGTCCGGGTTCCTGCTGCGCGCCATCGCCGGTGGTGTGGCCGCCGAGATCGCACTGTCGCAGTGGTTCCTGCTCGTCATGGCATTCGGTTCGCTGTTCATGGCGGCCGGTAAGCGGTACGCCGAACTACAGCTCGCCGAGCGCACCGGCGCGAAGATCCGCAAGTCCCTCGAGAACTACACCACGACGTACCTGCGGTTCGTCTGGACGCTGAGCGCCACCGCGGTCGTGCTCTGCTACGGGCTGTGGGCCTTCCAGCAGGACGACCTGAAGGCCACCAACTGGTACGCCATCTCCATGGTGCCGTTCACGATCGCGATCCTGCGTTACGCCGTCGACGTCGACGGCGGCGAGGCGGGGGAGCCCGAGGAGATCGCGCTGGGCGACCGCGTGCTCCAACTTCTCGCGATTGCCTGGATCGGAGTGGTGGGTGTCGCTGTCTACCTCGTCTGACTTGGTAGGCGACGCCGAGGAATCGGGCGCCGCCGCGGAGCGGACCACCGAACGCCACCGGAAGGCCATCCTCTCGAGGGTGGTCTTCCTCGGGGGTGTGGCCGTCTCGGCTCTCCTGATGTTCTGGGGCGCCTGGGAGCGGCGATGGATTGCCGACGACGGTCTGATCGTGCTGCGCACGGTCCGGAACCTGCTCGCGGGCAACGGTCCGGTCTTCAACTCGGGCGAGCGGGTCGAGGCCAACACCAGCACCGCGTGGACGTACATCGTCTACGCGTTCAGCTGGCTGTCCCAGGCCCGGCTCGAATACGTCGTTCTGACGATCGCGCTGATCCTGTCCACGGCGGCGATCGTGCTCGCCATGTTCGGCACCGCACGCCTGTACCGCGGTGGATCCTTCGCCGGCGGCGGCACGCTGTTCCTGATGCCCGCCGGTGTGCTCGTCTACATCGCGGTGCCCCCGGCCCGCGACTTCGCGACGTCGGGCCTCGAAAGCTGCCTCGTCATCTTCTGGATCGCGCTGCTCTGGCTGCTGCTGGTCCGGTGGAGCCAGGCGGCCTCCCCGTCCACCACGTCGGTGCTGACGCTGGCGTTCGTCGCCGGCATGGGCCCGCTCGTGCGTCCCGAACTGGCGATCCTGGGTGTGCTGTCGCTGGCCATGATCTTCCTGGCGCCCGGCCTCACGTGGGTGGTGCGGGTGGCGATGGTGTTCGTCGCCGGCATCGTCCCGGTGGGCTACCAGATCTGGCGCATGGGCTACTACGCCCTCCCGTACCCCAACACCGCGGTGTCGAAGGATGCAGGCGGCGCGAAGTGGTCGCAGGGTTTCGCGTACCTCTGGAACCTGCTCGGCCCGTACCTGCTGTGGCTGCCGCTGGTCTTCCTGTTCGCCGGCGCCGTGATCGCCTGGCGCGGCCGGGACAAGGACATCGAGCATGGTGTTCATCACACCGAAGGGAATCGGCTGACGCGCCTTCGCGGATGGCTGCGCACGCAGAATGCCGTGGTCGTCTTCGTTCTCGCGAGCGGCCTGATCCTCGGTCTGTACTCGTTGCGCGTCGGCGGCGACTTCATGCACGGCCGCGTTCTTCTTCCCGTTCTGTTCTGTTTCATCGTTCCCGTCGCGGTAATTCCGGTGCGAATTCCGGACCGCGCATCATGGGGCCGTAACAGGGAATCATCGATTTTCCTGGCAACGGCTTTTCTGTGGGTCGGCACCGTCGTGTGGGCATTTTTCGCGTCGAACACGACAGGAATGCCGGAAGGTGTCGTTATCGGACGTTCCGGAATTGTCGACGAACGCGCCTTCTACGTTCTCAACACCGGTCATGCGCACCCGATTCGCGCGGACGACTACCTGGACTATCCGCGCATGCGCGCCATGGTCCAGACCATTTCGGACACCCCCGACGGCGGCCTGCTCATCCCGTCCGCCGACTACACGTACTGGTTCGTCGTTCCACCGCCCCTTCCGATCCCGGAGGACGGCGCAGGCCACACCGTGTACTTCCTGAACCTCGGCATGACGAGCATGAACGTCGGCCTCGACGTGCGGGTGCTGGACCAGATGGGTCTCGCCTACCCGCTTGCGGCGCACACCGAGCGGTTGGACGACGGCCGTATCGGGCACGACAAGGCTCTGTACCCCGACTGGGTCGTGGTGGACACCGGAATGATCGACAAGCACCCGTGGATGCCCGGATTCCTCGACGAGGATTGGGTGACCGAGGCGCGGGTCGCGCTCACGTGCCCCGAGACCCAGGACCTGCTGACGTCGTACCGGTCGGAACTGACGTGGCCGCGATTCAAACAGAATTTCAAGGATGCGCTGCATTTCGCGAGTTATCGAATCGAGCGAGTGCCCGCATATGAAATTCAGCGATGCAATCTCGAGCCGCCCTTCCCGGAACCGGCCAAATAGGGCGTACCGGGCGGGGGCTGTGTCACCGCGGCGTCCCGGCCAGATCTCGATGTCGGAACATCAGATCTCGTTTGTGTAACGCTGGAACTGTCGGCGACGATGTACGTCGATGATGAGTCATCGTGACGGTGGTCTGGAAGTTCCCCGAAAAGCGCTCCGCGAGCGTTTGTCAGGGAAGTTCGTGTGACATACAGTCCACCAAGCGCAGTGTGACTCGGAAGAGGTCCGCTGCCGGCCCGGCCACGTGCCCGGGGCGGCAGGTCGCCTGTTCCCCGACGGAATCCGCCGGAGCCGCCCAGTTGGCGGAGTCCGCAGACGAAGAGAGTGAGCAGTATTCATGCGTTTTGCCAGACCGAGGTTGTCTCAGCGCCTCAAGCAGCGTGCGATGGCCATCGGCGCCGTCGCACTGGTACTGCCTGTAGGCGCAGGAATCGCTGGTGGAGCCGTTGCTGCAGCAGCACCGACGCACGCGGGGCCCGCCAAGACCGCGCCGGCCGGTGGCTACGAGGAACTGTGGGTTCCCTCTTCCATGGGGCCGATCAAGGTCCAGGTCCAATGGGCGGCCCGCGGCGGTAGCTCCGCGCTGTACCTGCTCGACGGACTGCGCGCCCGCAACGACCGCAACGCATGGAGCTTCGAGACCAACGCGTTCGACCAGTACCGCAACGACAACGTGACCCTGGTCATGCCCGTCGGTGGCGAGTCCAGCTTCTACTCGGACTGGTACTCGGCGAGCAACTTCAACGGTCAGCCCGTCACCTACAAGTGGGAGACGTTCCTGACCCAGGAACTGCCCGACTTCCTGGCCAATTACGGTGTCTCGCGCACCAACAACGCCGTCCTCGGCCTGTCGATGGGTGGCAGCGCCGCCCTGACGCTCGCCGCGTACCACCGCGACCAGTTCAAGTTCGCCGGTTCGCTGTCGGGCTACCTGAACATCTCGGCTCCCGGCATGCGTGAGGCGATCCGCGTCGCGATGCTCGACGCCGGCCGCTACAACGTCGACGCCATGTGGGGCCCGCCGTGGAACCCGGCGTGGCTGCGCAACGACCCGTTCGTCTTCGCCCCGCGCCTGAACGGCCTGTCGATGTTCATCTCGGCCGCCAGCGGCCTGCCCGGTGAATTCGATCACCCGCGCGCGCCGATCGACTACTACAACACCGCGAACGGCATGGGTCTCGAGGCCCTCGCCCTGGCCAACACCCGCGCCTTCCAGGTGCGTCTGGCCAGCCTCGGTGTGCCGGCCACCTTCGACTTCCCGGCCAACGGCACGCACTCGTGGCCGTACTGGGGTGCCGAGCTGTGGAAGGCCCGCGGCCAGATCCTGGACACGCTGGGCGCCTGGTGATCTAGACGCCACCACATTCGTGGCGAATGCCGCCCCGCCTCACCGGCGGGGCGGCGCTCGTGCGTTCTGAAGTGCACGGTCCCGGATCGGAGGGTGAGAGGAAAACCTCGGAATCCGTTCCCCCCGGGAGTGCACAACGGGTCCTTTTGTCAGTAAGGTGATCCCGTCGAGACGCCACCCGCGCAGCGAGCGCTGCGCGGGTGGCGTCTGTACGTGAGATTTTCACGAAAGTTATCGAGAGGTTGCCGCGGCCGCGGCGCGAGACGCATCAAGCGGAGGGAAGACGAGTTCATGCGAGTTGGGGGTTCGACGAGAACAAGCGGATGGGCCAGGCGTACCGCCGCCGCAATTGCTCTGGCGGTCGCACTGCCACTGGGCGTGACCATGGTGGGCGGCGGCGCAACCGCATCCGCAGCCTTCGACCCCGCGGCGCAGGACTTCTGGGTCGACTCCTCCATGGGTCCGATCAAGAGCCGCATCTGGCGGGCCGCTGACGGCAACACCAACCGGGTCGTCTACCTCCTCGACGGTCTGCGCGCGCAGGACGACCTGAGCGGCTGGGAAGTCAACACCGACGCGGGCCCGTTCCTCGCCTCGCAGAACATCAACGTCGTCCAGCCGGTCGGCGGACAGTCCAGCTTCTACTCCGACTGGTTGTCGAACTCGAACTTCAACGGCCAGAAGACCCCGTACAAGTGGGAGACGTTCCTCACCGAGGAACTGCGCGACGCACTGGCGAACCGCCTCGGCTTCCAGCCCACCCGCAACGGCGTCATCGGCCTGTCGATGGGTGGCAGCGCCGCCCTGACGCTCGCCGCCTACCACCCGGAGCAGTTCAACTACGCGGGCTCGCTGTCGGGCTACCTGAACATCTCGGCTCCCGGCATGCGTGAGGCGATCCGCGTCGCGATGCTCGACGCCGGCCGCTACAACGTCGACGCCATGTGGGGCCCGCCGTGGAACCCGGCGTGGCTGCGCAACGACCCGTTCGTGTTCGCGAACAAGCTTCGCGACAACAACACCCGCCTGTGGGTGTCGGCCGCCAACGGCATCCCCGCCCCCGGCGGAGCCGCACCGACCGGTGTCATGGACGTGTTCAACGCGAGCACCGGCGCGAGCCTCGAGGCGCTGTCGCTGGCGAACACGCGTGCCTTCCAGGTCAAGATGGCGACCCTCGGCGCGAAGAACGTCACCTACAGCTTCCCGCCGCGCGGCATCCACACGTGGCGCTACTGGCAGCAGCAGATCCACGATCTGGCCGGGGATCTCGGCAACACGATCGGCTAGCTCGGAAGTAACAATTGCACCAGCTGTAACAGCGCGGCACTCCCACTCGTCTGTTGTTTGCGTGTAGAAAGAACCGGAACGCGAGGCCGTGCTCCGTGTTGGCCTCGACGCGCAGAGAGAGAGTGAACGTCATGCGAGTAGGCCTGTTCAGGGCAGAACGTCAGCGTTCGTCGACCGGAAACGTTCGAAGGCGCGCGCTCGCCTCGCTTGCCGCTGTGCTCGTGGTGCCGGTGGCGGTCGGGTTCACCCAGACCGCCACCGTCTCGGCTGCGCCCGTCGCCGCGCAGGCCCCGGTGGCCACCCAGGCCCCGGGCGGCGCGACGATCCATCACGTCGACTGGCTCACCGACCGTCGCGTGGCGATCTGGATCAACTCTCCGTCGATGGGTGTGCCGATCCAGGTGCAGATGCTGCTGGCGCGGGACTGGAACTCGAAGCCGACGGAGAAGTTCCCGTCCGTCTACATGCTCGACGGCCTCCGCGCGCAGGACAACGAAAACGGCTGGACGCTCGAGACCGACGCCGAATCGTTCTTCGCCGACAAGAACATCAACGTCGTCCTCCCGGTCGGCGGCCAGTCCAGCTTCTACTCCGACTGGGTGGCCCAGGACAACGGTCAGAACTACCAGTGGGAGACGTTCCTCACGAAGGAACTGCCCCCGATCCTCGAAAGCGACTGGCGCACCACGAAGACTCGCGGCGTCGTCGGACTGTCGATGGGTGGCACGTCCGCAATGTTCCTCGCCGCCCGCAACCAGGGCTTCTTCAAGTTCGCCGCGTCGCTGTCGGGCATGCTCACCACCACGGCGCTCGGCATGCCGCAGGCCGTCGCATACGCGATGAGCGACGCGGGCGGATTCGACGCGGACGCGATGTGGGGTCCGCCGACCAGCTCCGCGTGGGAGGAACACGACCCGTACCTGCTGGCCGACAAACTCAAGGGCGTCAGCCTGTACATCTCCAGCGGCAGCGGAACCACGGGTCCGTACGACCAGCCGTCCGGAATCCCCGGCGTCAGCACCAATTACGCGGGCATGGGGCTCGAGATCCTCAGCCGGCTCACGTCCCAGACGTTCGCGACCAAGCTCAACAAGCTGGGCATCCCCGCCCAGGTCAACTACCGGCCGTCCGGCACGCACTCGTGGCCGTACTGGCAATTCGAACTCCACCAGCTGTGGCCGCAGCTCGCCGGCGCCGTCGACGTCGAACCCGAGAAGCCGGTGTGCACCACCGGTGGGTCCATCGCCGGTGTCGCAGGCGCGAACCCGTGGATCGGCGACTGCCTGACCCCCGAGTACAGCCTCGCGGGCGGAACGGTCCAGGACTTCCGCAACGGCCGGATCTTCGTCAAGTCCGACACGGGCGCGCAGCCGGTGGCCGGCGCCATCGGTGGCGTCTACCAGGCGACCGGCGGTCCGGGCGGGCCGCTCGGCTACCCGACGACGCCCGAACTGGCCACCCCCGACGGACGTGGTCGCTTCAACCACTTCGAGCGCGGGTCCGTCTACTGGTCGCCGCAGACCGGGGCGCACGCCGTCCGCGGCGCGATCCGGGACGAGTGGGCACGGCAGGGCTGGGAGGCCGGACCGCTCGGGTACCCGGTGGCCGAGGAAGTTCCCACGCCCGGCAAGGACGGCGCAGTGCAGGGCTTCGAGATCGGCGCCATGTACTTCAGTCCCGCGAACGGCACCCACCGCGTGCAGGGCATGATCATGGGCAAGTACGCCGAACTCGGTTACGAGGGCGGCTGGCTCGGCTTCCCGAAGACCAGCGAGATCCCCGTCAAGGACGGCGGCCGGTTCAACCAGTTCGAGGGCGGCAACATCTACTGGAGTCCGCTGTCGGGCGCCTGGGCCGTCGAGAACGGACCGATCTTCGACGCCTGGAAGAGCGCAGGCTACGAGGGCGGCCGGCTCGGGTTCCCGATCAGCGACAAGTTCGCCATTCCCGGTGGCGTCCAGCAGAACTTCCAGACCGGTTACGTCACAGTGATCGACAACAAGGCCGAGATTCACTGATGGCCGGACCGTACTAGAAATCTCACGCGAGCGGGCGGGGCCGGGTCCGGCGGACCAGGTTTCCGCCCGATCTGCGTCTGTACCCTGTCGAGAGACAACGACTTGGAAAGCAAGGACGGAAATAGATGCCGCAGCACTCACGTATCAGCACCACCTTCCGACGGTCGATCGCGGTAGGCGCGCTCGCCGTCGCAGCGAGCGGATTGTTGGTCGGGTGCGGTAGCGACGACTCCACGGCGACGTCCAACCCGTCCACCAGCGCGACCACGACGTCCGCGGCCGCGTCCAGTTCCGCAGAGAGTTCGGCGTCCGCCGCACCCAGCGCGAGCGCTTCCGCGTCGGCCTCCGCACCGGTGACGAGCCCCGGCGAGGCGGCCACCGCGCCGCCGGCGCAGCCCGAGGAAGTTCCGGGCGACTTCCCCGGCCCCAGCGAGGTCCCGGTCAGCGCCGACGGCCAGAAGTTCCTCGACGCGCTGAAGGCCAAGGGCCTCGAGCCCGCCGCCGACGGCACCATGGCCGTGAGCACCGCGGACTTCATCTGCCAGGCCAAGGCCGAGGGCAAGAGCGACCCCGAGACGATGGTGTTCGTCACAGCGATGGTCGGCACCGAGGCGTCCGCTGCGGGGAAGGAACTGACCCAGGAGCAGGCGACGGCCAACGCCATGACCTACATGGACGTCGCCCACGCGACCTACTGCAAGTAGACGCCGATGTCGGTGACCGGGCGCGGAACGCGGAAGAAGAAGAGCAGCCTCCTGCGCACACTGCTGGTGCTGATCGTGGTCCTGCTGGTGATTCTCGTCGCAGTGATCGCGCTCTGGTATCTGCTCGCCGGGCGGCTTCCCAAACCGATCCCGACGCCGCCCGGTCCCGAGCGTCCCAATGCTCAGCCGGCGAGCTGTCCCGACGTCCAGGTGGTCGTCGTCCCGGGCACGTGGGAGTCCAGCGCCACCGACGACCCGTACAACCCGACGGCCAACCCGGCGTCGCTGATGCTCAACGTGTCGCGGCCGCTGCAGGAGCAGTTCGAGTCCTCGCGCGCCGACGTGTACACGGTTCCGTACGTCGCGCAGTTCTCCAACCCGGTCGCGTTCCCGCCGGACGGGCAGCAGTCGTACAACAACAGCCGCGGCGCCGGCACCGCCGCCACCAACGACATCCTGATCCGCCGGCACGCCGAGTGCCCGCTGACCAGCTTCCTGCTCACCGGCTTCTCCCAGGGCGCGGTCATCGCCGGCGACGTCGCTTCGAGCATCGGCGCAGGTGACGGCCCTGTTCCGGCAGACCTGGTGCTGGGTGTCGGGCTCATCGCCGATGGTCGTCGCGACCCGGCCGCAGCGACGAACGTCGGGCAGCCGGTCACCGGTGTGGGAGCCGAACTGTCCCTGGCCGGTCTGCAGATCCCGGGCATCACGATGACCGGTCAGCGGCCCGGCGGTTTCGGTGATCTCACCGACCGTGCGGTCGAGATCTGCGCCCCGACGGACGGGATCTGCGACGCGCCGGCGCAGGCGCTGAAGCCGAGCAACTGGATCGGCAGCGGGCTGCGTCTTCTCGAGTACAACAACAACCCGGTCCACGCGATGTACAACTCGTACGTCGTCGACGACTCCGGCACGACGGCCACGCAGTGGATCGCCGGTTGGGCAGCCGAGAAGATAGAGGCCGCCCCGACCCCGGCCCACAGTTGATTTGTGGCGGATGGGTTCACCGTGGTCGGTGTGCCGTGAATCGTCCCGAACAGATGGCCGCGACGCGTACTCGCCGGTAGTGTGCGTTTCCCGGCACCGGTAGAGTGCTGCACTGTTGCGGCACCACCCGTGCCCGACCCACCGATGTTCACGTCCTGAACGGGGGCGTTACACCACAGGAGAAGCTATTCATGAGTTCCGACGCCAGCTCGTTGCGTAAGTTCCGATTCGCGGCAGGCGGAGAGGGCAACGCGGACGAGGGCGGCGCGCGTCGGTTCGTCAAGCTTGCGCAGAAGGCCGAGGAACTCGGGTTCGACAGCTTCATGATCCCCGACCACCTGGGCAACCAGGTGGGGCCGATCGCCGCGCTCGGCGCGCTCGCGATCGCGACGGACAAGATCCGGCTCGGCACCGCCGTCCTCGCCAACGGCTTCCGGCATCCGGCGATCCTCGCCAAGGACGCCGCCACCATCGACGTGCTGTCGGGTGGCCGCCTCGAACTCGGCATCGGCGCAGGCTGGATGAAGGAAGAATTCGACAAGGGCGGCATCGACTACGAGCGCCCGGGCGTCCGGATCGCCAAGCTCGAGGAGACCCTGCAGATTCTCGACGTGCTGCTGCGCGGCCAGGAGTGCAACTTCGACGGCAAGTACTACCAGATCAAGGGCCTGACGGGCAGCCCGCGGCCGCGGCAGGGTCCGCGGCCCCCGATCGCCGTCGGCGGCGGCGGCCCCAAGATGCTGGCGCTCGCCGCCAAGTACGCCGACATCATCTCCGTGGCGACGCCGACCAGCAAGGAAGGCAAGCTCCTCCTGTCGGGTGTCACGCTCGAGAAGACGATGGAGCGCGTCGACCGGATCCGGGAAGCCGCCGGTGACCGGTTCGACGACATCGAACTGAACTGGACGATCACCACCATCGTCATCACCGACGACCGTGAGCAGACCGCCGAGATGGCGCTCGCAGCACTCGACCAGGGCTTCCCGCCCAACATCGAGGTCGACACCAAGCTGTCCGTCGAAGACATCCTGAGCTCGCCGTATCTCGCGATCGGCAGCTTCGAGGAGATCGCCGATCAGATCCGTATGGTGCGAGAAAAGACGACAATGTCCTACGTCGGTGTGTTCCCCACACAGATGGATGCGTTCGCGCCGATCATCTCGCAACTGAAGGGCGAGTAGACGCAGCGTACCGAGGGCGGCGATGCCAATCTGTAACATATCGATGGTTTGGAATCGATGAACTTATTCGGGTGAGTGGCGTGTTACGTCGTTTCCCACGAGTTTTACAAGATCCGATTCGGCGAAGGAAGTCTGGGGCGCAGTCATGCCGGTGGCATGCCTGTGTGATCGCTTCGGAGGAGATGGAATGAACGCGAAGTTCGATGATTTTATCGACGAGACGGGCCACATCAGGCTCGACTCGGGAAGCACGCTGGTCGACTACGTCCAGCGGCACACCCGGGAGAACTCGGACGAGCTGGCATACCGCTACATCGACTATTCGCGGGACAGAGACGGCGAAGCGCAGGAGCTGACCTGGGAACAGTTCGGCCACCGGCTGCGTGCCGTTGCGGCGCGCCTCCAGCAGGTCACCAAGCCCGGCGACCGTGTCGCGGTCCTGGCGCCGCAGGGTCTCGACTACGTCATCTCCTTCTTCGCCGCCATCCACGCCGGAGCGATTTCGGTGCCGCTGTTCGACCCCGACGAACCCGGCCACACCGACCGTCTGCACGCCGTCCTCGGTGACTGCAAGCCTGCCGCCATCCTCACGGCCACCTCCTCCGCCGCGGGTGTTCGACAGTTCTTCCGGTCCCTCCCCGCCGCCGAGCGCCCCCGGATCATCGCCGTCGACGCCATCCCCGACAGCGTCGGCGAGTCCTGGGTGCGTCCCGAGATCGATCTCGACGACATCGCGTACCTGCAGTACACGTCCGGCTCGACGCGGGTGCCCGCCGGTGTGGAGATCACGCACCGCGCCGTCGGCACGAACGCGCTGCAGATGGTCGACTCCATCGAGCTGAACGAGAACTCGCGCGGCGTCACCTGGCTGCCGCTGTTCCACGACATGGGGCTGCTGACCGTCATCCTGCCCGCCCTCGGCGGCAAGTACATCACCATCATGAGTCCGCGCGCATTCGTGCAGCGGCCGTACCGGTGGATCAAGGAACTGGCCGCGGTGTCGGACGGCGCAGGCACGTTCGCGGCCGCACCCAACTTCGCGTTCGAGCACGCGGCCGCCCGCGGCCTGCCGAAGAGCGGCGAGAGCCTCGACCTGAGCAACGTGATCGGCCTCATCAACGGCAGCGAGCCGGTCACCACATCGTCGATGCGCAAGTTCAACGAGGCGTTCGCGCCGTACGGCCTGCCGAAGACGGCGATCAAGCCCTCGTACGGCATGGCCGAGGCCACGCTGTTCGTGTCCTCCACCCGGCACTCGGACGAGGCCCGCGTCATCTACGTCGATCGCGACGAGCTCAACGCCGGTCGCGTCGTGAAGGTGGACCAGGACGCCGAGAACGCCATCCCGCAGGTGTCCTGCGGTTACGTCGCGCGCAGCCAGTGGGCCGCCATCGTCGACCCGGAGTCGCGCATGGAGCAGCCCGACGACCGGGTCGGTGAGATCTGGCTGCACGGCGAGAACATCGGCATCGGCTACTGGGGACGCACCGACGAGACCGCGGAGACGTTCCACAACAAGCTCACCAACCGGCTCGCCGAGGGCAGCCACGCGGAGGGTACGTCCGCGGACGCCAACTGGATGCGTACCGGCGACTACGGCGTGTACATCGACGGTGAGCTGTTCATCACGGGCCGCGTCAAGGACCTCGTGATCGTCGACGGCCGCAACCATTACCCGCAGGACCTCGAGTTCTCGGCGCAGGAGGCCAGCACCGCGCTGCGCCCCGGCTTCGTGGCCGCGTTCGCGGTCCCTGCCAACCAGCTGCCGGCCGTCGTGTTCGAGAACACGCACTCGGGTCTGAACTACGACGCGGACGATTCCTCCGAGCAGCTCGTGATCGTGGCCGAACGCGCACCGGGTGCCGGCAAGGCCGACCCGCAGCCCGTCGCCGACACGGTGCGGGCCGCGCTGTCGACCAGGCACGGGGTCACGGCGCGCGACATCCTGCTGGTGCCCGCGGGCTCGATTCCTCGCACGTCGAGCGGCAAGATCGCCCGCCGCGCGTGCAAGGCGAGCTACATCGAGGGGACCCTGCGCGGCGGATACACGCAGACGGCCTTCCCCGATAGCGTTTCCGAATAGTCCACTTCCTGACGGGTAGCTTGGTGAGTTGATGGCTGAAAAAGATGATGACCGGGTCGGGGCGAGCGAAGCGACGGGGAATGTCACCGGCAGCACAGGTGACATGACGGTCGCACAGCTGCGCGACTGGCTGCGCAACTGGATTGCCGACGCAACCGGGCAACCGGTCGGTCAGATCACCGACGACCGCCCGATGGAAGAGTTCGGTCTGTCGTCGCGTGACGCCGTCGCACTGAGCGGCGAGATCGAGGAGCTGGTCGGAGTCACGCTCACCGCGACGGTCGCCTACCAGCACCCCACCATCGCGTCGCTCGCCACCCGCATCATCGAGGGCGAACCCGAGCAGCCCGACGACTCGGCCGACGCGGCCTACTACGCGTCGGCGCCGACGTCGGACGCGCACGACATCGCGATCGTGGGCCTGGCCGCACGCTTCCCGGGCGCGGGCACGACTCCCGCCGAGATGTGGCAGATGCTCGCGGAGGGTCGCGACGGCATCTCCGACCTGCCCGAGGGCCGCTGGGAGGAGTTCACCTCCGACCCGCAGATCAAGGCCGCCGTGGAGAAGGCCAACACGCAGGGCGGCTACCTCGACGACGTGAAGACGTTCGACGCGGAGTTCTTCGCGATGTCCCCGCTGGAGGTCGCGAACGTCGACCCGCAGCAGCGCCTCGCGATGGAACTGACGTGGGAGGCCCTCGAGCACGCCCGCATCCCGGCCAGCGACCTCAAGGGCGAGCAGGTCGGTGTGTTCATCGGCAGCTCGGCCAACGACTACCAGTTGCTCGCCGTCAGCGACCCCGTCCACGCGCACCCGTACGCGCTGACCGGCACGTCGACGTCCATCGTCGCCAACCGGGTGTCGTACTTCTACGACTTCCGCGGACCGTCCATCGCCCTCGACACGGCCTGCTCGTCCTCGCTCGTCGCGGTGCACCAGGCGGTGCGCTCTCTGCGGTCCGGTGAGTCGGATCTCGCGCTCGCCGGCGGCGTCAACATGCTCGTCGCGCCGCCCGCCACGCTGGGCTTCGACCAGCTGGGTGTGATGGCCCCCAACGGCCGCATCAAGGCGTTCTCCTCCGACGCCGACGGCATGATCCGCGCGGAGGGCGGCGGTCTCGTCGTCCTCAAGCGCCTCGAGGACGCCGAGCGCGACGGCGACGAGATCTTCGCCGTCATCGCCGGTAGCGCCGTCAACCAGGACGGCCGTTCCAACGGTCTCGCGGCCCCGAACCCGGACGCGCAGGCCGACGTCCTGCGGCACGCTTACCGGGACGCGGGCATCAACCCGGCAGGCGTCGACTACATCGAGGCGCACGGCACCGGCACCATCCTCGGCGATCCCATCGAGGCGGACGCACTCGGACGCGTCGTCGGTCGTGGACGCGCCGACGACAAGCCCGCTCTGCTCGGCTCGGCCAAGACCAACTTCGGCCACCTCGAGGCCGCCGCGGGCGCCGCGGGTCTGATCAAGGTCGTGCTGTCGATGCGGGAGGACACGCTTCCCCCGACGCTGAACTTCGCCGGACCCAACCCGTACATCGCGTTCGACAAGGCGCACCTGCAGGTCATTCCGGAGGGTGCGGCGTGGCCGCGCTACACGGGCGCGGCCGTCGCCGGTGTGTCCGGATTCGGTTTCGGTGGCACCAACGCCCACGTCGTGGTGCGCGAGTACACCGGGCCTGCCGTCGACGACACCGCCGAGCCCGCCGGCACGGCCGAGCCCGCCGAGGTCGCGGTGGCCGAGGTCGCGGTGGCCGAGACCGAGCCGACGGTCGTCCTCGCGGTGTCCGGTGCGCTGCCGTCGCGTCGTCGCCGGGCCGCCGCCGATCTGGCCGACTGGCTGGAAACCGAAGAGGGCAGCACCACCCCGCTCGCCGACGTCGCCCGCGCTCTCGCGCGCCGCAACCACGGTCGCTCGCGGGCCGTCGTCCTGGCGAAGACCCGCTCGGAGGCGGTCACCGGTCTGCGCGCCGTCGCCGCAGGCAAGCCCGGGCAGGGCGTGTTCACCGCGGACTCGCCGTCGTCGAAGGGCGCCGTCTGGGTTCTGTCGGGCTTCGGTTCGCAGCACCGCAAGATGGCCAAGCAGCTGTACCTGGAGAACCCGGTGTTCGCCGCGGCCATCGACGAGGTCGACGCGCTGATCGAAGACGAGGCCGGCTACTCCATGAAGGAGAAGTTCCTCGACGACGCGATCGACTACGACGTCGAGACCTCGCAGGTCGGCATCTTCACCATCCAGATCGGTCTGGCGGCGCTGCTGCGTCATCACGGCGCCGAGCCCGAGGCCGTCGTCGGCCACTCGATGGGCGAGGCTGCCGCCGCGTACATCTCGGGCGGTCTGCCGCTCGAGGACGCGGTGCGGGTGATCTGCGCCCGGTCCCGCCTGATGGGTGAGGCCGAGGCCACGCTCGAGGGCGACGACATCCGTCTAATGGCGCTCGTCGAATACAGCGCATCCGAGATCGAGACCGTGCTCACCGATTTCCCGCACCTCGAGGTCTGCGTGTATGCGGCCCCGACGCACACCGTCATCGGCGGCCCGGAACCCGAGGTCAACGCCATCGTCGCGCGGGCCGAGGGCGAGGAGAAGATGGCCCGCGTCCTCAAGACCAAGGGGGCCAGCCACACCTCGCAGGTCGACCCGCTGCTGGGCGAACTGGCCGCGGAACTGGCGGGCATCGAGCCGACCAAGCTGAAGCTGGGCGTGTATTCGTCCGTCGACAAGGACACCTACTACCGCGCCGGCCACGAGCCGATCCACCGCGAGGAGTACTGGACCAAGGGCCTGCGCCACAGCGTGTACTTCACCAACGCCGTCCGCCTCGCGGTCGGTAGCGGGCACACCACGTTCGTGGAGCTGGCGCCCAACCCGGTGGCCCTGATGTCCGTGGCCGCCACCGCGTTCGACGCCGGCCTGCACGACATGCAGCTCATCCAGACGCTCAAGCGCAAGGAGGACGAGCCGCTCGGTGTCCTCGCCGCGCTCGCGCAGCTGTACGTCCACGGGCACGCCGTCGACCTGTCCTCGCTGCTGCCGGAGGGCGACTTCGCGGCCGTTCCGCGCACCGCGTGGATCCGCAAGCCGTACTGGGTGGAGACCCGGATCGATTCCAGCGGCAACACCCGTGTCCCGGGTGCGCACGTGTCGCTGCCCGACGGCCGCCACGTGTGGGAGGTCCAGGCCGGCGCGGTCACCGACCTGCCCGCACTGGTCACCGCCGCCGCGTCGCAGGTGCTGTCGGACGTGACGCTCGCCGCGTCCGTCCTGCACGCCCACGCGCCCGCCGAGGGAACGCTCACCACCACGCTCAACCCGCATCCGGGTGGCGCGTCGCTGCAGGTGCACGCGAAGAGCGGTGCGAGTTTCACGCTGCTGTTCGACGCCGCCGTCACGTCCGGTGAGGCATTGCCTGAGCCTGTGGTCGGGGCGAGCGAAGCGACGGGGAATGTTGGTGCGGCGCCGGTGCAGGCGACGTCGCCGGTGGAGGAGCTGCCCGAGGTCGTCGAGGACATCGGCGAGAAGTGGGACCCGAACGGTTCGCAGACGCTCGAAGACCGTCTCGCGCTGATCGTCGCCGAGTCCATGGGTTACGCCCCGGAGGACCTGCCCGCCGAGATCCCGCTCATCGAGCTGGGCCTCGATTCGCTGATGGCCGTCCGCATCAAGAACCGCGTCGAGTACGAGTTCGACATCCCGCAGCTGCAGCTGCAGGCGGTCCGGGACGCGAACCTGATGGAGGTCGGCAAGTACCTGCGCTACGCGGTCGAGAACCGCGAAGAGGTGCAGGCGCTGGCGGACCAGCAGAAGGCCGAGAAGGAAGCGGCGGAGGCCGCGGAGGCCGACCGTGATGCGGAGGCCGCGGAGGCCGACCGTGATGCAGAGGCCGCGGAGGCCGACCGTGATTCCGCGGCCCCGCTCGACGCCGAGGACACGTCCGTGGAGGCGGAGGCCGAGGCGATCATCGCGGCCACCCCTGTCCCGGAGGCTGCGCCCGAGGAAAACGCCGTGGACAGCAAGGAAGCGTTCGCCGACGCGACCACCACCGACGTTCCGCCGCGCGACGCGGCCGAGCGCCTGACGTTCGCCACGTGGGCCGTCGTCACCGGCGAGTCCGCCAAGGGCATCTTCAACACGCTGCCGATCCTGAACGACGAGACGGCGGAGAAGCTGGCGGCCCGGTTGTCGGAGCGCGCGAACGGCGAGATCACGTTCGACGACGTCCTCGACTCGACCACGATCGAGGAACTGGCCAATGTGGTGCGCGGTTTCCTCGAGGATTCCGGCAAGATCGACGGGCTGGTCCGCGCGCTGCGGGCTCGCCCGGAGGGATCCGACGCCGTCCCCGTGTTCGTGTTCCACCCGGCCGGTGGTTCGACGGTCGCGTACGAGCCGCTGCTGAAGCGTCTGCCCGAGGGCACGCCGATGTACGGGTTCGAGCGCACCGAGGGGCCGATCGATGTCCGGGCGGCGGAGTACCTGCCGTTGATCCGCGAGATCCAGGGCGATGGGCCGTACGTGCTGTACGGCTGGTCGCTGGGCGGTGTGCTGGCCTACGCGGTGGCGAAGCTGCTGCGCGAGTCGGGCGCGGACGTCCGGATCGTCGGCCTGATCGACACGGTCATGGCCGGGGAGAAGGTCGAGGACACTCCCGACGAGATCCGTAAGCGCTGGCAGCGGTACGCGGCGTTCGCGAAGAAGACGTACAACGTCGACTACCCGCTGCCGTACGACAAGCTCGCTGCGGCGGAGAGCGATGAGGAGCAGATCAAGATCCTGACGGAACTGCTCAAGCTGAGTGGCACCAAGATTCCGGGCGGAATCATCGAGCACCAGCGGACGTCGTGGCTCGACAACCGTGCCATCCAGACCGCCGAACTCGAGCAGTACGACGGCGACGTCGTCCTGTACATGGCCGATCGCTACCACGACGACGTGATGAACCTGGAGCCCGCGTTCAAGACCCGGAAGCCGGACGGCGGCTGGGGCGACGCGGTGAAGAACCTGGAGATCATCCACGTGGGCGGCGATCACATCCAGATCGTCGACGAGCCGTACATCGCGAAGGTCGGTGCCGACCTCACCAAGAAGCTGGCGGCGATCCAGGCCGCCGGAACCGGAGCGCATCAGTGACCACCACGACCGCAGAGAAGCTTGCCGAACTGCGCGAAAAGCTGGAAACGGCAAAGGAACCCGCGGGCGAGCAGGCTATTGCCAAGCGCGCGAAGAAGGGCATTCCGAGCGCACGCGAACGCATCGACATGCTCCTCGACCCGGGGAGTTTCATCGAGGTCGGCGGTCTGATGCGCCAGCCCGGTGACCCGAATGCGCTGTACAGCGACGGCGTCGTCACCGGCCACGGGACCGTCGAGGGGCGCCCGGTCGCGGTGTTCTCGCACGATCAGACCGTGTTCGGTGGTTCCGTCGGCGAGATGTTCGGCCGCAAGGTCGCCGCGATCATGGAGTTCGCCGCGAAGATCGGCTGCCCGTGTGTCGGCATCAACGACTCCGGCGGAGCTCGGGTTCAGGACGCGGTGACGTCGCTGGCCTGGTACGCGGAACTGGGCCGTCGGCAGGAGCCGCTGTCGGGAATGTGCCCGCAGATCTCGATGATTCTCGGCAAGTGCGCGGGCGGTGCGGTGTACGCGCCGATCAACACCGACGTCCTGGTGGCCACCGAGGAGTCGTACATGTTCGTCACCGGGCCCGAGGTGGTCCGGAAGATCACCGGCGAGGACGTCAGCCTCGACGAACTCGGTGGTGCCCGGAACCAGGCCCAGTACGGCAACCTGCACCATGTGGCGCCCGACGAGAAGGCCGCGTTCGAGTGGGTGCGCAAGTACCTGAGCTTCCTGCCGTCGAGTTGCATGGAGAAGCCGCCGGTCGTCAATCCGGGTCTCGAACCGGAGATCACGGACTCCGACCGCGATCTGGACACGTTCATCCCGGACGCCGACAACGCCGGCTACGACATGCACGACATCCTGCTGCGGATCTTCGACGACGGCGAGTTCCACGAGATCGGCGGGCAGGTGGCGCTGAACATCATCACCGGCTTCGCCCGCGTCGACGGCCGCACGGTCGGGGTGATCGCGAACCAGCCGCTGGTCGCGGCGGGTGCGCTGGACGCGAAGGCCTCGGACAAGGCCGCGCATTTCATCCGCATCTGTGACGCCTTCGACATCCCGCTGGTGTTCGCGGTCGACACCCCGGGATTCCTTCCCGGGCTCGAGCAGGAGCGGATCGGTGTCATCAAGCGCGGTGGCCGGTTCATCTTCGCGTTCGTGACGGCCACTGTGCCGAAGGTGACCGTCGTGATCCGCAAGGCCTACGGCGGCGCCTACGCTGTCATGGGCTCGAAGCAGTTGGGCGCCGACATCAACTTCGCGTGGCCGACCGCCCGCATCGCGGTGATGGGCGCCGAGGGCGCTGTCGACCTCATCGGTCGCAGGCAGATCGAGGCCGCGGGTGAGAACGCGCCCGCCGTCCGCCGGCAGTTGATCAACTTCTACAACGAGAACATCGCGACGCCGTACATCGCTGCGGAGCGCGGATACATCGACGCCGTCATCGAGCCCGCCACCACCCGTCTCGAGATCCGCAAGGCGCTGACGATGCTGCGCGACAAGGCGGTGCAGCGCAATCCGCGCAAGCACGACCTGATGCCGTTGTAGTTCGTTCCCGCACCTGCGATCGGCGGTCATGCCGACCGCAGGTGCGTCTCGGTGTGCACGAACACCGGCGGCCGGGGACGCGACGCGGCCAGCGTGTACGCGGCACGCAGGTCGGCGAGAACGGTCGACGGGTCGCCCCGGAGCTGCTCCGGCAGGTGTGTCACGACGACGATTCCCTCACGGTGCATCCGTGCCCGCCGCTGCCTCGTCGCCTCGTGCAGTTCGGGTGAGAAGTGGTACTTCGGCGAGTCGATCTCCCAGGCGACGGCGACGTCGTCCAGCCAGCCGTCGGGTCGGGCGATCCACAGCCCGGCGGCGGACAGCACGTCCACGTCGTGCCGCATCGGCGGAAGCTCGCTCGTCGCATACACATTCCGCGCGTGGACCCGGACGGCGGAATGCGCGTCTTCCGTCAGTTCGCGCAGGACTGCCCGCGGCAGGTGGCTTCCGCGGTCGGGGCCGTGTGCGATGTCGCGGACCAGTTCGTCTACCGTCACGTCGCCGCGCCGGATTCCCTCGGTCAGGAGCGCGTGACAGGCGTCAGCCGTGAGCATGCGACGTCCGGCGTCCAGAAGACTGCGCGGTGGCGGAGCGAGGCGCAGGAGCCCCCGGTGGACGGGTGCGGGCAGGTGCCGCGTCCGCTCGACCTTCACGTACGACCAGTCCCGGCGATGCCGGGTGGACGGGATGAGCAGCAGCACGTCGTTCCGGGGCGGTGACGACGGGTAGCCGAGCGCGGCCAGCGCGGCGTGACCCGACAGGAGCGCGTCCGGGCCGCCGTATTCGAGCGCCGCCAGGTTGCGCTGCAGCGTCGTCGGTGGCCCGTCGTGCAGGAGGACGACGCCGGGGAGGATCCGCTGCCAGGGACCACCGTCACGGCAGCGCGCGGCGATGGTGCCCTTGGCGACCCCCAGCCGTTCCAGGACAGCCGCTCGGACCACTCCGTCGCGGCCGGCAGCGGTTGTCCCGGGGAGGTCTTCGGCCCAGCTTTCGGTTCGCATGGGTCCGAGCCTGCCCCGGGCGCAGCGGTCCGCAGTCGAAAAGCCCAGGTCGGAAATTGGCCTGTGGATGGACGGAAAGTTGTGGACAACTCCGCCTCCCGAGACCGCTACGGGGTGGGGTACACCCGCAGTGTGCCCGGCTTCCACAGTCCGGACCGGGTGGCGGTCTCGGTGTCGACGGTGGCCGCGGTGGCGTCCGGGAAGTACCGGTCGAAGCGCTCGAGGGAGCCCCAGTCACGTCCCCAGTCGTCCCGCATGTAGGTGGGGATGGCGGTGGCGCTGGCGAGCAGTTCGGTGAAGCCGAGGGGGCCACCGTTCTCCGCGGACTGCCAGGTGTCGGTGGAGCTGACGGCCAGCGGACGGTCGGGGAGGATGCGGTAGTTCGGCATCTCCGCGACACCGTACTGGTGGTCGAACGGGCGCTGGCACGGGAACTGCAGTCCGACGGCCCAGTCCAGCAGCACGGGCTGCGAGCTGCCGATCGTCGAGTTGAGGGTCTCGAGCTTCGGAACCCGCGGCGGGGTGAACGCCAGCCACTGATCGCCGGTGAGGTTGGGGTCGTTGGCGACGATCCGCACGGAGTCGGCGTCGGGGGACAGTTCGCTGATCGGCACGCGCAGGTTGCGCCACGACGGTGCGGGCCCGATGTCCTTGGGCAGGTAGGTGCCCTGGGCCTGGACGGTGCCGTCGGGCTGACGCTTGCCGTATTCGAGGAGCAGCGACTGACCGTAGGTGAGGGCGCCGGTCGCGTCGACCGACCAGATGCGGCCCGCGGCGGACATGACGATCAGCGGGGTGTCGTCGGTGCGTTCGGGGAGGGCGTACCAGCTGGACGACAGCGTCGCCGGCTCCTGCACGCCTTCCTGGTAGCTGCCCATGACGGGTGTCGTGGCCGGGTCGAGTCCGAACGGCAGCTTGGCGGTGCTGCCGTTGACGCCGACATTTCCGGTGCCGCCGCTGGTTCCGGCGCTCGATCCGGTCTCGAAGCTGGGCCCGACGCTCTGGTTGTCGGTGTTGCCCATGCCCTGCTTGACCTCGACGTAGTCGGCGGTCAGGTCGGACGGCACCCCGTTGGGCGAGAATCCGACGGGGTTCGCTCCGCCGAGCGGGTCGGCGGGGTTCGCGAGCGGCTGCGCGGGATCGTTGATGGGAGTGAGGTTTCCGCTGTTGGTGTCGCCTTCGACGAGGACGTCCTCGGCGAGCCCGCACGTCTGCCCGGTGAGGGAGTCGAAGTTGGAGCGGGCCAGCGAGTACGCCGGGTACTGGGAGACGGCGCCCTTGAGGAGGGAGAGGACTTCGAACAGCACCATGATGCCGGCGACAACGGTGAGCGGGGCGGCCGCGAATTTCCTGATCCGCCTGCCCTTCTCGGTGTTGGCGCGGACGGGTGGCGCGGCGAATCCCTCACGCAGGTACTGCCAGGCGGCCAGCGCGACGGCCAGCCCGAACAGGACGAGGAAGAACGTGTTGGACTGGCGGCCGCCGATCGAGACGGTCTTGTCGAACCACGGCACGCCGTAGCTCGAGACGTACCAGTAGCCGTTGATGCCCGCGAACGTCAACGCCAGCATGAGCAGCAGTCCGGCCACGAAGATCGTCCGGTTGCGGCGCGAGCGCAGCGCGGACGCCGACACAGCAACGGCGGTCAGCGCGGCCAGCGAACCGGCGATGCCGGCGTACGCCCCGAAGTGGTGGGTCCACTTGGTGGGGTTGAACATCATGAAGAAGATCGTGCCGAACACGACACCGAGCAGGCGCCACGACGGTCCGGTGGCGGCACCGGGAATCCGCCTGCGGCGCAACAGGATGAACAGCGTCGTCAGCAGGCACAGGATCATCGTCAGGAACGCGAAGCGGCGCGCCACGGAACCGTCGACGGTCGGGACGAACAGGTAGTAGTAGCGCAGGAAGTCCTTGTACCACTCGAGGTTCGGGCCGATCAGGGTGCGGACCCGGGTGGCCTCCATCACTCCGGCGATGGTCTGGTCGGCGAACACGACCACCAGGACGATCGTGCCCGCCGCCGCGATCGGCGCCAGCAGCGGCAGCGTCCCCACCTGGCGGTGGCGTTTGACGACGATCCGGACGAGCGGGCGGGCGCCGGCGAGCAGGGCGGCCACACACATCAGACCCGTCGGGGCGGCCGCGAGTGTGAACGCGCCGATCAGGACGGCGACGGCCGCGGGAAGGAGACGTCCGGTCGCGATGGAACGCTCGATGGAGCACCACGTGAGCAGGGCGCCGAGCGCCACGATGGGCTCGGGTCGCAGACCGTTGTTGTAGGGCAGCCAGAACGCGAGGAACACGAGTCCGCCGGTCCACAGCGCCACCTTGTTGCGCCGGACCGACCGGCCGAGGCGCGGAGCGACCTCCCGGCTGATCACCATCCAGCACAGGATCCCGGCGATCAGGGCGGGCAGTCGCATGAACGGGCTGGCCGTCGAGATCTTGGCCATCGCCGCCAGGACGTCGTAATACCAGCCGAACGGCGCCTCGGGGACGCCGAACCAGCGGAAATAGTTGGCCATGTAGCCGGCGTGGTCGGAGACCCGGGCCATGGTGAGCAGATAGCCGTCGTCGGAGGTGTTCGCGCCGATGAAGTGCCACAGCACCAGCGTGCCCACGACGATCGTGTCGAGTCCGGTGAACTTCCACCAGTGCGACGGCAGGAAGTTGCGGTGCCCGCGCCCGTCCGTGCCGTCGAGGCGGCCGAGGGCGACCAGGGCGATCGCCGTGGCGAGGAGAGCCACGATCATCGCGACGAGCTTGATCAGCGTGGGGCTCGACGAGAACCGGGAGTCCACGTTCATCGTGAACGACAGACCGGCCGGCGCTGCCCCGTCGCGGAGGTCGCTGAACACGCCCACCACCTGCGGGCGGAGGTCACCGGTGAGGGAACCGGCGATCGGGTCGCCGGCCGGGGTGGTCAGGCCCACGAACTCGGCGGACGTCGCGTCGATGTTCGATGTGATGCGGATCTCGCTGCAGGCGCCCGACTGCACCTGTTCGCGGGGCGCCGTGGCGATGGTGACGTTGCGGTCGAGCACGTCCACGGACTTGTCCGACACCCGCACGAACATTGCGTTGAGTGCTGCACCCTCGCCCTGCGCGGGGGCCGTGGCCAGCAGGATTCCGCCCTGCGGGGGAAGCCCGGCCACCGCCGAACACGGGATCGACGCCGACAGGTCGATCGGGACCTGCGACACCAGCGGTGCCTCGAGGTCGCCGACGACGCCGTTCTCCGGCCAGTTCACCGCTGCGGTGGTCTGCTGCACCGGCATGAACGGGGTGGCCACCGCCAGCACGAACCCGATGAGGCCGGTGACGATGGCGATCAGACGAGCGGTCCGGTACTCACTCCGCCGGTCCTGGCGAGCAGGCGGCGAAGTGGCTTCGGGATCGGAGACGGAAGTTGTCAGAGCGTCGGGCACGGTTGTCGATGGTATGTCAGGAACCTGAGGAGGCATATTGCCGCCTACCAGAGGGTAGGGGCGGTTCTAGTAGTAACGCACCGGTCCGGCCGACCAGGTACCCGACCTGGTCACCTGTTCGGATTCGACCTCGGCGGGCGTCGCCGACTCGTCCAGCGGCGTGTACCGCTCGAGCGAACCCCAGTCGCGGTCCCAGTCGTTCGACAGGTAGGTGGCCAGGGTGCTCGCCGACAGCAACTGGTCGGTCCAGCCCAGCGGGCCGCCGCCGAACTTGTCCTGCCAGGCATTCGTGGACTCGGCGCCGATGCGGTCGGGCAGGACCCGCCACTGCGGGACCTCGGCGACGCCGTACCGGTGGTCGAAGGGCCGCTGGCAGGGGAATGCGAGCCCGACGGCCCAGTCGAGGAGCACGGGGTCGCTGGACCCGACGACGGTCTGCAGGGTCTGCATCTTCGGCACGCGGGGTGGCGTGACCGCCAGCCACTGGCCGGGGTCGGTGTCCGGGTCGTCCGCGACGAGCCGGACCGTGTTCGCCTCGGCGGGCAGTTGATCGAGCGGCACGCGCAGGTTGCGCCACGACGGGGACGGTCCGATGTCGATCGGGTCGACGGTGCCGAGCGCGGTGACGGACCCGTCGGGACCGGTGACCCCGTACTCGACCTTCAGGCTCTGGCCGGGGGTGACGACGCCGTCCGCGTCGACCGACCGGATGCGTCCGGCCGCCGAGATCGTGAGGATCGGTGCGTCGTCGCTGCGGTCGGGCAGCCCGTACCAGCCGGTGGTGAGGGAGGCGGGTTTCTGCTCCCCGCCCTGCTGGTAACTGCCGAGGACCGGGGTTCGGGCGGGGTCGAGGCCGAACGGCAGCGTCACGGTGCTGCCGTTGACTCCGGCAGTGGCCTCGGTGCCGCCACCGGTGCCGGAACTGGTGCCCGTCGTCGTCTCGTCGGTTTCGGTGTCGACGGTGTTGGCGCCGCCGGTGGCGATCTTCTCGGAGTCGGCGGTGAGGTCGGCGGCGATGCCGTTGGGCGTGAAGCCCTCCGCGGACGTCGTGCCGAACGCGCCCGCACCGCTCTGGTCGGTGATCGGGGTGAGCGGCTGCAGCAGGGCGGCGGTCGGGTCGGTTTCGACGAGGACCTCGTCGGCCAGCGCACACGTGCCGCCGGTGACCGATTCGATGTTGGCCTTCGCGATCGAGTACCCCGGGTACTGCGCGACGGCCCCCTTCAGCAGCGACAGCACCTCGAACAGGACGACGGCACCGGCCGCGACGGTCAGCGGCGACGGCGCGAGCATCCGGGCGCGCTTGCCGTTGGGCTTCTTACCGTTCTCGTACGGTTCGCGGACGTGGTACCAGGCAGCGAGGAGCAGCGTGAGGACCGTGAGTCCCAGGAACAGCGTGGAGAAGCCCTTGCCCGCGATCATCGGCGGCTTGTCCCACCACGGGACGCCGTAGCTGGAGACGTACCACCAGCCGTTGGAACTGGTGAACGCGACGGCGAGGATGAACAGGACACCCGCGGCGAACAGCGTGCGGTTGCGTTTCGAGCGGATACTGGCCGCCCCCACCCCGACCGCGGCGAGCACCGCGACCGAACCCGCGAGCCCCGCGTACACCCCGAAGTGGTGGGTCCACTTGGTGGGCGTGAACATCATCAGCAGCAGCGACGCGAACACGATGCCGAGGATGCGGCGCGACGGCCCGATCGCGGTCCCGGGCACCTTCCCCTTGCGCAGGATCAGCATCACGCAGACCACGACGCACAGCAGCATCACGAACACACCGAACCGGCGGGCCAGCGAGCCGTCCGGGGAGATCCCCATCAGCGAATCCCAGCGCAGCCGCTCGTCGAACCAGGCCACGTTGGGCCCGAGGGCGGTGCGGACGCGCGTCGACTCGAGCACGGTCGCGAGTGTCTGATCCGCGAAGACGGCCACCATCACGACCGTTCCCGCGGCGAGGATCGGCAGGATCTGGGACGCGAATCCCACCCGGTGGCCGCGCGCGATGATGATCTGCAGGATCGGCCGCGCACCCGCTATCAGGGCCGCGATGCAGATCAGCCCGGACGGACCGGCGGCGAGGGAGAACGCGGCGATCAGCACGGCGACGGCACCGGGAAGCAGTCGTCCGGTGGCGATGGCCCGTTCGATGGAACACCACGTGAGGAGGGCGCCGAGCGCGATGACCGGTTCGGGGCGCAACCCGTTGTCGTACGGCAACCAGAACGCCAGGAAGACCAGGCCACCGGTCCAGAGGGCAGTCCTGTTGCGGCGCACGGCGACACCGAGGCGGGGAATGACCTCCCGGCTGATCACCATCCAGCAGAGCAGCGCCGCGAGCAGCGTCGGCAGTCGCATCCACATGCTCGCCGTGCTCACCTTCGCCAGCGCCGCGAGCAGTTCGTACGACCAGCCGAACGGCGCCTCGGGAACGCCGAACCAGCGGAAGTAGTTGGCCATGTAGCCGGAATGCTCCGACACCCGCGCCATGCCCAGGAGATAGCCGTCGTCGGACGTGTTCGCGCCCACCACGTGCCACAGCAGCAGCGTCCCGATCACGACGGCGTCGACGCCGGTGAACTTCCACCAGTGCGCAGGCAGGAAGCGGCGGGCGCGCCTGCCGTCGATGCCGTCCACGCGGTGCAGCGCGTACAGCGACGTCAGCGTCGCGAGGACGCACACGATCATCGCCAGCAGTTTGAGCAGCGACGGGCTCGACGAGAACCGGGAGTCGAGGTCGACGTGCACATTCAGGTCGGCGGGCGCCGCCCCCTGCAGGTCGGTGAACAGGCCGACCATCTGCGGTCGCTGGTCGCCCTCGACGGAACCGGCGAGCGGTTCGGCGGTGCCCGTGACCTCGGCCGACGTCCGCTGGTAGTCGGACGTGACGGTGAGACCGGTGCAGCCCTGGAGGTCCGAGGCACCCGCCGAGATCAGGGACCTGCCGCGAAGGGTGACGTCGACCGTGCCGCCGGCGCCCGCCTTCACGACGAGGCCGTTCTTCTCGAAGTCGGGTGCCCGGTTCGGGAGGGTCGAGACGACGGTGCCGCCGTCGGGCCCGAGTTGCGTGAACACCGAGCAGGGAACGTTCACCTGCATGGCCAGCGGCGTGTACGAGACCAGGGGCGCCTCGACGCTGCCGAGGGTGCCGTTCTGCGGCCAGTCGATCGTCGCGGCGTCCTGCTTCACCGGCAGGAACGGGGTGGCCAGCGCGAGAACGAAACCGATCAGGCCGGTGACGATCGCGATGAGCCGGGAAGTGCGGATGCTCTGAACGTCGGGCAGCGGCGGTTGTGGCACAGCACGATGTTAGTCACCCGTGAGTACTTGTTAACGTCCGGCGGTTAACAAGTACTCACGGGTGGCGCAGCGCCCGCACGTCCCACAGCCACACGCCGTCGACGGGTTTCGCGGGCGCCCCGACGAGTTGCCGGACCGTCTCCCGCAGGACGCGATCGTTCTGGGTGTGCGGCAGGACCAGGACGTCGGCGTTCCAGAACTTCAGGTCGGTCAGCGCCTGGGCCCTCGTCGCGTCGTCGATGGCCGGCACCTGGCCGGACGACTGCGCGGACGCGAGCAGTAGCGCGGTGGGGCGGTCGTCGGGCCCGTACTTGCCCCGTTGCTCGCTGCCGGCCGGGCCGACGAAATATCCACCGGCAATGGGGAATGCGAGATCCTGCTCGGTCTGCCAGCGCAGCATCCGGGCATTTTCCGGGGAGGGGAGCGGCACCGTGACGACGGAACCGTCGGTGACGTAGTCCCGCCACGTGCCGTCGGCGAAGAAGTTCGGCGCGGCGTCCCGCTGCACGACTGCCAGGGGCGTCGGCGTCAGCGGAAGCAGCGCCACCGCGAGCCACCCGGCCCACAGCAGCGTGGTGGTCCGCTGGCCCTCGCGGGCGGACGCCAGGGCGCGGTCGGTGCCCAGCGCGAGCAGCAGCGCGGCGGCGGGCAGACAGCCCATCGCGAAGCGCGATTCGAGGACGGACTCGAGGAGCGGCAGGTGGGAGATCAGCTTCCACGGCAACGGAATTCCGGTGTTCCAGCCACCGATCGTCAGCGACGTCCCGAGCGACAGGACACCCATCACGGCGACCGTCGCGGCCGCGGCGCGCGCGAGCGGCATCCGCCACAGCCACAGGGCGGACAGGCCGAGGAGAATCAGCAGGGGCCAGCCGAAATACGCGTTCTCCTCGGTGGCGTTCATGCTGAACTCGGCGGACCCGGGCTCGCCTGCCAGGGAGGATGTCGGGAAGCTGGTGAACGATTCGGTGTCGTTGCCCACCGGACCGTGTTCGATCGCGCGGTAGCTGTCGGGCCCGAAGAACTGCCACCACAGGGGAACGGCGGCGATCGCCAGCGCGACGCCGCCCGCGATCGCAAAACCCTTGATGCTGTGCCTGACTGCCGCGAACGCGGTCCGCGGGCGCGACGCCGCGTAGGCGACCCCGAACACCGTGAACGCCAGCGCATAGATCAGCAGGGGTTCCTCGCCGAGGAAGATCTGGTAGGCGATCAGCAGTCCCAGCACGATGCCGTCGCGCACGGGTCGCGCGCCGCTGCCCAGCCTGATCACGGCGAGCGCGATGAACGGCAGCAGGAACAGGGCGACGAAGTTGGGATGCCCGTTGGTGTGCGAGATCAGGGCGGGTGCGAAACCGCACAGGCCGCCGCCGACGGCCGCCGCGAGTTGCGAGGACACGACGTGCCGTGAGAAGACCCAATACCAGGCAATTGCCGTGCCCGACAGGCCAAGTGTGAGTGCCAGGGTGAATGTGACGTTCGGTCCGAACAACAGTGTGACGGGCGCCAGCGGAATACTGATGCCGAACATCGCCGTGTTGCCCATGAGATTGACGCCCAGCGGATAGTTCTGCAGGTCGCTGGACAGCGGGTTCTCCAGATGGACCAGTGAACGTGCGGCGACCGCGAAGAACCACTCCCACATGGTCTGGTCCTGGCCGCTGCGCACCAGATAGCCGGTTCCGAGGTGTTTCCACTGGCGGGCCAACACGAATGCGGCCAGGCCGACGTAGAAGGCGACCGCTGCGACATCGGCCGGGTGCGGCCGGAAACGGGAGCGGACGGGGCGAGCGGTGGTGCTGGTGCTCTCGGCGGGCCGAGTCGTCTCGACCGGGGTGAGTATCTCAGTCACGCAGCAGCGCCTCCGGTTCTCGGGTCGATGTCAATCGGTCGAGGGTACCGGAGGTCGCTGAGAGCTTCCCGGGTTGCGATCGGGTAATTGTTGCATGTATCACATCAAGTTGATTTGTGAACTTCTGATCAATACAAGGATATTCTTCTGCCCCACTGGTTACGCTCAGCATGCTTTTCCGTATCGGTTGCAGTGCATTCTGAATGGGGTCGGCATGACGGACATCAGCACATCTCGATTTGGGTTCAAACGCTTCACACGGACAGTCGCAGTCGCAGGCATCGCAACGCTTGCCATGGTCATGGGCAATGGCTCGGCGTCGGCCGGCGTGGACAATTCCAGTTCCGTGATCGATGCACGAGGAAATCGCATCGAAGTCGTTCAGGGCGACACGGTGTATCAGACGGTACCGCCGCTGGACGGCGTTCCCACCAGCGTGGAGTTCTTCCACAACGGCTACGCGGGGGTCGCCATCACCGGGCCGAATTCGGAGGAGTTCGAGGGCACTCAGCTCACCGTCGGCTATCAGATCGGTTACCCGGTCGCACTGGCGGGCGCGACGATCGTCCTGAACACGCCCGGCCTCGGTTTCGCGATCGGGTCGAGCAATGGAATCAACCTGGGACTCGTCCCGGACTTCACGCTGGACCTGAACGCAGGGACCAACGCGGAGCTCGCCGGTGACATCATTCCGTCGCAGGAACTGGACATCGACCTGGAGCCCGGTGGCATCACCACGGTTCCGATCCTCGAGGGCCAGGAGTTCGACGGATCGGCGGCTGTGGTCAGGATGCAGGGAGTTCACGGCTCCATCTCCGGTGCTATCGGGCCGGTCACCATCCGTCCGTACGCCATGGCGGTCACGTCGAACGGTGACACCGTCATGACTTACGGTGTGCCGCAGAAGCTCAACTAGGCAGCCCGCCCGACAGGGTGCCTGACAGGGGTCGCCGGACTGAGGTCCGGCGACCTTTGTCGACTCATATGGACGACGACGTCGCCGGCGACGAACACGGCGGCGCCGAGCACTGCGACCACGAAAAGCGCCCAGTGCCCGACGTAGACACCGACGATCGCTCCGATCGTCGTTGCGAGTCCGGCATGCACGATCACCTCACCGGGAGCGGTGCCGAGGAGATAGTCTTCGGCACCGCTTCCGGCACGTCGAGACTGCACTGCATCCGGCATGACCGCTCCTCGCGACGACCCGACAATTCCCCTCGGGGCGCGGAAAATACCCGCCTCCCTGATTGGCTGCGGTGTTCCCGCGAGCAGGGCCGAGTAAACGTGAACAGACCGATCAGTTTCTTGTGACGACGACGAACGGCCCGGTCTCCGACACCGTGAATCGCGGGTCGTCGAACAGTTCCTTCGGGAACGTGACGGTGTAGCGGCGCACGTTGGGGTCGTTGGGATACACGTCCTCGGCGAGCCGCAGCGTGTATCCGTCGGGGCCCTGCCGGAACACGAACGCGTCGGGCGCCCGCCACGGCGCCGCGTCGAGTGCGGCCACCAGCTGGTCGGGTGTCTCGAGCTCGCTCCACTCCGCGATGGTCCGGGCGCGTCCGGCGAAGTCCGCCAAGGGATTCGAGTAATGTGACGTCAGCGCCTGGAACCCGAGGTAGGGGTAGAAGCTGAGGAAGCTGGTGTCGGCGGTGAGGACCACCGTGTCGTCGCGGTCGCGGGGGACCTGCGCCCGGATGAGCTCGTCGACCGCCGCGTAGTGGGCGGCGGCACCGGGTGGGCGCTGGTCGGCGCGTTCGCCGTTGCCGTCGGTGTCGGTGTAGGCGACGGCGATGTCGGAGTCGAGGAATTTCGGGATGTTCTGGACGAACGACAGCGCACCCAGCACGCCGATCACCAGGACCGCACCCTTGACCCGCGGGTTGTCGCTGGTCGCGAGCACGAGCCACCCCGCGAATTCGACGAATCCGAAGACGCCTGCCGCGCCGAGCAGGACGATCAGCACGGGCTCGAGCCGGAACGAGAGCAGGGTGCTGCCGAGCACCGTGAACGCCATCGACAACAGCGACCACAGGTAGATGGCCACCACTCCGACGCCGAGGGCCTGCGCGCGTCGTGACGTCGACGCGCGGGCGACGAGCCAGATGGTGCCGAGCAGACACAGCGCCCCGGTGAGGGAGAAGTGGATCATCGGCAACGGCAGCTGTGCGCCCGCCTCGGGCAGGTAGTGCAGCGCGGTTCCCGACGCGGCGGGCGAACCGCCCACGACCTTCAGCAGATACGGCAGCCACACGGTCAGGGCGAGGAGCCCGGACACGGCGGCGATCACGATCAGCCGGACCAGCGGGTCGACCGCCGCCCGCCACGACTTCCGGTCGCGCACCCGCAGCGCAGCCGCCAGCAGTGCCAGCAGGGTGATCGCGAAGGCGGCGAGACCGAGATACAGCGTGTAGAACGTGGCGGCGAGACCGAGGAACAGTCCGGTGCCGATCACGGCACCCCAACCGCCCCGTCCGTCGGCACGATTCAGGCCGCCCCAGGCGAGGACGAGCGCGGGGCCGATCAGCAGGGTGATGACGGCGCCGTACGGTTCGGGCGAACCGTAGGCCAGGACGAGGGCCGTCGTCGCGAGGGATACCACGATGGCGAGGTCGTGCCGGATCAGGTTGCTCCACAACACCAGTGCCACGACGGCGGCGACGGCGAGGGATCCGATGGCGTACGGCTTGAACGCTTCCCAGCCGTCCATGCCGAGGAGGTTGGCGACGCGCCCACCCGCCCAGAACCAGCCGGCCGGGTAGTACGGCGGCAGGTCGGCGTACGTCATGTCGCGCAGTGCGGCCGAGTCCGTCAGCCGCGTGAGGTATTCGGTGCGGAACTCCTGGTCGACGGAGACGCCGTGCAGGTACAGCTTGGTCGCGGCCAGCGGCAGACCGAGTGTGACGGTGACGAAGCCGGACAGGCTCGCCCACGACAGCAGCCGGGCGAACCGCGTGGCCCGGTGCAGCCGGACCAGCAGCACCGACACCGCGATACCCGCGATGGCCACGACCTGGCCGACCGTCGTGACGGCCTGGGTCACGTTGGACGAGTTGAACGCCGGCCACTGCACCCGCCCGAACGCGAACAGTCCGACCGCTGCCACCACCGCTGCCACGACGGCCCCCAGTAGCATTTCGACAGCTGTCGACAGGGACCGTCGGGCCGGTGCTACGTCTGCTTCCGTCACGAGGGCGAAGCTTAGATGGGCAGCTTCTTGAAGATCGGTCGCGGGATGTGCCGCAGGATCATCATCACGTACCGGAATGCGCCGGGCGCCCAGACGAGATCCTTGCCCTTCTCCGCCGACGTGACGGCGAGCTTGGCCACGTCTTCCTTGTTCACCGTCAGCGGGGCTTCCTTCACGTCCGCGGACATGCGGGTGCGGACCTGGCCGGGACGGATGACGAGGACGCGCGGACCGAACTCGCGCAGGGCCTCACCGAGTCCGAGGTAGAAGCCGTCGAGTCCGGCCTTGGTGGAGCCGTACACGAAGTTGGAGCGGCGCACGCGCTCGCCCGCGGCGGACGACATGGCGATGATCTGGCCGAAGCCCTGTGCCTTCATCTTCTCGCCGACCAGGACGCCGACGGACACGGCCGCGGTGTAGTTGACCTCGGCGATCTGGACGGCCTTGCGCTGGTTCTGCCACAGTTCCTCGGCATCGCCGAGCAGGCCGAACGCGACGATGGCGACGTCGACGTCGCCTTTCGCCCAGGCGTCGTCGATGACCTTCGGGTGGCTCTCGGTGTCGACGGCGTCGAAGTCGATGACGTCGACGGCGTTGGCGCCTGCCGCCTTCAGCTGGGCCACCGCGCCGTCGCGCCCGGGGTCGCCGGGCAGCGCGGCGAGGATCACCCGCATCGGCGCCTTCTTCAGGTACTCCTCGCAGATCGCGAGACCGATCTCGGAGGTGCCACCGAGCAGCAGGAGGGTCTGGGGGTTCCCGACAGCGTTGATCACTACAGTTCCAACCTTCTGGACATATCGGAGGCGAAGACATTGGTGGGGTCGTACTTGCGGCGGGTGGCGATCCACTCGTCGATCCGCGGGTACATGGCGTGGAACGTCTCGGCGGTGGTCCGCGAATCCTTGGCCGTGTAGAGACGGCCGCCGAATTTCAGGACCCGCTTGTCGAGTTCGGTGACGAACTCGTTCAGGCCGGGCTTGATGCGGAAGTCGACGCAGATGTTCCAGCCCGGGATCGGGAAGCTCAGCGGCGCCTGGTTGCCCTCGCCGAACAGCTTGAACACGTTGAGGAACGAGTAGTGCCCCGACGTCTGGATGTCGCGGATGATCGCCTTGAACTCCTCGACCGCGGTGGTCGGCACCACGAACTGGTACTGCAGGAATCCGTTCGACCCGTAGGCGCGGTTCCACTCACCGAACATGTCGAGCGGGTGGTAGAACTGCGTCAAGTTCTGAACCTTGTCGCGGTAGGTGCCGGACTTCCGGAACCACAACTCGCCGATCATCGAGAAGTTGAACTTGTTGGCCAGGCCGTTCGGGAACACGTCCGGGAACGTCAGCAGCTGCGGCGCGTCGAACGCCAGCGGATTCTTCTGCAACTTCGCCGGCAACTGGTCGAGCTTCGCCAGCGAGCCCCGGGAGACCGCGGCCCGCCCCAGCTTCGGGGGCGCGGCGATGGCGTCGAACCAGGCGCTCGAGTACTCGTAGTTGGCCTCGCTGCCGTCGCTGTGCAGCGCGATGGTCTCGTCGAGCGTCTGGGTGACGTCGCCGTCGGCGATGAAATACGCCGTCTCGGTCGGCGTCATCTTGATGGTCGCCTTGAGGATGATGCCCGTCAGGCCCATGCCGCCGATCGTCGCCCAGAACAGGGCGCCCTTGGGGTCGTTGCGGCCGCCCTTCGGCGTCAGCGTCCGCACCTTGCCGTCGGCGGTGAGCAGGTCCAGCGACACCACATGGTTGCCGAAGCTGCCGGCGCTGTGATGGTTCTTGCCGTGGATGTCGGAGCCGATGGCACCGCCGATGGTGACCTGCCGGGTGCCCGGCAGCACCGGAACCCACAGGCCGAACGGCAGCGCCGCCTTCATCAGCTGATCCAGGTTGACGCCGGCGTCGACCTCCACGAGGTGGGTGTCGCGGTCGATGCGATGGATCCGGTTCAGCGCGTTCATGTCGATGACCAGGCCACCGGCGTTCTGCGCCGGGTCGCCGTAGGAGCGGCCGAGGCCACGGGCGATCACCCCACGCTGCAGGTGAGCCGGCTTCGACTCGTTCTGCTCCGCGACCTGGGCGACCGCTTGCGCGATCACCTCCACGTCGGGAGTGGACAGCACCTGCGCGGTGGTGGGCGCGGTGCGTCCCCAGCCGGTGAGGGTGCGGGTCTGTGTGGGGAGCGCCTGGGTGGGCGTCTCTTCTGCTGTCGTGGACATCGGCATAGAGGCTACCGCCTGTGAGTACTTGTTAACCGCGGGCGGTTAAGAAGTACTCACGGGGCGCTAGCCTCGTCGTCGTGTCAGAAACCCCGCCGAGTCACGAGCACGAACCTCACGTTCCGCTCCCCGTCGAGATCCCCGTCACCGAGAACATCGCCGACGACGCACTGGACCTGAAGACGCAGATCGTCCGTTTCGTCCTGACCGGTGGACTGTCGGCGGTCGTCGACTTCGGCCTGTACTTCCTGCTGTTCGAGGTGGTCGGGCTGCCCGTCAACGTGGCGAAGTCGATCAGTTTCATCGCGGGCACCACCACCGCGTACCTGATCAATCGCCGGTGGACGTTCAAGGCCGAACCGAGCCGCGCCCGCTTCGTCGCCGTCGTGATCCTGTACGCCGTCACGTTTGCGGTGCAGGTGGGCCTCAACTGGGTGATGTACCACGCATTCCCCGACGAATGGTGGCGTCTGCCGCTCGCGTTCGTCATCGCGCAGGGCACGGCGACGGTCATCAACTTCGTCGTGCAGCGCGCGGTGATCTTCAAGATCCACTGAGACGGCCGCCCGGCAACCGGGCGGCAATGCCCCGGCGGGTGCTGCGATACCGACTGGTTGGGTGTTTCGGTAACGACTCAGCAACTTCCCTGGCGCTGCCGACGCGTTCGGTGAGAATCGATCAATGCTGATTGTTCTCGATACCTCGGCCGTCACGCGAGACGCGCGCTTCGAGACGTTCGTCCGCGACGCCCTCGACCGGGGCAGCCGAGTGCTCGTCCCCCGTCTCGTCCTCGTCGAGGTCGCCCACCGGTACCAGCGGGAGTCGGTCGCGATGATCGAGGCCCTCACCGTCCAGGCACGGATGTACGACCGGCTCGGGCTCCGCGACGACCTGTCGGCGTTCGTGGACGCCGCGCGGGCCAAGGCCGACGGCTACGTCGACTCGCTGGCCCGGCAGCTGGAGGCGATGGGCTGCGACGTGATCGAGCCGGCGTACACCTCGCACCTCGAGATCGCCGCCCGTGAACTGCAGCGCCGCCGCCCGTATGTGGACCGGAAGCGACGCGGCTACACGGCCACGGTGAACTGGCTGACGGTCCTGGACATCGCGGGCCGCCGCCCGTCCGAGGACGTGGTGTGGGTCAGCGCGAATTCCCGGGGGTTCGGGAGCGGCGAGCCCGGGGCGTGGCACGACGAGATCTGGGCCGAGCTGCAGGACCGCGGTCTCGACCACCGGCTGCGGTGGGTGACCGGGCTCGACGACGTGGATCTGCGGGACACCGGCCTGCCCCGCGGCGAACGGGTCTTCGAACCGATCGCCCCGCCCACCGCCGTCCCGGCACCGCCTGTCGTGGCCGCGGCACCGCACACTGTGGCCGTGGCACCGCACACTGTGGCCGCGGCACCACGGCCCGTGGTTGCGGCCCCGCCGCCCCGGGCGCCCCTCGTCGTGTCCGACCCCGTGGAACCGCGGGTGGCGCCGCCGCCGACACAGGCGGCCCGCCCCCGGGTGGCGCCGCAGCGGATCCTGCCCTCCGGCAACGCGGACACCGGCGGTCGCCGGGGCATCGGCCGGATGCGGGGTGGCCGCAAGCGCAAGGTCACCGTGGTGGAGGAGCTGGACGACCTCGATTTCGGCTGATCCGACCCGCCGGTAACGATTCGGGCACCGGGCATAACGACTTGGGGCCGATGCCACCATCAGCGACACACGAGCGTGGCGGGTACTCCAAGGTTGAACTTACGTATCCGTCAACGGCGACGGGTATCGGCGACCAGGGGAGAAGGCATGAAATCTGTGCCGAACGACCGCAAGCCGTCTGCGCAGCAGCGGAATGGGACACCGACCGTCCAATACCGTTCGGGGGCGCGGCTGGCGGGGCCGAGTATCGAATCCCAGGTTCTCTACCAGGCATGCAGATGGTTCCTCCGGCCCGTGGTGCGGATGGCGCCGATCAACGAGTCGGCGATCCGCAGGGCGGCGCTGCTGGACCTCGCGGCGGGGATGCGCCCCGCTTCCGGTATCCGCCGCCAGAAGGTGCGGCTGCCCGGGTTCGACGCGGAGATCGTGCGCGCCCCGGGAGTCTCACCGGAGCTGAGCGACGGCGTCGTCCTCTATCTCCACGGCGGCGGGTTCCTGTGCTGCGGGCTGAACACGCACCGGCCGGTGGTCTCGACGATCGCGAAGCTGACCGGACTGCCGGTGATGCACGTCGGCTACCGGCAACTGCCCGACACGAACATCAGCGGTTCCGTCGACGACTGTCTGACGGCGTACAAGTGGTTGCTGGAGAACGGAGCCCGCGCGGGCGGGACGGTGTTCGCCGGTGATTCGGCCGGTGGGTTCCTCGTGTTCGCGACGGCGTTGAAGGCCCGCGAGGAGGGTGTCGATCTCCCCGCCGGGCTGGTCGGGCTGTCGCCGCTGCTGGACCTGGACTGCGCCGACAAACTGGTGCACGCCAACGCCGCCCGCGACGTGTTCGCCCCCGTCGAGGCGCTCGTCACCATCGGCAAACTGGGCGGCGAGGTGGACGGTGTGCTCGACCCCGCGCTGTCGCCCGTGAACGGTGCGCTCGAGGGTCTGCCGCCGTCGTTGCTGTTCGCCGCGGAAGGTGAGGTGCTGCGGTCGGATTCGGAGCTGATGGCGCATCGGCTGAGCGTTGCGGGTGTGCCGACGACGCTGCAGATCTGGGACGGTCAGGTGCATGCGTTTCCGGCGTTGTGGCCCGGTCTGCCGGAAAGCCGTGTGGTGCTTCGTCGTATCGCGCGGTTCGTCGCGACGCGGGTGCGCCCGGACGACGGTGTCGCCCGGGACAAGACCGCCTGACTACCGCGGCGGGCCCTTCTCCAGCACGATCGTCGTCGACCGCGCACTCCCGGCCTCGTCGAGCCAGCGCACCTCGACCGCGTCGCCGGGGTGCCGCGCGATCATGAGCCCGCTGAGATCGTCCGAGGACCGGATCGGGATTCCGTCGAATTCGGTGACGACGTCCCCGATCTCGATCCCCGCGTCGTCGGCGGGGGTGCCGATGCTGACCCAGAGGACCTCGGCGCCACGAGGATCGTCGGTGACGCTGATGCCGAGCAGGGGAGTGTCGCCGATGTGCACGGTGGCGGACGCCGTCCCGGCGCGAACCTGATCGACGATCGTCATCGCGGTGTCGATGGGCACCGCATACGACCTCGGCTGGGCGGGAGCGGGTTTGGTGGGATCGGAGTCGGCGTTGCCCGCGGTGTTCACGCCGATGACGGCGGCGGTGGCGTCGACGAGCGGGCCACCGGAGTCGCCGGGCCGGACTGCCGCATCGATCTGGATCAACCCGTTCAGCCGGTTCCGGGAACCGTCGGTGGAACTGCGGGCGGTGATTGTCTGCCCGAGATCGGTCACGAAACCCCGTGCGGCCACCGGGACTCCGCCCCCTTCGGCGTTGCCCACCGCGGTCACCGGATCGCCGATGCCGACGGCGGTGTTCTTCGCGAGGGTCGCGGCGGAAAGGTCGCCCGCGCCCTGGAGCCGGAGGACCGCGATGTCGCGCGAGCTGTCGTAACCGAGCACGTCCGCGACGTACGCCGCACCGTTACCGAGGCTCACCGCGCTGATGTCGAGCGCACCGTCGATCACGTGATGATTGGTGAGGACGACGCCGTCGGGGGTGAGCACTATCCCCGTTCCCGCGGTTTCGACGAGCCCCGAGTCGGCGACGAGGGTGACGATCGCCGGGATCACCCTGGCCTCGACCTCCTCCGGGGTCAGGACGACGGGCGGCGGTGGCGGAGGCGGGGCGGGCTGGGCCACCGTCGCCGCCGGCGGCCCGGATTCGTGGACCGTCGGCGCGCTCAGCAGCAGGCTGCCGATCACCGCCGTGGCCACGGCGAGGACCGTTGCGGCGCGGGGCGTCGTCATGCCCGGGTGTCGTCGTCGCGGATTCGGTCAGGACTGTTTCAGCGACCCCCAGCCGTGCCAGGTGTCGATCTCGATCCAGGCGCTGACCCGTTTGCGGTCGCGGACGGGGTACGGCCGGCCGGTGTAATGCGTCGCGAGGCGGTCGATGTCGGCGAGGTCTTCGTCGTCGGCGAACTCCGTCACCCGGCCCTGGACGCTGACGTGGGTGATCCAGTCACCGGGGTCCATCGCGGTGAGGCTGACCCGGGGATCGCCCCGCAGGTAGTCGAGGCGCTTGCGCTCGGCGTCCATGTTGACCAGCACCCTGCCGCCCTCGAACAGATACCAGGTGGCCACGGACACGGGCTGCCCGTCGGGTCGGACGCAGGCGATGGTGGCGTAATTGGGCCGGGCGAACATCTCTGCGGCCTTCGGTGTCAGACGTGGCTTCGACATGTCCGAAAGATACTCCCTAGCGTCGGTCCCAGAACTGCGGTTCGCGCTTGTCCTTCCGCGCGGCGGTCGCGGTCGACGACGACGAAGGTCACGCCCTCGATACTAGAACACGTTCTCGTGAGTCACCCCCATGTGAGTGTTTTCGTGTACCCGGGCACACGAAAACACTCACATGGGGGGCAGTAGCCCGGCATCCAGCGCCTGCTTCAGCGACGGCGCCGCCGAATCCTTCTCGGACAGCTGGAACGTCAGCGGGTTGCCGTCCCGGCCCGTCGTGGGCCAGTCGATGTCCAGATCCGGGTCGAGCGGGTGCAGGTCGTGGTCGAGGGCCGGGGTGTACTCGATCGAGCACAGGTACATCACGGTGGACGCGTCCTCGAGGGACAGGATCGCGTGGCCGACGCCGGCCGGGAGGTAGACGGCGCGGCGGTCGACGTCGTCGATGAGCACCGAATCCCACTGCCCGAACATCGGCGACCCCACCCGGAGGTCGACGATGACGTCGAGGAACGCGCCCTTGACGCAGGTGACGTATTTCGCCTGCCCGGGCGGATCGTCGGTGTAGTGGATACCGCGCAGAACACCGGCGGCGGACACCGAGCAGTTGGCCTGAGCGAGTTCGAGAGGATGCCCGACGGCGGCCTCGAACTCCGAACCCTTGAACCATTCGAGGAACACGCCGCGGTCGTCGCCGAACTGCCGTGGAGTGATCTCCCAGGCGCCGGGGACCTTCAGTTCCCGATACTCCACGTCACCAGTCCTTGCCGCGTTCGAGAAGTTCGAGGAGGTAGTCGCCGTACCCCGATTTGCCGAGAGCCTCAGCACGCGAACACAGTTCGGCGTCGGTGATGAACCCGCGGCGCCACGCGACCTCTTCCGGAACGCCGATCTTCAGCCCCTGCCGGTGTTCGAGCGTGCGCACGAAGTTCGACGCCTCGAGCAGCGAATCGACGGTGCCGGTGTCGAGCCACGCGGTTCCGCGGGGAAGCACCTCGACCTGCAGCCGTCCGGCCTGCAGGTAGGCCTGGTTGACGTCGGTGATCTCGTATTCGCCGCGATCCGACGGCTTCAGGTCGCGCGCGATGGAGACGACGTCGTTGTCGTAGAAGTACAGCCCGGGGATCGAGTAGTTCGACTTCGGGGTGGCGGGCTTCTCTTCGATCGACATCGCCCGGCCGGTGTCGTCGAACTCGACCACACCGTACGCGCTGGGATCGGACACCCAGTAGGCGAACACGGCGCCGCCGTCGATGTTCTCGAAGCGGTTCAGCCGGGAACCGAGGCCGGGGCCGTAGAAGATGTTGTCGCCGAGTACGAGGGACACGGATTCGCCGCCGATGTGGTCGGCGCCGAGGACGAACGCCTGCGCCAGGCCGTTCGGCTCCTCCTGCACCTTGTACGTGAGGTTCACCCCGAACTGGGAGCCGTCGCCGAGGAGCCGGCGGAACTGCTCGGCGTCGTGCGGGGTGGTGATGACGAGGATGTCGCGGATGTTCGCCAGCATCAGGGTCGAGAGCGGGTAGTAGATCATCGGCTTGTCGTAGACCGGGACCAGTTGCTTGCTCACGCCGAGGGTGATCGGGTGCAACCGGGACCCGGTGCCGCCTGCCAGGATGATTCCGCGCATGTGCGCAGTGTTCCAGTGTTCGCGCCGGATAGAAACTCGGGCTCGCCACTAGGGTGGGTGCACATGAGGCTTCTCGTGACAGGCGGCGCCGGGTTCATCGGTGCGAATTTCGTGCACCAGACGGTCGCCGAGCGGCCGGACGTGCAGGTGACGGTGCTCGACGCGCTGACGTACGCCGGCGACCGGCGCTCGCTGGACGCCGTGGCCGACCGCGTCGAGTTCGTGCACGGCGATGTGGCGGATTTCGCGCTGGTGGATCGCCTGGTCGCGGAGTCGGACGCGGTGGTGCACTTCGCCGCGGAATCGCACAACGACAATTCGCTGGCCGATCCGACGCCGTTCGTGCAGACGAACGTGATCGGCACGTTCGCGCTGCTGCAGGCCGTCCGCGCCCACGACGTCCGCTATCACCACATCTCCACCGACGAGGTGTACGGCGACCTCGAACTGGACGACCCCGAGCGCTTCACCGAGTCGACCCCCTACAACCCGTCGAGCCCGTACTCGGCGACGAAGGCGTCGAGTGACCTGCTGGTGCGGGCGTGGGCGCGGTCGTTCGGGGTGCGGGCCACGCTGTCGAACTGTTCCAACAACTACGGCCCGTTCCAGCACGTCGAGAAGTTCATTCCGCGTCAGATCACCAATCTGATCGACGGGGTGCGCCCCCGCCTGTACGGCAGCGGGACGAACGTGCGCGACTGGATCCACGTCGACGACCACAATGCGGCCGTCTGGACCATCCTGGAGAAGGGCACTCTCGGCCAGACGTACCTGATCGGCGCGGACGGCGAGGTCGACAACCGGACCGTCGTCGGGACGCTGCTCGAGCTGTTCGGCCGCGACGCCGACGACCTCGACTTCGTCACCGACCGCCCGGGCCACGACCTGCGCTACGCGATCGACTCGACGCGCCTGCGCACCGAACTGGGCTGGACGCCGCAGTACGAAAATTTCCGCAGCGGGCTCGAGGCCACCGTGCGGTGGTACCGCGACAACGAGTCGTGGTGGCGGGCGCAGAAGGAATCCGCGGAGAAGGCGTACGCGGCTACGGAATCCGTCATCGGCTGACGGTTCCGCGGAACGCCCACGCCCGCGCCGTCAGTGCGATGCGGCCTGCCTCGTCGCGCCGCAGTCGGGCAGCGAGCAGGTCGCGCAGCGCGGTCCGACGCCCGGCGGGCAGAGAGATGCAGTATCCGGGCGCGGGGCCCTGACCGCCGAGGAACGGCCGCCAGAAGTCGTCGAAGTCGGCGAACACGGTGGGAACGTCGAGCGGGTGCACCGCCACCTCGGTGAACCCGGCGGTGGACAGCGCGTCGCGGAGCGGCTGTGGCCGGCAGAGCGGGAACCGGACTCCCTCGTCGAGGGTCGCGGCCGATCCGTCGAGTTCGCGCGCGGCGTCCCAGAAGACGCGGATCATCTGCATGCCGTCCGCGTAGTCCCACACGTATCCGGCGACGGTCCCGCCGGCCCGGGTGACGCGGCGCATCTCGGCGAGCCCCTCGACCGGACGGGGAACGAAGTTGAGGACCAGCCCGGACACCACGCGGTCGAACTCGCCGTCGGCGGCGGGGATCGCTTCGGCGGTTCCCTGCCGCACCTCGAAGCGGGGATCGTCCGCGCCGGCCCGGGCCGCCGCGGCGAACGGCTCCGACGGCTCGACTCCGACCACCCGGGCCGGGTCGGCTGTGCGGAGAACGGTGTGGGAGAGGGCGCCGGTCCCGCACCCCACGTCGCACCAGGCGGCGCCCGGGTCTGCGGCCAGCCACCGCAGGAACTGCGGCGCGACCAGCCTGCTCCAGCGGCCGATGTAGTTCTCGTACGCGGGATCGACCTCCCAGGCGTCCGTCATCGCGGTCTCCTCACGACGGTTGCGGCACCCGGGAATCCTCGTGCACGAGGGCGTTGCGCAGCGAACGCGAACCGGCGACCGCGGCGACGAAGCCGGCGAGCACCTCGCACAGCGTGAACACCAGGCGGGACGCGAGGGCCAGCCCGAGCGCCACCCCGCTGTCCATGAACGGGGACAGCGCCGCGACGACGACGGCCTCGCGTACCCCGATGCCGGACGGCGCGACGACCACCAGCACACCGGCGCACATGCCGAGGGCGATCGCGCCGATGCACTGCACCAGGGTGCCCACCGCGAATCCCGACGTGCTCGACGCGAGGAACCACAGATGCACGCCGTACAGCACCCAGCTGACGGCGCACCAGCCGAGGGCCCGCCCGATCTTGTGCATCGTCAACTGCCGGTGCAGCGGGGCGCGCCGCAGGATTCGCAGGGCCAGGTTCACCAGCCGCGTGAGGATCGGGGGATAGCAGCAGACGAGGGCGATGGGGACGAGGATGATCACGGCGACCGCCGCGACGGTGCTGATGTGGAACAGGGCGGGCAGCGCCAGCAGTCCGACGACCAGCGCGGACGTGATGCTCAGCCCCACGGTGACGAGGACGGCGACGAACCCGTTGGCACGCGACACCCCGGCCCGGCGGACGAGTTCGGTCTGGAGGACGAACGCCCACACGCTGCCCGGCAGATATTTGCCGAGTTGGCCGACCAGGTAGCAGCGGGCGGCGTCGAACGCGGGAATCGGGTGTTCGAGCGCGCCGAGCGCGTGCTGCCACGCGCGCACCGCCGCGCCCATGCCGAGGAAGACGAAGACCGCGGAGACGGCGAGCGCCCACCAGTCCAGCTGGGTGATCGTGTCCCGGACCTCGGCCCACTGCGATTTCACGGCGAACACGACGGCGACGACGATCGCGAGGGTGACGAGGATCCGCAGCGTGTTCATCAGGACGGCGCGGCCGGGGACGATCTCGGGATCGGTGTCCACGAGAACCACCCCCTCACCGGCAGTGCGCTGCAGCAGTACAGCGTTCGGTTCCGACGATAGCAATCGGCGGGCGCAGGATCAGGAAACGAGCGGTTTCACCGCCAACTCCCGCCACCAGGCGAACGCGTCGGCGAGCGACCGCGGGAGTTCCGCGTCCGCATCGAGCCGCCCCGAGGCGAACAACGTCTCCACCGCCTCGATGTCCCGGTCGGCGATCCCGGACCGGCTCATGCCCACCCGGTTGGCGCCCCGCAGGGCGGCGGGATTGCCGAACACCGTGGCGAACGGCGGAATGTCCTTGGCGACGACCGATCCCATTCCGACCATCGCGCGCGCACCGATCACCCGCCGCTGATGCACCACCGCGCTCATACCGAGATTGACGCCGTCGCCGAGGGTCACGTGACCGCCGAGGGTGCTCGACGGCGAGAGAACGCAGTCCTCGCCGATCCGGACGTCGTGCTCGACGGACGTGTGGTTCATGACGAATCCGCCCCGCCCGATGGTCGTCGGCCGCTCGGCGCCCTGCTGGACGGCGCTCATCTCCCGGATCACAGTGCCCGCGCCGATCACCACACCCCGGTGCGGGCTGACCTCCGTCCACGTGCGGGGATGCGTCTTCCCGATCCACTCCGGCGGCGCCCCGAGCGTCGCGTGGGTACCGATCCAGCAGTCGTCGCCGATGTCGAGGGGGCCGGTGAGGACGGCATACGGTCCGATGCTCACCCGGTCCCCGACGGTGACGCCGTCGCCTATCACGACGGTCGGGTGGATCTCGCAGTTTTCACCGATGGTCATGAAAGTTTCGGATTCCTTCCAGGAGCCGTGCAGACCGTGGGAACCTTCAAGTGGGTGCAATCTGTGAAGACGGTGTGAACTGCACGTCAATCTATCGGAGGAACCGTGATCGCGATCTCGAGTATTTCCTTCGGAGAGGATGTCGAGCGCGAGGTCCTCGACACCCTGCGATCCGGGATGGTCGCACAGGGACCGAAGGTCGCGAGGTTCGAGGAGGGGTTCGCCGAACTCGTCGGCACCCGGCACGCGGTGGCCGTCAACAGCGGCACCACCGCGCTGATCGCGGCCCTGCGGGTGCTGGACCTGCAGCCCGGGGACGAGGTACTCACCACCCCGTTCACGTTCGTGGCCACGCTCAACGCGATCCTCGACGCCGGCGCGACGGCACGGTTCGCCGACATCGGGGAGGCCGACTTCGCGATCGACCCCGACGCCGCGGAGCACTGCGTGAACGAACGCACCCGGGTGCTGATGCCGGTGCACCTGTACGGGCAGACCGCGGACATGGGCGCGCTGATGCCGCTGGCCGAGTCCCAGGGACTGGCCGTGGTCGAGGACGCGGCGCAGGCGCACGGCGCCACGTTCGACGGCAGGGGCGCGGGCAGTTTCGGGCTCGGCTGCTTCTCGTTCTACGCCACCAAGAATCTCACCACCGCCGAGGGCGGCATGGTCACGACGGACGACGATGCGGTGGCCGACCGGTTGCGGGTGCTGCGGAACCAGGGCATGCGCAGGCGCTACGAGTACGAGATGGCGGGCCAGAACTTCCGGATGACGGATCTGCAGGCCAGTGTGGGGTTGCCGCAACTGGGTTCGTATCTGCAGCAGGTGGAGTCGCGCCGGCGCAACGCGGAGGCGCTGCAGACAGGGTTGAAGGACGTCGAAGGTCTCGTGCTGCCTTCGGAACTCGCGGGCCGCGGGCACGTGTGGCACCAGTTCACCGTCGTCCTCGCGCCGGATGCGCCGATCGACCGCGACACCCTCGCGCAGCGTCTGGGCGATCGGGGAGTGGGCAGCGGCGTCTACTACCCGAGGACCGTCTACGACTACGACTGCTACCGCGACCATCCCCGGGTGATCGCCTCGCCGACACCGGTCGCGACGTCGGTGGCCCGCCGGTGCCTCAGCATCCCCGTTCACGCCGCGCTCTCCACCGACGACGTCGACCGGATCGTCGCGGCGGTGCGCGAGGCGATGGAGGCGTGATGACGTCCACGCGACCGCGGATCGCGCTCGTCGGATCCGGGAAGATGGGTTCGCTGCACGCCCGCGTCCTCGCGCAGTCGCCGCTGTGCGACCTGGCACTGCTGGTGGAGCCGCGGGAAGAGCACGGACGGGACGTCGCCGCCCGGTTCGGCGCCGAGTGGGCCGCGGATTTCGACGAACTGGCCGGCATCGACGCCGTCGTCGTCGCGGCGGCGACCCCCGCACACTACGAGGTGGCGGGCCGCATCCTGGACCTCGGGAAGCCGCTGCTCGTCGAAAAGCCGCTCGCCGCAACGTACGAGGAGAGCACCGATCTGGTGAAACGCGCCGCCGCGACAGGCGTCCCGCTGATGTGCGGTCTGCTCGAGCGATTCAACCCGGCGGTCCGGACGGCCCGCGAATTCGCCGGTGACGTGTGGCAGGTCAACGGAATCCGGCACTCGCCGTTCGTCTCCCGCATCCCCACCGGCGTCGCGACGGACCTGCTGATCCACGACGTGGACCTGGCGATCGGATTCGTCGGATCGCCGCCGGTCGGGGTGAAGGCCGAATTCGGTTACTTCCACGACAGTTCGCGGCGCAACGAGGCCGAGGACTGCGCGGAGGCGGTGCTGCGGTTCGAATCCGGTGCGGTGGCCACCATCTCGGCCAGCCGGGTGAGCCAGCGGAAGGTCCGGCAGTTGTCGCTGCTGGAGCCGGACCGTCTGATCGAGATCGACCTGCTGCGCCGCGACATCACCATCTACCGGCACATCGACGACGACCTGCCCGCCGACGGGTACAAGCAGCAGACCGTGATCGAGATCCCCACCATCCGCTACAGCGACGAACCCCTCGCCGCCCAGCTCGCGCATTATGTCGGGCTGGTCGGCGGCGAGGGGGACGCCGACGCGGAGCGCGAGTCGATCCTGCCCGTGCACCGCGTGGTCCACGAGGCGACCGTGTCGGCTACCGGCTGAGCGCTCCGGCGACCGCCAGGCGGGTGTCTTCCGCGATGAGGTCGGCGTTGAGGGTGGCGGCGGCGGTCAGTCCGGCTCCGGCGGCGACGATCACCTGCGCCTTCGGGTCCGCAACGTTGCCGGCCACCCACACCCCGGGAACCGCGGTGGCGCCGGTCGCGTCGGCGGCGACGGCGGTGCCGATCACGTGTCCGGCCATCTCCATCTCGGTGGTGCCCAGGCCGAGGGTGGTGAGGAAGTCGGCGCGGGCCCGGAACAGCGGCGGGATCACTACGGCGGCGAGGGGGAAGACCCGGCCCGTGCGCAGCCGGACACCGGTCAGCCGGTCGCCGCGCACCTCGAGTCCGGCCACCGCGCCGTCGATCACGGCGACGCCGCGGGCGGCGAGTTGCTCGTACTCCTCGCCGGTGGGTTCGGTCGCGTCGTTCAGGAACAACGTCACCCGATCGGTCCACTGGCTCCACATCAGCGCCTGGTGCACCGCCGGCGGACTGCCGGCCAGGACGCCCACCGGCTGGTCCCGCACCTCCCAGCCGTGGCAGTACGGGCAGTGCAGTACGTCGCGTCCCCATCGTTCGGCCACCCCGGGGATGTCGGGGAGGACGTCGACGAGGCCGGTGGTCACGAGCAGCCGTCGCGCCCCGACGGTCCGGCCGTCGGCGAGCGTCACCCGGAACTCCCCGTCCCCGATCTTCTCGGCGGAGGTGACGGTTCCGGTCACGATCTCCCCGCCGTATCCGGCGACCTCCTTGCGTCCGATGGCCAGGAGTTCGCCGGGAGGGGTGCCCTCTCTGCCCAGATAGTTGTGAATGTGTCCGGCCGGTGCGTTGCGGGGTTCGCCCGCGTCGATGACGAGCACGGATCGGCGGGCCCGCGACAGCGTCAGTGCCCCGCTGAGTCCGGCCGCGCCGCCGCCGATGACCACCACGTCGTAACTGTCTTCCATCGCGTTCTCCTTCGTTCGTCGACCTCGTGACGTCCACTGTCCGGCCAGATCGCGATCCTGGCAAGAATGTTTGCCAGTGTGGCAAAATGGGTGGTGTGAACGACGACCTGCCCGATCTGGACGGCGTCCTCGACGCCGTGGGGCCGCGGCTCAAAGCGCTGCGGCAGCAGCGCGGCGCGACCCTCGCCCAGCTCTCCGAGTCCACCGGGATCTCGGTGAGCACGCTGTCGCGGCTGGAGGCCGGCCAGCGCAAACCCACCCTCGAACTGATGCTGCTGCTGGCCCGCGCCCACCAGTTGCCCCTGGACGAACTGGTCGACGCACCCGCCACCGGCGACCCCCGCGTCCACCTGCGGCCCCTCGACCGCAACGGCACGACGATCATCCCGCTCACCCGCAGGCCCGGCGGGATCCAGGCGTTCAAGCACGTGATCCCGCCGGGCGACCCGACCGCGGTACCGAACCTGCAGGTCCACGAGGGCTACGAATGGCTGTACGTCCTGTCCGGCCGGCTGCGGCTGCTGCTCGGCGAACACGACGTGATCCTGACGCCGGGGGAGGTCGCGGAGTTCGACACCCATGTGCCGCACTGGTTCGGCAATCCCGGACCGCAGCCGGTGGAAATCCTCAGCCTGTTCGGTCCCCAGGGCGAGCGGGCGCACGTCCGGACCGTCCCGCGGGGAACGGCGTAGGGCACCGGCCGTCGGTAGAATTCGTGCGGACCGGTGACGAGCGCTACCTCCGAGGCGCAGGACGTGATGGGGAGGCCCCGTGCGACGCTGGATTCTCGGTGTTCCCGTAGCGGTTCTGATTCCGCTCCTCGCCGGCTGCTCCACGTCGACGGCACCGCCGGTGGCGCAGCCGCAGCCGCAGCCGGAGTCGCCGCCCGCGGTCGCGACCCTGGTGGGCCTGGGCGATTCGATCCCGGCCGGTGACGGATGCCCCGGATGCACGCCGTTCGTGGAACTGTTCGGCGATCAGCTGTCCGGCGACGCGGCCCTGCCCGTCCAGGTGGCGAACCTCGGTGTCGGGGGCTGGACCAGCACCGACCTGCTCGATTCCCTCGAGCCCGGTGCATACGACGCCGACGCCGTGAGTGCCGCCGATCTCGTCACCGTCACGATCGGCGCCAACGACTTCTACACCGAACTCGACGACTACCTGGACGGCGACTGCGGCGGCGACGACGGGCTCGGCTGCTTCGCGCCGGTGCTGCCGCAACTGCAGACCACGTTGACGTCCGTGCTCGACCGCATCACCGAACTGCGGGCCGGTCAGCCGACCGCGGTGCTGGTCACCGGGTACTGGGACGTCTTCCCGGACGGCGACGTGGCCCGCGAGTTGTACGGCCCGCAGTTCCTGCGGGACAGTGCCGCGCTGACGTTGCGCGCCAACGACGTCATCTCGGAGGTCGCGGGCTCGGAGGGCGCCACGTACGTCGACCTGTTCAGCACGTTCAAGGGAACGTGGGGCGACGGCGACCCCACCGGACTGCTGGCCGAAGACGGCGACCACCCGAACCAGATCGGCCACCAGTTGATCGCCGACGCGTTGTCGTCCGCGGCGGTCGCGGGGTCCGGCTCCACCGAGGTGTCGGCGCTCACGTCGTCCGGGTGGTCGCCGCGCTGACTTTCCGGCGGCGGACCACCGGGTCGACGACGGACAGGATCAGCACCACGACCGTCGCGGCCCCGAACGCCGCGACGGACAGGTTCTGCCGCGGCGGCCGGAACGTCACCACCAGTGCGTGGTCACCCGGCGGCACCGACACCTCGAGCAGACCGTGCCAGCCCGCGGTCGCGTCCACCGGCTCACCGTCCACGGTGGCCGAGTAGCCGGGCCACGCGAGGCGGGCGAACGAGACGGTGCCGCCGCTGCCCGTCACCCGCACGGTCTCCGTCGCCGCTTCGGTGTCGGATGTCAGCACCCGGACGCCGTCGGACGCGAACGAGACCCGCCCGGGCAGGGGCAGGGGCCGGTCGCGCTGCAGTACCGTCCGGGAGTCGCTGCGTTCGGTGACGTGCCAGCCGGGCGGGGGCGGTGCCGTCTCCACCTCGGGCACGAGGCGGTGCTCCACCACGAGAGTCGACACCCGCAGGTAGTCGATCAGCGGAATCGGAATGTCCGCGTTCACCGGCTGCCAGAGCGCCCCGTACACGCCGGGGCAGACGGCGCCCCGGTAGTCCATGCACAGGGCCTCCTGGAATTCGGTGAACCCGATGCCGGTGTACGCGTTGATGCTGCCCTTCGCGGACGACGCCATGATCTCGTTGCCGAACAGGATCCGGCCTGCGGTGACGTCCTCGGGGGAGGTGTCGCCGAGGTCGGCGAGTTGCAGGACGGTGCCCTGGTAGCGGTCGGTCTGCGCGGACAGCAGCGACGTGCTGGACGGGTCGACGCGGCTGCCGCGGTCGACGTCGTGGGTGAGGGACCAGACCTGCGCGGCGGTCACCGCCACCGTTCCCAGCACGAGAGCGGCGACGAGACCGCTCGGGCCCAGGGTGCGCCAGGCGACGTACGCGATCGCGCACAGCGCCGCGACGAGCAGCGTGAACAGCGCGTGCCTGCCGGTCAGGGCCGGGGAGGACGCGAACGCCAGATAGAAGCCCAATGCGATCAGCACCGCCGACACCGTCGCCCGCCGGCGCACCCGGTCGCGGGCAAGGCCCAGCGACAGCGCGAGCGACAGGCCGATCACCACGCACAGGTACAGGTATTCGACCAGCCGGATCGGCCAGCGGAACATCCCGACGTTCGACGGTCCGAACGTGAAGAGGAAGTAGACGACCGTGATGATCGCGAGGCTGACGAGCGGCTGCCCGTGCGCGCGGCGGAACCCCGGCGACGCGAACAGCGCGCGGATCCGGCCCCACGGCAGCCACGGCAGCAGCGGCAGCACGAACCACGCGAGGTACAGCGACGGGATCACCTCGACGGGACCCCCGAACGTCATGATCACGGGGAGATACGACGGGCTGCTCATTCCCGCGGGGCCGCCGATCTGCGGCTGCAGGAACGTGTCGTTGACGATGCCGGTGCTGCCTGCGCGGGTGGTGACGTCGACGCTGAGGAACAGCGGCAGGTACGTCACCAGCGCGGCGGTGCCGGCGCACGCGCCGGTGATCACGAGCACGAGCAACCGGAAGAACTCCCGCTGGATCAGGAGGCCGATCCCGAGGCCGAGGAGGATCACCACGGCGCCGAGCGCGGCGTACGGGTTGCCCATGCTCACCGTCAGCGCGCCGATCAGGAACGTGATCAGCGGGTTCGTGCGGCCGCGGGAGAGTCGGAGCGCCGACCACCAGAACAGCGTCACCCACGCGACGGCCATCATCCCGGACGGCCAGCCCGCCGCCTCGTAGAACAGGGTGAAACCGCTGAACGGAATCGTCAGCCCGGCGAGGACCGCGGGACCGCGCCGGGCGCCGTATTCGCGGCACAGCAGATACGTGCCGAGGGCGAACAGCGCGAGGAACTCGGCCATGATCACGAACGACGCGACCGACAGGTTCTCGAACTTCGCGGCCAGCATGTAGTTGGCGAGGTTGACGGGGTTGTAGAGGCCGTAGGCGGCCTCGCCCGCGTAGTTGCCGCCGATCCAGGCGTCGGGATTGACGGCGAGCCACCGCCCGGCGAGCAGTTCCCCGCCGATCCGGTGCCAGGACGGCACGAACGATTCCAGCATGTCGCCGCCGTAGTAGAAGCGGTCGTACACGATCCGGGGAACCGTCGCGACGGCCGCGGCGGCCACCGCGACCGCGAGTGCCACCGCCCATTCGGGGAGGCCGCGTATCGATCGGGTGAACGTCGAGGACACGGACGCGGAGGGTGCCACGGACTCCGAGCCTACGAGTTAGGCTGCGCCCGTGCGCCTTTTCGGTTGTTCCCACGACCAGAAGGGCGCACGTGCGCCGAAGGCGCTCTCCGTGGTCGTGCCCGCCTACAATTCCGCCGCCGTCATCGAGCAGACCGTCCGCCGGGTGGCCGAACGGCTGGCCGGCCACGACGTCGAGATCATCGTCGTCGAGAACGGCTCCACCGACGGCACCGTGGACATCTGCACCCGCCTCGCCGCGGACTGGGCGCCCGGGCCCGTGACGCTCACCGTCCTGCGGAGCGAGAAGGGCATGGGCAACGCATTGCGGACGGGCGCGGAGGCGAGTCGCGGCGCGCACGTGCTGCTGACCGCCGACGACCTGCCGTTCGGGTTCGACGACCTCGACGGCGCCGAGAAGTTCGCCGAGGGCCACGACGGCCGCCTGCCCGAAGTCGTGATCGGGTCCAAGGCCCACCCCGACTCGCAGGTGCGGCGCGGCGCCATCCGGGGAACCCTGACGTGGGGTTTCGCGGCGCTGCGCCGGGTGGTCCTCGGGATGCGCACCGGCGACCCCCAGGGCACCGTCCTGATGGACGGTGACCTGATCCGCCGCCTCGTTCCCGACCTCGTCGAGCCCGGGTTCCTGTTCACCACCGAACTCGTCTACCTCGCGGAGCGCGCAGGCCTCGTCCCGGTCGAGGTGCCGGTGCGTCTGAGCGCCGACCACGACAGCCACGAAACCCGCATATCCAGGGTCGATGTGCTCGCGATGGGGGTGGGACTGTTCCGGCTGCGGGCCCGTCACCGGGACGGAGGTCGCCTCGCATGGTCGGGGAGCGCGCCGCGAGGTTGATACCCTGCGAACCGAGAAGAGGATCGTGCCGTCGCGTTGGTGCGGTCCAGCCCACCTCTCGCGGGGAACAGTAGGAGCACTATGAACGAGTCTGCGTCGGTAGCACCTGTGGACGGGAGCACGGCCGCGGTCCGGAGTGCTCTCACCGAGCATCGCGCACCCGACCGCCTGGTGGTGGCGCGAGGTCTGTTCACGGGACCGACCACCCGGGTGAAGGACGACCTGTACGCCAGGATCGTCAAGGGACGTGCCCACCGCGAGCGGCACGTCGTGCACCTCGAGAAGGGCGCGACGGTCGACACCGACACCTACTTCGGCCGGTTCGCGGCCAGCTATTACCAGCGCTGGACGACGGTCACCGACGTGACCGTCGGTTTCCGCCACGAGGCCGACGGCCGCGCCGTGGTGGCACTGCGCGGCTCCGATTCGGGCGGCAACTCCCGCATCCTGTCGACGACGGAGATCGACGGCACGGGCACGGCGACGCTGTCCGCGAAGCTCGACGCCTACCTCGACGGCGGCTCCCTGTGGGTGGAGTTCACCGCCGTCGACGGCGCCCTCGCCGTGAGTGACCTGGAGTGGACCGTCGCCGCGCCGTCGGTGATCCGTCCCGCCGCGATCGCGATCTGCACGTTCAACCGCGCCGACGACTGCGCCGAGACCGTCGCCGCCATCGCGAACGACCCGACGATGGCGTCCGGCATCGACGCGGTGTACGTCGTCGACCAGGGCAGCGACCACGTGTCGGACCGGGAGAAGTTCACCGAGGTCGCCGAGATCCTGGGCGACAAACTCGTGTACCTGCGACAGCCGAACCTGGGCGGGGCCGGCGGCTTCACCCGCGGCATGTACGAGGTGTCGGGTATCAACGAGCACGCCAACCTGATCCTGATGGACGACGACATCCTGTGCGAGCCGGAGTCGATCCTGCGGATGAACGCGTTCGCGAACGTCACCTCGGAGCCGACGCTCGTCGGCGCGCAGATGCTGTACCTGATGAACCCGGAGCACCTGCACGTCAGCGCGGAGGAAGCGGACCTGTCGAAGCTGAAGGCGGGCCGCTGGGCGGCCGGGTCGCGGCACGACATCAACCTGCTGAAGAAGAAGCAGCACAAGCGCGTCGACGCCGGCTACAACGCGTGGTGGTCGTGCCTGATCCCCGCCGAGGTGGTCGCGCAGATCGGGCTCCCGCTGCCGATGTTCTTCCAGTGGGACGACATCGAGTACGGCATCCGCGCCCGCGCGGCCGGATTCGTCACGGTCACGCTGCCCAACGCCGGTGTGTGGCACGCGGACTTCCACTGGAAGGACCGCGACGACTGGGCCAAGTACTTCAGCATCCGCAACTCGCTGATCGCCGCCGCGCTGCACAGTGACTTCGACGCGAAGTCGCTGAGCAAGATGATGACGCGGGAGATCACCCAGTACCTCGTGTCGATGCAGTACGGGTTGGCGTACACCATGATCCGCGGTATCGAGGACTTCCTCGAGGGGCCGAAGGTGCTCGAGGACGGCGGTCAGGCCGTGCTGGCGGCGATCCGGGAGGAACGCAAGCGGTTCCCCGAAACCGTCAAGCATCCCGCGACGAACATCCCCGGTGTCCGCAACTCCGACCTCGTCACCCGGTATGCGGGTTTCGAGCCGGACAAGAGCAAGATCGACCTCGTCCTCGCCAAGCGCGCGGCGTACCAGTGGCTCGGCCGCACCCAGCACGGTGTCGCGAGTATTCCTGTGGCCGAGGCGCACTGGTGGCACGTGTCGCTGTTCGACACCGCCGTCATCACCGACGCCTCCCAGTCCGGGGTGCGGGTGCGCCGCCGCGACAAGGAGACCGCGCGCGAACTCACGGCCCGGACCGCGAAGCTGATGAAGCGGTTCCGCGAGGATGCGGCGTCGACGCAGCGTCAGTACCGGGATGCGTTGCCGCAGCTGACCAGCCGGGAGAACTGGGCTCGCCTGTACGGTCAGTGACGGTGCCCGGACCGTCGCCGGCCCGCGATGTGCGTGGGCTGTCCCGGGATTCGCTGCTCGTCTTCGCTGTCGGTGTGCTGCTCGGTGCGGCGTGGAGTTGGCGTCCGTCGTTCTGGTACGACGAGGTCGCGACGCTGTATTCGAGTCAGCGGTCCCGGCCGGACCTGTCGAATCTGCTCGGCCACATCGATGCCGTGCACGGTCTGTATTACGTCGCGATGCGCTATTGGTTCGCGGTGTTCGGGGCGTCGGAGTTCTCGGCGCGGTTCCCGAGCGCCCTGGCCGTGGGCGCCGCGGGCGCGGGTGTGGTGGTGCTCGGTGCGCTGATCTCGACCCGGCGGGTGGCGGTGCTGTCCGGGCTCCTGTTCGTGATTCTGCCCAGCGTCACGTGGGCGGCCGCGGAGGCCCGCGGGTACGCGGCCACGGCGGCGGCCGCGGTCTGGCTGACCGTGATTCTCCTTGCGGCACTGAGGCTCCGGCGGTGGTGGCTGTGGGCGCTGTACGCCGTGGGCCTGGCGGTGTCGATCGTGCTGTTCGTCTACCTCCTCACGCTGGTGCCCGCGCACCTGCTGACGCTCCTGCTGCTGCGCGCGGCCCGGCGGTCCTGGCTCGGATGGGGGTCGGCGACGGCGGTGGGGATGGTGGTCGCGGCGCCGTTCGTGGCGCTGGTGCGCCGGGAAGCCGTCCAGGTGGCGTGGATCCCGCCGCTCGACCGCAACCTGCCGCGGGCCGTGGCCGAGTACCAGTGGTTCGTCGGCGCACCGTGGTTCGCGGTGCTGTTCGCCGTGCTCGTGGTGGCCGGGGCGGTGGCCCTGGTGCGCGGTCACCGGCTGCCGCCGGCGCTGTCCGTCGCGCTGCCGTGGATCGCGGTGCCGATGGCGCTGCTGCTCGCCTACTCGCTGCTGCGCAGTCCGGTGTACCTTCCGCGGTACTTCACGTTCACGACGCCGGCGGTGGCCCTGATCGGCGGACTGTGCCTGGCCGCGCTGACCCGGAAGTGGTGGCAGTCCGCCGCGGTGCTGGCCGTGTTCGCGGTGGCCGCGTCGCCGGGCTACGTTGCCCAGCGCGAACAGTGGGCGAAACCCAGCGGCATGGACTTCAGCACCGTCAACGTCTTCGCCGGACAGCACCTCCGGCCCGGTGACTGCGTGCTGTTCGACAAACCGGCGTGGAACCCCACGTCGCTGCGGCTCGTCAAGGACGTGCGGCCGGAGGCGTTCGACGGGACCCGCGACATCGGGCTCGGGACCACCGCCGCGAGCCGGGGGTCGCTGTGGGACGACGAACTCGCCGTCCCGGATCTCGCCGGCGCGCTCGACTCGTGCTCCGTGGTCTGGTTCTTCACCGACTACGAACGCGACAGCGAGCGCATCATCCGGCACACGTCCAACGAGGTGTGGACGCTGCCGCCGTACCACTTCGAGGACACCGAGGCGTTCGCCGCGCTCACCAGGTCCGGACTGCGGATCGGCGACCGCGCGACGTTCAACGTCACCCAGGCGGTGAAGCTGGTGCGGTGATCCGCACGACCACCTGCTCGTGGTTGGCGGTGTAGCTGAGGTACTCGAATCCGACGTCGGTGCGGTCCACGAACTCCGTCCACGCCCGGTACTCGTGCTCCTGCCAGCCGGGGAAGTTGAAGAACTCGTCGAACACGATCACCGTGCCCGCGACGAGCCGTTGTTCGAGCCGGTCGAGCACCGACTTCGTCGACGAGTACAGGTCGGCGTCGAGGTGCACGAACGACACCGGTCCGGGATGCTTCTCGAGGAAGCCCGACAGCGTGTCTTCGAACAGTCCGGGTACCAGCTCCGCGCCGCGCACCTTGGGCAGTTTCTCCTGCGCGAACTCCCCGGCCGGGAACCCGGTGCGCCACGTCTGCGGCAGACCGGAGAACACGTCGAACCCGAACACCTCGTGCTCGGCGTCCTTCAACTGTTCGACGATGATCCGGAGCGTCGTGCCCGACGCCACCCCGAACTCGAGCGCCAGCCCCTCGACCTCCACCTGCGACAGGCCGTAGCGCAACGTGTCCTGCGGATTCCAGAACACGGGCGCCTTCGGCATGTGCTCGAGCACGAACTCCGCGGCCTCCTTCGTGGCCCGCACGTCCAGCGCCTGGGTGATGTCGCGGCGGGCCTGCTGCTCGAGTTCGCCGAGCCGCTGCTGGACGTCGGAGATCTCCATGCGGGCGTCGGACAGTTCGGACAGCACCCGCGCGAGTTCCTGGTTGGTCGCGCTCAGCTCGGCCAGGGTCTGGTCGTGCTGGTTCTCGATGAGTTCGCGGGAGCGCCGGTCGGACTCGGCGACCACCTCGGACATGGCACGTTGAAACTTGAGACGGGCCTTTCTCCGAAGATCGAACATAGCCCCATGTTGCCACCCGCATCCCGGCTCAGGGAGTCAACCGGGATGCGGGTCGTTCACCCGGGTCAGTGACCGCGACTGCGGTACATCTGGCGTTGCCGACGGGCGATGGTCTTCCACTCGCGCTCCCGCTCGGCCCGCAGCCGTGCATCGGTGCGGGACGCGATCCACCCGTTCTCGCGAATCAGCTTGCGGTAGCTGGCGAGTCTGCGTTCGGGTAGTTCGCCGCCCGCCACCGCGCCCTGGACCGCGCACCCGGGTTCGGCTTCGTGCGAGCAGTCCGCGAACCGGCACCGCGCCGCGAGTTCCTCGATCTCGGGGAACGTCTTGTCGATGCCGTCGGCCGCGTCCCACATGCCGACACCCCGCAGGCCCGGCGTGTCGATCAGGGCGCCGCCGGACGGCAGCGGCAGCAGTTCCCGGTGTGCCGTCGTGTGCCGTCCCTTGTTGTCGCCCTCGCGGACGCGTCCGGTGGCGAGCACGTCCTCGCCGAGCAACGCGTTCGCGAGCGTCGACTTACCCGCGCCCGACGGTCCGAGGAGGGCGACGGTCCCGTCGATCACGGCGGTGAGGATGTCGATGCCGTCGCCGGTGTCGGCGCTCACCGCGACCACGGTCGCGCCCGGAGCCACCGCCGCCACTTCGGCGGTCGCGAAGGAAACGTCGTGCACGGTATCGGATTTGGTGAGGGCGACCACCGGCTGGGCGCCGCTCTCCCACGACAGTGCGAGCAGTCGTTCGATGCGCCCGAGATCGAGGGCGGTGTCCAGTGCGGCGGCGATCACCACCGTGTCGACGTTGGCCGCGAGGAGTTGCCCCTCGGACCGGCCGGACGCCGACGACCGGACGATCGCGCTGCGCCGGGGAAACAGATCGGCGACGGCGATCTCGTCGCCGTGGCGGTGGAGCGTCACCCAGTCGCCGGTGCACAGCGTGTGCTCGCCGGCGAGGGCGCGGACGACGCCCGCGGGCGCGGCGACGTCGCAGCGACCGCGGTCCACGCGGATCACCCGACCGGGCTCGCGGCCGTCGGCCGGGTAACTGTCGAAGGTGTCGGAAAGGGTGTCGTTCCAGCCGTAGGGCAGGAGGTGTCCGGTATCGAACATGATGGGTGTGATCCTCGGGTCGATGAGTGCCGACCGGACCACTGCGCGGGTTCGGTCAGGCGAGGGGGAAGGGGGAGTGGACGCACACGGCGTCGACCGACGAGACAGTCATCGGACACTCACTCCTTCGCAGCACCTGAGGGTCGAAACACTGGGGGTCTATCGACCGGAACCCCACGATGCTCCCACCCGGCGGAACCCGGGCGCAACCGAATTCACGGCCGCTCGAACCGCTCCTGACGGCCCAGCTTGCGCAGCCGCATCCACTCCCGCAGACCCTGCGGATCACGCCGCGTGACGAGGAAGTACCACCCGAACCGCACCCACTCCTGCGGCAGCAGCTTCCGCATGCCCGGCTGCGACAGCAAATAGCCGCGGTTGCGGTAGGTGAAGAACCGTTTCGTCTCGTTGTCCGGGTACTGCGTGTGCATCCGGCCGCCGAGGATCGGCTTGAACTCCTCCGCCCCGTTGGGGTGCACGTACGCCGTCTGCAGGCAGGTGCCGAACGGCAGCCCCGACCGCACCAGCCGGCGATGCACCTCCACCTCGTCGCCGCGGACGAACAGCCGCAGGTCGGGGACGCCGACCGTGTCGATCGCCGACGCCCGGAACAGGGCGCCGTTGAACAGCGACGCGATGCCGGGGAGCAGGTCGGCCGAGTCGTCGCCGTCGGCGAACAGTTCGGACCGCAGCCGACGCCATTCGACGCCGCGGCGCAGCGGGAACGCGAGACGGTCGGGGTCGTCGATGTCACAGACCACGGGGGACACCTCGGCCAGCCCGTGCCGCTGCGCGCAGTCGAGCAGCGTCTCCAGGACCTTCGGCCCCTCGGGCCTGCCGTCGTCGTCGGCGAGCCACACCCAGTCGGCGCCGAGCGAGAGGGCGTACAGGATCCCCAGGGCGAAGCCGCCCGCACCGCCCAGGTTGTGCTGCGACCCGAGGTAGCTGGTGGGGATCCCGGAGGACTCGACGAGTGCGCGCACGTCGTCCTCGGCGGCGTTGTCCACGACCACCAGATGGTCCAGCGGACGCGACTGCGAGCCGAGGACCTTCAGCGACTCCGCCAGCAGTTCGCGGCGTTTGTGGGTGACGACGACGCCGACGATCCGCTCGGCAGCAGCGCTCACGCGGACTCCGCCTCGGCTTCCGCGACCGTGCGAACGGGACGCTCGTTCGATCTGTCGCTACGGACGTCCCGTTCGGCCGAGGCGGTCAGCCCGGACTTCTCCCGGTCCATCTCGTAGATGACGTGGCGGACGTGGTCGGCGGCGTCGTCGCCCTCGTACGCGCGGACGACGTCCTCGATGCCGCCCTCCTGCCGGACCCGACCGTGGTCGATCCACATGGCCCGGTCGCAGAGCTGGGCGAGGAACTCGTTGGAGTGGCTGGCGAACACCAGGATTCCGGACCGCTCCACCAGCGCCTGCAGCCGCACGCGCGCCTTCTTCATGAACTCCGCGTCGACGGCGCCGATGCCCTCGTCGAGCAGCAGGATCTCCGGGTCGATGCTGGTGACCACGCCCATCGCGACGCGCACCCGCATGCCGGTGGAATACGTGCGCAGCGGCATCGACAGGTATTCGCCCAGTTCGGTGAACTCGGCGATCTCATCCATCTTCGCGAGCATCTGCTTACGGGTCTGCCCGAGGAACAGCCCTCGGATGATGATGTTCTCGTAGCCGGAGATCTCGGGGTCCATTCCCACACCGAGGTCGAACACGGGGGCCACGCGGCCGCGGATGCTCGCGCTGCCGCGGGTGGGCTCGTAGATGCCGGACAGCAGGCGCAGCAGCGTCGACTTGCCGGCGCCGTTGTGGCCGACCAGGCCGATCCGGTCGCCTTCCTTCAGCGACAGGTTGATGTCGCGCAGGGCCTCGACCACGACGACGTCCGAGTTGTTGCGACCGATCGATCCGCCGGCCTTGCCGAGGAACGCCTTCTTCAGCGACCGGGACTTGGCGTCGAAGATCGGAAAGTCGACGCAGGCGTCCCGCGTCTCGATGCTCACGTGTTCTGTCATGGCAACCCCTATACCCAGTAGGGCACACGGGCCCGGTACTTGCGAAGCGCGAGGATGGCGGCGGTCCACCCGACGACGGTGATGGCCAGCACGATGTACCAGTGGTACGCCTGCTGGTCCTGGCCGATCATCGGTGCGCGCACGATGTCGAGGTAGTGGAACAGCGGGTTCAGCTCGGCGAGCTTGACGCGCTCGGCGGCCTGACCGCCCTGCGCCTCGAGGCTCTGCGTGGTCCACATGATCGGTGTCAGCACGAACAGCAGCAGCGTCATGCTGCCGAGGATCGGCGCGATGTCCCGGTAGCGGGTGGAGAAGATGCCGAACATGATCGACACCCACGCCGCGTTGACGACGATCAGCCCGATCGCCGGGATCGCCGCCAACGACATCCAGGTCAGGTGCCGCCACACCCCGAACGCGAACAGCATGATCACGTAGATGACGAGGTTGTGGGCGAACAGCAGCAGCTGCCGCCACACCAGCCGGTACACGTGGACGCTCAGCGCCGACGGCAGCTGTTTGATCAGCCCCTCGTTGGCGATGAACACCTCGGACCCCTCGAGGATGCTCGCGCTGATCAGGTTCCAGACGATCAGACCCACCGTGACGTACGGCAGGAACTCGTCCAGCGGGATGTCCAGCAGGGCCGAGTAGAGGATGCCCATCGCCGCGGCCTGCACGCCGGTGGCGATCGTGATCCAGAACGGGCCGATCACCGACCGGCGGTAGCGCTGCTTGATGTCCTGCCAGCCGAGGCTCAGCCACAGCTCGCGCTGAGCGAAGCCGTCCCTGAGGTCCTTGAACGCGCGACGGAAGGTCTGCGAATCGGACGCCGGGAGCGGGCCGCCTGCGGCCTCGGTTTCGATAGCGGATGCTGACACGGGCACCGAGCCTACCGGGAGTCGAGTTCCATGCTGTTTCGCCCGTTGCTACAGGTACTGGCCGGTACCGCTCGACTGCGATCCCGGATCGTTGTTGTGCGGCCCGTGCGGGTTGCCCATGCTGATGCCCGGAGGCAGGGCTCCCTGACGCATCTGCTCGAGCTGGGAGCGGGCCGCCATCTGCTGGGCGAACAGGGCCGTCTGGATGCCGTGGAACAGTCCTTCGAGCCACCCCACCAGCTGCGCCTGCGCGATGCGGAGTTCGGCGTCGGTCGGGACGGTGTCGTCGGTGAAGGGCAGCGTGAGGCGTTCGAGTTCCTCGCGCAGCTCGGGGGCCAGGCCCTGCTCGAGCTCGCGGATCGACGACTTGTGGATCTCCTTCAACCGGTTGCGGCTGGCGTCGTCGAGCGGTGCCGCACGCACCTCCTCGAGGAGCTGCTTGATCATCGTTCCGATGCGCATGACCTTGGCCGGCTGCTCCACCATGTCGGCCACCGACTCGGTTCCGTTCCCGTTCTCGGCGGCTGCGGCGGCCGCGGCGGCGTCGGAGCCCTCGGGCTTGCTCGCGGCCTCCGCGACGGGAATCGCCATGGGCTGACCGTCGGGACCGATCACGACTACGTGTTCATTCTCCGAGTTCGTCATGCCTCCATCTTGGCTGTTCCTGCGCGGCAGTGCGAAAGTGCGTCCGATTTGGCCCTTTCCCTCTTTGTTGCATTCGACAACAATCGATGGCTGGCTTCGACCGTATTGACTTGGGGTCTTAGAGTGTCGGGCATGGCTTACGACGTTGCCCGCGTTCGGGGACTCATCCCCTCACTCGGCGACGGTTGGATCCATCTCGATCCGCAGGCCGGCATGCAGATTCCGGACGCGGTGTCGCGCACTGTCTCCACGGCCTTCCGGGCTTCTGCCTCTTCGTCGACCGGACGTCATGTGTCCAGCCGGCGCAGTGCGGCGGTTCTCGATGCGGCCCGAGCAGCCGTCGCCGACCTGGTCGGAGGCGATCCCGCCGGGGTCGTCCTCGGACCCGACCGATCCGTTCTCCTGGCCTGGCTGGCGGAGTCGCTGAGCACGCGACTCGGTCTCGGAACCGGGCTCGTGCTCTCCCGCCTCGACGAGGAAGCGAACGTGGCACCCTGGCTGCGCGTCGCCAGCCGCTACGGCGCCCAGGTGCGGTGGGCGGAGGTCGAGATCGAAACCTGCGAACTCCCCAGCTGGCAGTTCCAGGACCTCATCACCACCACGACGCGCCTGGTCGCACTCACCGCGGCCTCCCCGATCGTCGGCTCGGCGCCCGACGTCCGCGTCGCCTCGGACCGCGTCCACGAAGTCGGCGGACTGATGGTCGTCGACGCAATCGGCGCCGCCCCCTACGCGCACGTCGACATCAACGAACTCGGTGCGGACGTCGTCGCCGTCGGCGCCACCTCCTGGGGCGGACCGCAGGTCGGGGCACTCGTGTTCCGCGACCCGTCGCTCCTCGACCGCATCCCGGCCGTGTCCCTCAACCCGTATGCGCGGGGTGTCGAACGTCTCGAGGTCGGGGTGCACCAGTTCGCGCTCCTCGCCGGCCTCACCACGTCGATCGACTTCCTCGCGAATCTCGACGAGTCGGCCACCGGTTCCCGGCGCGAAAAGCTCGAGGCGTCCATCAGCTCGCTGCAGAACTACCAGGACACCCTGTTCGACCACCTCATGTCCTCGCTGAAGCGGCTACCGCAGGTCATGGTCATCGGGCGGTCGCCGAGCCGGGTTCCGACGCTCAGCTTCACCGTCGCCGGAGTCTCGGCCGACAAGGTGGCCTCGCACCTCGCCGACAAGCGCATCGCCACCGTCAGCGGTGTCCACGGCGGTTCCCGGCTGCTCGACGCGCTCGGCGTCAACGACGAGGGCGGCGCCGTCACCATCGGTCTCGCGCCGTACACCACCCGCTACGAGATCGACCAGCTCGTGAACGAGCTCGCCACCCTCGGCTGAACACAGCCGGCCGGCCCGGTGTGACATTCGTTGCACCGGAGGGGAACGACGAGTGTCACACCGGACGAAGCGTCAGTTCCGCGGGATCGTCAGGATCACCTTGCCGACGGTGTCGGCGGAGTCGAGCAGCTCGTGTCCGCGCGGCGCCTCGGTGATCGGCAGTTCCGCCGAGACGATGGGATGGACCGCGCCCTCCGCGATCAGCGGCCACAGCCGCTTGCGGACGTCGGCGACGATGTCGGCCTTGCCCTCCCGACCCGACTCGGGGCGCCCCCGCAGTCCCGCCGCCGTGACGTGGGCGCGTTTGGCCAGCACCTTGCCCAGGTCCAGTTCGCCCTTCCGGCCGCCCTGCATGCCGATGACGACGAGCCGGCCGTCGGCGGCGAGCACGTCGACGTTGCGGCCCAGGTACGCGCCGCCCATGTTGTCGAGGATCACATCGGCGCCGTATCCGTCCGTCGCCTTGCGGATCTCGTCCACGAAATCGGCTTCCCGGTAGTTGACGAGGATGTCGGCGCCGAGTTCGCGGCAGCGCGCCAGTTTCTCCTCGGATCCGGCGGTGACGGCCACCCGGGCCCCCAGCGCGACGCCGACCTGAATGGCGTGGGTGCCGATGCCGCCGCCACCGCCGTGGACCAGCAGCACGTCGCCGCGGGACAGTCCGGCGCCCATCACGACGTTCGCCCACACCGTGCACGCGACCTCCGGCAGCGACGCCGCGACGAGCAGATCGACGCCCTCGGGCAGCGGGAGGAGCTGTGACGCGGGGACGGCCACCTTCTCCGCGTACCCGCCGCCCGCCAGCAGCGCACACACCTGGTCGCCGACGGACCACCCGGACACTCCCTCGCCGAGTTCGGCGATGGTGCCGGAGCATTCGAGCCCGAGGATGTCGCTGGCCCCGGGCGGCGGGGGATAGAACCCCTGACGCTGCAGCAGGTCGGCGCGGTTGACGGCCGTCGCGGCGACGTCGAGGAGAACGTGACCGGGGGGAAGTTCCGGGTCCGGCTGCTCGGCCCACGTCATGACTTCGGGGCCGCCCGGCTGATCGATCGTGATCGCATACATGGGGACGACGCTAGCGAAACGCGGCGCCGTCCGGTGCCCGCGACCGGTCCGAGCGACCGCTCGGCCTCTTCGGCCACCGGACGCTACTGGAAAGTAATGTCGCACTACTAGAATGTGAACCTGTGACAGCAGAAACCTCCGACGCCGAAGCCGCGACCAACTGGTTGACGCCGGCCGAGATGCGCGCATGGCGCGGCTACATGGACGGCAACCAGCGGCTGATGGACGTCCTCAACCGGGATCTGCAGGAGAAGCACGACCTCTCCCTCGCGGACTACCGGATTCTGGTGCTGTTGTCCGAGTCGCCGGACGGCTCGCTGCGCATGAGCGATCTCGCGGACGGCGTCCTCTCCTCCCGCAGCCGCCTCACTCACCAGATCCGGCGGATGGAATCGCAGGGCATGGTCACCCGCGACACCTGCCTCGAGGACGGCCGCGGGGTGCTCGCCGTCATCACCGACGAAGGTCGCGCCCGGCTCGCCGACGCGGCCCCCACCCATGTGGCCGGGGTGCGCAGCAACCTCGTCGATCTGCTCACCAAGTCTCAGCTCAAGGTTCTCGCCGAGGTGTTCGAACGCGTCGACAAGGCCATCGGCGACCGCTGACCGGTTGCCCGATGCCGCCTCCGTACCGATAAGATCGCCCACGGAAGCGTGGCAGAGCGGCCGAATGCACTCGCCTTGAAAGCGAGCGTCGTGAAAGCGACCGGGGGTTCAAATCCCTCCGCTTCCGCCAATGACCGGCAGCCCCGACCTGGTTTCGCTCCAGGTCGGGGCTGCAGTCGTTTCTACTTCTTCCGCGGCTTCGGCTGCTTCGGCGGCAGTTCGGCGATCTCGGCGAGCGCGCGTTCGATCCACGGCGTGGCGAGGTCCGGAGTGTCCCGCCACCGGTCGGGCAGGGCCAGGTACTCGCGCATCGGCTTCTCACCCGGACCGAAACCGCCGACGCCGTCGGTGGACGCCAGTTCGTTCTTTGCCTGCTCGGTGAGGAGCCGCACCCCGACGCTCGGCCCGAGCAACCCGGCGAACATGTTGCCGTTGACGAACGCGCCCAGGTTGCCGAACATCGGCTTCACCTCGACGCCGGGGGTGTCGGGGATCAGTGAGCGGAAGAACTGCTTGTCCTCCTCGGAGGGTGTGGGCATCTTCACGGTCTACTGATCCTGCCGTTCCTCCGGCGTCATGATGCTGAACGTCGCGCCCTGCGGGTCGGCGACACCGGCGATGCGGCCGACTGTGGGGATGTCCATCGCTTCTTCGACGATCGTGCCGCCGAGTTCGACGACCTTGGCGGCGCTCGCGTCGACGTTCTCGACGGCGAAATACACGCGCCAGTGATTCGGTGTGCCGGGCGTCATCGGCTGACCGCAGCCACCGACCTGATCCTCGCCCACCTCCAGCAGGTGGTACGTGTACTCCGGCCCCATCGACATCGTCGAGGAGGTGATCCCGAAGACGGTGTCGTAGAACGCGAGCGCCTTGTCGACGTCGCCGGTGTTGAGTTCGTTCCACAGGCACGCGCCCGGGTCGCCGACGAGCGAGGCGCCGATGTGCCTCTTCGCCTGCCACAATCCGACGGCCGCCCCGGTGGGGTCGGTGACGAAGGACATGCGGCCTGCGTCCGAGATGTCGAACGCCGGCATCAGCACCTGGCCGCCGGCGCCGGGGACCTTCGCGACCGTCGCGTCGACGTCGTCGACCGCGATGTACGTGTTCCAGTTCGCCGGCGCCCCAGCCTTCGCCGCGTCGGGCGGCAGCGGCGCGATGGCGGCGACGTTCTCGCCGCGCACGGTGGCCATCGAGTAGACGGGGCCCTCGGGCATCGGCCGGTCGTCGTACTCCCACCCGAGCAGTTCCGAGTAGAACTTCTTGGCCGCGTCCTGATCGCTGGTTTGCAGGTCTACCCAGCTCGGTGTTCCCTGGGCGTATTCCGACTTGATGGGCATGACTGGACCTTTCCGTGTGTAGGGGTGTCAGGCCGCCGGGACGGGGTGGCGGCCGGTGTAGGCGATGAGCCGGGTCACCGCGTTGCTGGTGTGCGGGGCGGGTACGGGGTCGTCGAACCCGACGGCCTTCCTGCCTTCGGGCGAGATGATCTTGTGTGCCAACGCCAGCACATATTCGGCGAGTGGCTCGGAAACGGCCACGTCGCCATCGGTCGCGGCCGCGAAATCCCAGGCGTGGACCAGGAATTCGATCGACAGGATCCCCGCCGCGACGGTTGCGGGAGCGTTGTTCGGCCCGAGCGTCACGGTGCCGTCGAGGCCGCGATTGCGCCACGCCTCCAGCGCGGGCTGGGCGAGGTCGGCGATTCTGGCCTCGACGGGTTTGCCGGGGTCGTCGTCGAATGTCGCGCCCGCCGCGCCGCCGAGGGCGGTGATCGAACCGGCCAGATGATCGGCGAGTTGCGCGACGGTGAACTCGGTGCACGGCGTCTGCCTGGACATGTCCTCGGCCGTGACGCCACGCAGGACGCGTTGCACGACAGCCAATGTCGCCTCGGCGCTGGACAGTTCGTCGAGTGGGTCCGGTGCGGCCGCCCAGTCGTCGGGCCCGGCGTCGTTCGTCTGCGCGGCGGCGACGAGCCGGTCGAGGTAATGGTTCCAGCCTTCCGCGTGGCGGGCGGCCTGTTCGTCGTTCAGCCCGTCGTGCACGAGGCGCACCTCGGTGCCGCCGGCGGTCGGGGTGAGAGTGACCGTCACGGTGGACGATCCCGGTGGGAGTTCGTCGTCGCCTTCCCAGCCCCACCCGAACACCACCCGCCTGCCGGGCACGACCTCCCGGAACGTGCCCGCCGCCGAGTGCCCGGGAACGACGGTCCACCGGTACTCGCCGCCGGCCTGCAGGTCGACGCGGGCCGCGACGGTCTGCCACCGCCGCAAGCGGTCCGGTCTGGTGACGAGATCGAACGTGGCGTCGGGGTCCAGCGGGACGACGACGGTTTTGTCGAATGGCATCAGCTGTCTCCTTTGGGTCCTGCTTCGTCGGTGGCGTCCGCGACGAGGCGGTCGAGTTCGTCGATCCAGAAGGAGTCGAACAACATGCGGAGCTGTGCGAGTCCCTGAGGATCGAGCCGGTAGTACCTGAAGCGTCCGTCCTTGCGCGCGGTGACCAGCCCGGCCTCGGTGAGCACCCGGAGATGTTGCGAGATCGCAGACCGGCTCGCGGGGAAGTGTGCGGCGAGGTTGTTGACGGTCTGCTCACCTGCGGTCAGCAGTTGCATGAGGCGTCTCCGGGTGGGCTCAGCTGCGACTTCCAACTGATCGAGCACGATTAATACGTTAGTCGTGACTAACGCGTTGTGCAATGGGTCTCGCCGCCGACGTCCCGAGGTGGGAGAATTCTTGGCGACGAGGGAGTGAAAAAATGACAACGTCAAGCCCCTGGCCCACGATTCACCAAGAACGCCGCGCCCTGGTGGACGACCTCGAACCGCTGACCGACACTCAGTGGTCGACGCCGTCGCTCTGCGAGCGGTGGACAGTGCGGGACGTGTTCGCGCACATGACGGCGACGGAGAAGATGACGCCGCCGAAGTTCGTCGGAAAGCTCGTCGGGTCGGGATTCCGGATCAACACCATGTTCGAGAAGGACATCGCGCACGAAGAGGAAGGAACACCGGCGGAGGCGCTCGACGAGTTCCGGGCGCACATGGCCGACTCCACCCACCCACCGGGCCCGATCGACGCCATGCTGGGCGAGATGATCGTCCACGGCGAGGACATCCGCCGGCCGCTCGGCATCGCGCACGAGTACCCGATGGACGCCGTCGTCCGCGTCGCCGACTTCTACAAGAATTCGAACCTGCTGATCGGGTCGAAATCGCGGGTCGCCGGGTTGACGCTGCGGGCCACCGACACCGACTGGACCACCGGATCGGGACCCGAGGTCTCCGGCCCGATGCTGGCGCTCGTGCTGGCGATGACGGGTCGGCGCGCCGCGCTCGACGAACTCAGCGGAGACGGTCTGGACCAGTTGAAGTCGGCCTTGCCCAAGTAACGGCGCGCAATCCGCAGCCGTGTGAACCGTGGTGACTACAACGTGATCACGGCGGAGCACACAGCTGTCGCAAACCCTCTAAGCTCTTGTTGACCGGACGCATTTTGTACTGTGCAATCGGGGTCCACACAGTCCGGGGAAGAGGGTTTACTTTATGCGTCGCGAAGCAATGGCTGCTGTCGGTCTGGCAGTGTCACTGACCCTTCTGGGGCCGGCGTTCACTGCTGTGGCCGATCCGGCGCCCGCTCCGGTCGCGCCCCCGGGCAACGGTGTCGCGAGCGTCGACAAGATCGTCCCGCTCACCGATACCCGCAGCGCCGTCTTCGTCAATTCCCCCGCCATGGGCCGCGTCGTGCAGGTCCAGGTCCTGCACCCGGCCGGTGGCGGCTCGCGGCCGTCGTTGTATCTGCTCGACGGCGTCAGCGCCGGCGCCGAGTCGGACTTCCGGGAAAGCACGTGGACGCAGAAGACGGACGTCGTCCAGTTCTTCGCCGACAAGAAGGTCAACGTGGTGCTCCCGGTGGGCGGCACCGCCAGTTACTACACCGACTGGCTGCAGCCCGACCCCACGCTGGGAATCAACAAGTGGGAGACGTTCCTGGCCAACGAACTCCCGCCCATCATCGACAAGAACTTCAGCGGCAACGGCGTCAACGCCGTCGCGGGTGTGTCGATGGGTGCGATGGGCGCCGCCAACCTCGTCACCAGGCACCCGCAGCTCTACCGCGGTCTGGCGGCCTACAGCGGATGCCTCGACAACTCGAACCCCAGCTCGCGTGACTCGGTCCGCGGCACGGTGGCGTTCAAGGGCGGAAACCCGGCCAACATGTGGGGCCCCGACACCGATCCCGCCTGGACCGCTCACGATCCGTCGGTGAACGCCGAAGCGCTGCGCGGCAAGCAGATCTACATCTCCACCGGCAACGGGCTTCCCGGACCGTACGAGATCACCGGAGACATCGCATCGACCATCGCGGTGGGCGGTCCCCTCGAGGCGGCGGCGAATCTCTGCACGCAGACGTTCCAGCAGCGCCTGACCCAGCTCGCGATCCCGGCGACGTTCACCTACCGCAACTTCGGAACGCATTCGTGGCCGTACTGGCAGGACGAACTGCGCACGTCGTGGCCGGTCCTGAAGAGCGCGCTCGGCGTCTGACCGGGCGTTCCTAACCGACCACGGTGATCCGGTCGGTGTTCGGCGGCGTGACCGGTGAATTCGTTCCCAGATACGTCGTGAAGGCGTCGAGGTCGCAGCCCGCGTGCACCGCCTCGGTGCGGGTGCGGAAGGCGTCGAAGCCGTCGCCGCCGTCGGCGAGGAACTTGTTGACCGCCACCCGGTAGGAGACGGCGGGGTCGACCGCCTCGCCGTTCACCCGGAGGTCCGAGATGCGTTCGCCGGCGATCGCCGAGCGATTCAGGGTGTACGTCAGCGAACGAGACGGCGCCAGGATCCGTTCCGTGACCGTGCCGTCGCCGCGGGGCTGGAACTGCTGCTCCAGGGCGGCCTTCAGCACCGCGCCGGTGACGGTCAGGACCTCGAGGGTGTTGCCGAACGGTTGAGCGGCGTACGTCTGCCCGTAGGTGACGGCGCCGTCGGCGCCCCGCAGCAGGTCTTCGCGAAGCCCGCCGGGGTTGGTGAGCGCCACCTGGGCGCCGTGCCCGGACCCGGCGGACAGCTGAGCGTCGGCGACGGCGTTCCCGAGGGTCGATTCACCGCTGCGGGTCGCGTCGCGGGTGAGATCGCCGGACAGCGACGCCACCCGCGCCGCACCGACCCGGGAGGCCTGGGCGGCAGCGCTGTCGGCGAGCGCCTGGATGTCGGGGTCGGGCGGGATGTCGTGGGTGACCACCTGATTGAACGCGGACGCGCGGTCGCGCAGGACGTCGCGGGTGGTGCGGTCGATCGACACGTCGACCACGGAGATGATGCGGCCGTGGGACGCGCCCTGCATCATCACGCGCGGGTTCCCCATCGGGTCGGGAAACGAGCAGTTGTACTGCTGGTGGCTGTCGGCCGTGAAGATGACGTCGACCTTCGGGGACGCCCGCATTGCGAGGTCGCGTGCCGGTCCCGGCGTCACCTCGCACGAGTTGGGGCCGTTGTCGGCGACGGGTTCGGCTCCCCTGTGCATCAGCAGCACGATGGCCCGCACGCCGAAGAAGTCGAGGAGATCCGCGGTCCGGTCGATCGCCGCGAGCTCGTCCGTGAAGCGCAGTCCGCCCACGCCCTCCGGTGTCACCATCGTGGCGGTGTCGGCGGGCATGGTCGCGATGACCCCGACCGGGATGCCTTCCACGTAGTCGACGGTGAACGGCAGTGTCGCGGGCGCGCCGTCGTCGAACTCCATGTTCGCGGCGAGGAGTGGGAAGTCCGCGCCCGCGAACGTGTTTCCGAACCGGCAGCCGTCGACGGGATGGCAGCCGCCGGTCTGCATCCGCCGGAACTCCGCGTACCCCTCGTCGAGCTCGTGATTGCCGATCGCGGACGCGTCGACGCCCATTCGGTCGAGCAGCTGCACGGTCGGTTCGTCGTGGAACATCGCGGATTCGAGCGCCGACGACCCCCAGTTGTCGCCCACCGAATACAGCAGCGAACGGGTGGCCTGCCCGCGCAGCTGGGCGACGTAGGCGGCCAGGTAGGCGGCGCCGCCGGCCGGGACCAGCGAACCGTCGGCGTGCTTGACCTGGCTGCGGACGCCGGGCGGCGGTTGGAGACTGCCGTGGAGGTCGTTGAAGGCGAGGAGCCGGACGGAGACCGCCGAATCCTGGGCCTGCGCCGTCGGCCCCGACGTCACCGAGATCGCGAGCGTCGTCGCCAGTCCGGCCGCCAGCACGGCGGTGCGGATCGCGGCGCGGCGACGCATGTGCGGTCTCCCTTCGGCAAAACCTCACTGAGTCTGCCAACAAGGAGTGACGGGCGTTGTACCCGTGGGTAACGGTTACATCTCGAGCGTTACGCCCGGACCGCGACGTTCGCGATCGAGCGCGCCTCGGTGCTCGTCGCGAACGCCAGGAACGCATCGTTCTCCGCGGGATCGCCGATCGTGATCCGCACCCCGTCGTCGCCGTACGGGCGCAGCAGAACACCGGCCTCGGCGCTGGCCGCACCGAACGCTCCGGAACGGGTGCCCAGCGGGAGGTAGACGAAGTTGGCGGCGGATTCGGGTACCTCGTACCCGGCGGCGAGGAGGGCGTCGCGCACCCGGTTCCGCTCGGCGACGACGCCGTCCGTGCGTGCCAGCAGTTCGCCGGACGCGGCCAGCGACGCGATGGCGGCGGCCTGCGCGACGGCATTGACCGCGAACGCGATGTGCACCTTGCTCAGCGCGGTGACGACCGCCGGATCGGCGACCGCGTACCCCACGCGGATGCCGGCCAGGCCGTACGCCTTGGAGAACGTGCGCAGCACCACCACGTTGGGGCGTCCGCGGAACAGGGCGACGCCGTCGGCGTCGGACCGGTTGTACTCGAAGTAGGCCTCGTCGAGGGCCACGAGGACGTCGGCGGGAACGGCGTCGAGGAACCGCTCGAGTTCGGCCTTCGTCAGCGCGTTGCCGGTGGGGTTGTTCGGGTTGCAGACGAAGATCAGCCGGGTGCGGTCGGTGATCGCGGCCAGCATCGCATCGAGGTCGTGCCCGTGGTCGGCGGTGAGGGGAACCTTGACGGGCGTCGCTCCGCCGACCTGGGTGACCACGGGATAGGCCTCGAAGGAGCGCCACGCGAAGATGACCTCGTCGCCGTCGTTGCACGTGGCCTGCACCAATTCCTGGCACAGACTCACCGAACCGCACCCCGCGGCGATGTTCTCCGTGGCCACCCCGAGGTGGTCGGCGAGGGCCGCGATCAGGGCGACGTGACCGTTGTCCGGGTACCGGTTCGCGTTGGCGGCGGCGTCCGCGATGGCGTCCCGCACGCTCGGCAGCGGGCCCAGCGTGGTCTCGTTGCTCGCCAGCTTGATCGCGCCCGGAAAGCTCTTGCCGGGGATGTAGGCCGGGATCGTGTCGAGGTCTGCCCTGGTTCGCGGAGTCACCAGGCGATTATGCGCCTCCCGATCCACTGCGCCGACGCCTCCTTCGTGCCAAGGTAGGGACATGTCGGGATTCTTCAGGGACAGTGCGGCCCTGCGGACGTCCGGAGACGCGCCCGTAGACCCGCAGAGTCGCGTTCCGCTCACCGCGGTGGAACCGGACGGTCCGGCGCGGGGCGGGATCGTGATCTTGCACGAATCGCGCACGTTCAGCGACGCTCTCCTCGATCTCATGCGTTCGCTCGCGATGGAGGGGTGGGTGACGGTAGCGCCGCACCTCTTCCACCGGGAACCGGCGACCAGCGACGTCGAGGTGTTCGGCGACGCCCTGTTCGCCGACTTCGACGCCACCTTCGACTGGCTGATCGCGCGGGGGATCTACGCCGACTGCGTGGGGGTGCTCGGTTTCGACGACGCCGGGACCGCCGCCCTGCTCGTCGCCACGACGCGTCCCGTCGGCGCCGCCGTGAGTGTCGCCGCCCGTGGGATCGTCGAACCGCTGTCGGAGGACGCGCCCGCGCTGGTGCACGCGGCGCCCGGGCTGAAGGCGCCGTGGCTCGGTCTGTACGGGGAGGACGATCCGTCGACGCCGCCGGATCAGGTCGAGATGCTGCGCGACGCCACCGCCAAATCCGACGTCGCGGGGCTCGTCGTGAGTTACGCCGGTCTCGCGCACCGGGCCGACGAACCGCCGCAGGTGCCCGACGGCCGGGACGACGACCCGGGCGCTCAGGCCATCGTCGACGCGCAGCGGCGGATCTTCGACTGGTTCGACGTCAACCTGCGTTAGAGCGGCCATTCCTGCGCGCTGACCAGCCGTTTTGCCTTTGTGGTGGAAAGGTGTGTAATCTTTCGCACCGGCGGTCCGAAGGGATCGGAACCACCCCAGGGAGGCGTGCCAGAGCGGCCGAATGGGACTCACTGCTAATGAGTTGTCCCTTTTACGAGGGACCGGAGGTTCAAATCCTCTCGCCTCCGCCACACCGGGCCTAGTCGGCCGGTGAGAGTTGAACAACTGAAGAACATGCGCCCGTAGCTCAACGGATAGAGCACTTGACTACGGATCAAGAGGTTAGGGGTTCGAATCCCTTCGGGCGCACAAAGAGACCCCGTCGACTGCAGTGATGCAGGTGGCGGGGTTTCCCTTTGTCGGCTAGCAGCAGGTGGCCCCCTCGGCATCGGGGTCGAGGTGCCGAGGGCTCGTCCCGAACGTGTCGGAGTCGGCGAGCACGGTGTAGACCTCCCACTTCTCGCCGGCCGGGCCGGTGACCCACACCTTGTCCTGGGTGGCGAAGCAGCAGGTGGTGCCGAGCTCCTCGTCGGTGAAGAGGCCTTCCCCGGTCAGCCGTGCGATTTCCTCGTGCACCCGGGCGCTCGATTCGACCTCGACGCCGAGGTGGTTGATGGTGCCGCCCTCGCCGGGGTTCTCCAACAGCACCAGCTTGAGGGGCGGCTGCGCGATGGCGAAGTTCGCGTACCCCGGCTTCAGTTTCGCCGGTGGTGTATCGAACAGTTTCGAGTAGAACGTGACTGCTTCCTCCAGATTGTCGACATTGAGGGCTAGTTGGGCGCGGGACATGACAACCTCCACCTGTGTGACATATGTCGAATTGCTTGCCCTCTTAGAATCCCACCTTTTTGACATATGTCAAGAACCTGGGAGGATGGATTCATGCCCAAGACGTTGCCGGTCGTGGATGTCTCCGCGCCGATCTGCTGCGCGCCCGTCTCGGCCGCCCCGATGACCGACGAGGCCGCCCTGCACCTCGCGCTGCGCCTCAAGGCCCTGGCCGACCCGGTCCGCATCAAGCTGATGTCGATCCTGCTGACCGCGAGCGAGGGCGAGGTGTGCACGTGCGATCTCGCGACCGGCGTGGGGCTGTCCGAATCGACCGTCAGTCACCACCTCGGCCAGCTCAAGAAGGCCGGAATGGTCCAGCCTGTCCGTCGCGGCATGAACGTCTTCTACAGCGCTCGGCCGGATGCCCTCGACGCACTGCGGGTCGTCCTCGACCCCCACTGCTGCACCTGACGGTCACGACGTTCGCGTGCTCGATTCGAGGCCGATGGTAGTGGTCGTCGAACCGAGTCCGATCCTCGGCCAGCCGGCGGTGACCGAGATGAAACCCGACGCCGGGATCGCGTCGAGCCAGTAGTGCGGCTCGGTCCGGTACTCCGGCGGCCCGCTCCCGCACGGCTTCGACGCCGCCGCCGGATGGTAGGGGTCGGCTTCACCCTCGATGTCGTCGACGCGCGCCCGCACCGACAGATAGGACCACCGCGTCGAGGGATCGCCGGGGTCGGACAGTGGGCGGGTCTCGTACTGCGCCAGCTCGGCGGGCCTGCCCGTGGCGGTCAGGGCCATCCGGAGCTGGAGTCCGTCCGCGAACGCCACGACCTCGAACAGCTCGAGCGTGAGGTCGTCTTCGGCCGCGAGGATCAGGGGGCCGTGCACCCGGTGTCCTCCGGTGGTGGGTGGTGCTACTGCCGGCCAACGCGGTCTGCGCATGACCTTTATGATCCCACCGATCCGAATGCAGATGCAATGGTGGACAACGAAGTTCATGCCGTGTAGAGGCCGGCGCAGACCCGGTCTCAGCTGGTGGGCGGGACGAACTCCGGCTGGTCGAGGAGCCGGAGCCAGGTTCCGTCCGGCTGCCTGCGGACGACCTGCGCCCGCGCGCCGGATCCGTCCTTCGGCGGCGTGGACGTGAGCGCGATGTCGTCACTGATCAGGGTGGGGAGCGGTGTCTCCGGTTCGAAGTGCGGCGCGTTCGCGAGCACCGACTCCCACAGCTTCCGGATGGCGGCCCGGCCGACCGTCCGGCTGCCGGGCGGGTACGCCATGACGGCGTTCTCCTCGTACAGGGCGGCGACTCCGGCCGCGTCTCCGGCGTTGCTGCGCTCGACGAACAGCCGGGTGAGGTCTTCGGGGTTCTGGGCCTTCTCGTAGTCGGTCACCGGGAATCCTTTCGTGGGTGAACTGCTGTCCCTTTCCAGGGTGGTGCCCCCGCAACCGGAAGTCCAACAGATAGTTATGCTCAATACTAGAATCATTGGTTATGGAACTGAGGCAGCTGGAGTACTTCGTCGCAGTCGCCGAGGAAGCGAACTTCACCCGCGCCGCGGAACGCGTCCACATCAGCCAGTCGGGGATCAGCGCACAGATCCGGCAGCTCGAGAATGATCTCGGCGCCACGCTGATCGACCGGTCCAGCAGGACGGCGACGCTCACGGCGGCGGGGGAGGCAGCGCTGATGCACGCCCGCGCGGCACTCGCCTCGGCCGACGCGATGCGGCAGGCCGTCGACGACGTGAACCAGCTGATCCGGGGCAGGCTCGTCGTCGGGATGGTCACCGCGTGCACGATCAAACCGCTGTTCGACGCGCTGTCCGCGTTCCACCTCGCGCACCCCGGGATCGAGATCACGCTGACGGAGGACAGCTCCGACCGCCTCGTCGAACGCGTCCGCGCCGGTGCGATCGATCTCGCTCTCGTCGCCACCTCGACCGCCCCGCCGGAAGGGCTGGACGCCTTCCCGATCATCAGCGAAGGGCTGGTCGCCGCGGTGTCGCCGGACCACCCGCTGGCGGGGCAGTCGCGAGTCGCGCTGGCCGAACTCGGCGACCATGCGATCGTATGTATGCCGACCGGAACGGGCATCCGGACGGTGTTCGACGAGGCGTGTGCGGCCGCCGGCCTCCGCCCCGACATCGCCCTGCAGGCGAGTGCGCCCGACGCCGTCGCCGACCTCGCGATCCGCGGGCTGGGGGTCGCGATCCTCAGCGAGTCGATGGCCACGGACTACCGGGGCCGGCTGACGGCGGTCGCCCTCGACGGCGTCGACATCCCGGCCGTGCTCGCGCTGGTCTGGAAGAGCCTCGGAGGTCCCGCGCTCCGCGAACTCGTCCGGCACACCCGCCGCTCCTTCGGGGACGTGCAGACCGAACCCGCCGGCGCCGGGCGGTGACTCCTCACACCACCGACGTCATCCCGCCGTCGACGAAGATCACCTGACCGTTGACGTACCGGGAGGCATCCGACGCCAGCCACACCGCCGGACCCACGAGGTCGTCCGGGGTGCCCCACCGGCCTGCCGGCGCCCGGCCACGGAGCCAGGTGTCGAACTGCGTGTCGTCGACGAGGGCCTGCGTCATCTCGGTGTGGATGTAGCCGGGCGCGAGGCCGTTGATCTGCAGCCCGGATCGTGCCCACTCCGCCGTCATCGCGCGGGTCAGATTCCGCAGCCCGCCCTTCGCGGCGGTGTACGGCGCGATGGTGGGCCGGGCCAGGTCGCTCTGCACCGAGCAGACGTTGACGATCTTCCCGCTCCCACGGCCGATCTGGAACCGGGCGACCGCGCGCCCGACGAGGAAGGCGCTGGTGAGGTCGGTCGTGAGTACCCTGTTCCAGTCCTCGAGCGTGACGTCGAGGAGGGGCTGGCGGTGTTGCAGGGCAGCGTTGTTCACCAGGATCTCGATCGGCCCGACCTCCGACTCGATCCGCTCGACGGCGTCGGTTACCCGCTCGGGATCCGTGACGTCGAACGCGTACGCGTGGACACGGGTGTCGCCGAATTCCTCGCCGAGATGTGCGCGTGCCTGCGCGAGGCGCTCGGCCGACACCCCATTGAGGACGATCGTGGCGCCCGCCCCGGCCAGGCCCCGCGCGAGGGCGTAGCCGATTCCCCGGCTCGAACCGGTGACCAGGGCGATGCGCCCGGACAGATCGAAGAGGTTCACAGCGCACGCACCGGATTGCTCAGTGTGCCGATTCCGTCGAGCGTGATCTCGGCGCGGTCACCCGGTTCGACCGGGCCGGACGTGAACGGGCACCCCGTGAGCACGACGTCTCCCGGTCCCAGCGTCAGATACCGGGTGAGGTGGACCAGTTGCTCGGATACGTTCCAGGCCAGCTGCTCCGTGGACGCCTCCGCCACGGTCACGCCGTTGACGCGCACCGCGATCGGCACGTCGCCGGGGTCGAGGTCCGTTTCGATCCACGGACCCAGCGGGGTGAAGCCGTCGCCGTGTTTCGCCTGGGTGAGCTTGTCGTCGAGCGCGATCTGCTCCACGGCGGTGACGTCGTTGCCGATCGCGTAGCCGAGGATCGCGGACGGAACGTCCTCGGGGCGCAGGTTGCGGCACGTGCGCCGGATGACGACGGCCAGTTCGCCCTCCACCACGACCTTCCCCAGCCGTTCGTCGACGAAGATCGGATGTTCGGGGCCGATCACCGTGCGCGCCGACTTCATGAACGCCTGCAACGGGAGGTTGCGATCGCCGGGTGCGCCGTTGTGCGCCATCCCGAGCAGGACCCGCGGTTCGGAAGGCGCGAGCAGGCGCGCCCCGTCGACGGCGTGTGCGGGTCCGGTGAACGTCACGGTGTCCGCGAACGGGTCGGCGACCTCGTGCCAGCGACCGTCCCGCAGGCACACCGGCCGCGGTCCCGAATCGGTCGCGATGCGGGCCAGCCTCATGCGCCGACCCGATCCTTGGACGGGGCAACGGCATCCGGTCCGTGCACCGGATCGGCCATCGCATCCCACGCGAGCCCGAGGTCGCGGCCACGGGTTTCGGGTGTCACGAACGTCGTGGCGAACGTGATGACGCTGAGGACCAGCACGTAGATCGCGAGCGGCACCCACGAGTTGTTCATCAGCGACAGCAGCAGGGCGCCGACGAAGGGTGCGATGCCGCCGGCGAGGATCGCGCTCGTCTCCCGGGCGACCGCGACGCCGATGTAGCGGTGACGGTTTCCGAACAGCTCCGGCAGGGCGGCGCACTGCGCGCCGAGCATCACGTTGACGCCGATCCCGTAGCTGACGGCGAGGGTCGCGACCACGAGGTAGGGGTTGCCGAGCGAGAGCAGCCACCACGACGGGACGGCGAGGACGAGTTGCAGCGCCGCACCGAACCGGTACACCCGCATCCGGCCGAAGCGGTCCGACAGCGCGCCCGAGAACGGGATGACGAGCATGCCGATGGCGGCGCCGCACGCGATGGCGAGTGGTCCGATCGACTTGCTGACGCCCACCACCGTCGTCACGTAGCTGATGCCGAGGGTCTGGAAGATGTACGAGCCGCCGTTCTCGGCCATCCGCAGGCCGATGCCGCGGAGCACACTGGGCATCGAACTGCCGATCAGTTCCCGGAACGGGCTCTCGCTGATCTGGTCCTGCTTTTCCAGCTTGATGAACGTGGGGCTCTCCTGCATGCGGAGCCGGATGAACACGGCGACCGCGATGAGGAAGACGGACGCCAGGAACGGCACCCGCCACACCCAGGCGAGGAGCAGTTCACGATCGATCTGACCGAGGATCGCGAAGACCCCGGACGCCATCAGGGTGCCCACCATGATTCCGACGAACGGGAGTGCGGAGAAGAATCCGCGTCGCGGGGTGGGCGAGTACTCCGCCATCAGTGTGGTGGCACCGGCCTGTTCGGCGCCGGCGCCGAAGCCCTGCAGCAGTCGCAGCGCGACCAGCAGGATCGGCGCCCAGATGCCCACCTGGGCGCCGGTGGGCAGCACGCCGATCAGGGTGCTCGCACCGCCCATGATCGCGATCGTGATCATCAGGACGGCCTTGCGCCCGAGGCGGTCGCCGAGGGCGCCGAAGAACAGACCGCCGAGGGGGCGGGCCAGGAATCCGACGGCGTACGTGCCGAAACTGGCCATCAGCGCGGCCGACGCGCCCATCGCGGGGAAGAACAGCTCACCGAAGATCAGCGCCGACGCCAGGCCGTACAGGGCGAAGTCGTAGTACTCGAGTGCGCTGCCGATGGAACTGGCGAGCGTCGCGCGTTTGAGGTTCGCGGCGTAGTCCGGGTCGTCGGAGGCGCGCACCGGTCGGGTCGATCCACTGCTGCCTTCCGGCAGTGTCGAGTCTGCGCCTACTCGAATCTTCGATTCTGGGGACATCTTCTGCTCCGTTGCGGACGGGACCACGTTCATCGCGGTCACAAACAGGTCGGTGCAGTGACCCAGGTCACTGGCATGGCGAGGACCCTACCGCGCAGAGCGTTATTTGTCATACGTAATCGAAAGTGTTGACTGAATCACATTATTAGTGCAGAGTTTTTATTCTGAACATATGGCCAGAGCTGGTCTCGTACCGAAGGAATCCGCAGTGAGTGCACACGACTCGAAGCCACACGACGGGCGACTCCGCGTAGTCGCCGCGACCCCCGTCAGCGAGGAACTCATCGATCTCGTCACCCGGGCGGAGCCGCGCATCGACTTCGTCCGCGAGCAGGATCTGCTGCCGCCCTCCCGATTCCCGGGCGATCACTCCGGCGACCCGTCGTTCACCCGGACCGCGGAGCAGCAGAAGGCCTTCGACGACCTGGTCGATTCGGCGCAGGCCCTGTACGGCGTGCCCGACGAGACTCCCCCGGCACTGACGAGAACGGCGCGGGTCAACCCCGGCCTCCGCTGGGTGCACACGATGCCGGCCGGCGGCGGGGCCCAGGTGAAGGCGGCCGGACTCACCGACGAGCAACTCGCCCGCATCGCGTTCAGTACCTCCGCCGGCGTGCACGCGGAACCGCTCGCCGAGTTCGCGGTCTTCGGGTTGCTGGCCGGTGCCAAGACCCTCCCGCGGCTACTCGCCCAGCAGCGCGACAAGGCGTGGAGCGGCCGGTGGGCCATGGGAACCGTGTCCGGGCAGCGCATCGTCATCGTCGGACTGGGCAGCATCGGCCGGGCGACGGCACTGAAGCTGAAGGCCCTCGGCGCGACCGTCGTGGGAACGAGCAGGCGCGACACCGCGGTCGAGGGGGTCGACGAGATCGTGCACCCCGACCGGCTGGCCGACGTGGTCGGCGACGCGGACGGCATCGTCGTGACGCTTCCCGGAACCAGCGCCACCGAAGGCCTCGTCAGCGCAAAGGTATTCGGCGCCGTCAAGCCCGGTGTGACGGTGGTGAGCGTCGGCCGGGGCAGCGTCGTCGACGAGGTCGCCATGACCGCGGCCATCGAGGACGGGCGGGTCGGCTTCGCCGCGCTCGACGTGTTCGCGTCCGAGCCGCTGGCATCGGACAGCCCGCTGTGGACGCATCCGAACGTGCTGGTCAGCCCACACACCGCGGCGTTGAATCCCGCGGAGGACCGCCTCATCGCGGAACTGTTCGCGCGCAACGCCACCCGGTTCCTCGACGGCGAGGAACTGATCAACCGCGTCGACACCGTCGAGTTCTACTGACGATCCGGAGCCGCGACGGCGCGTCCGGCGGGCGGGTCGTCGCGGCCCCGTCAGGACCCGAGTAGTTTCGCCTTCGCCGCCGCGAACTCCGCGTCCGTGAGCACGCCGGCCTCCTTCAGGCGGGCGAGTTCCTGGAGACGGGACACCAAGTCGTCGCCGCCCGCGGGTGCCGGTGGCGGCGGAGGTGCTTGCTGGGCGTACTGCTGTTGCGCTGCTTGCTGTTCCGCATACTGCTGTTGCGCCGCCTCGTCGATCCGGGCCTGCTGCTCCGCCTCCTTGTCGGCGGCGCGGCGGTTCATCGCGTTCGATGTCGCCCGCGCGGTGCCGGTGATGACCGCTGTCCGGGCCACCGTGCCGAGCAGTCCGGGACGTCCCATGCGGCGTGGACCCCTGAAAACCATGTCGTTGCTCCGTTTCCGTTCGTGACCGTCAGACCGCGGCGGCGATGGCCGCCTCGACCACCTCGCGCGGGATGTGCAGGTGGAGAGCCACCTCGCCGCCGGCGTGGCGGGACGCGGCCGCGAGCTTGCGCGCCCACGTCTGCTCGTACACGATCGCCACCGCCGACGTGCCCGGCTCCAGTGATTCGCGCACCACTTCGAGGTCCTCGTCGCTGATCAGCGCCTTGGCTTCGAGGGAGAGGGCGGCGAGTCCGATGCTGTCGAGGTCCTCGTCCACCTCCACCTGGCGCAGCGTGCCGTCGGTTCCCTTGGAGACGAACACGAGATCGAGGATGGTGACCACGCCCTGTGCGACCACCTCGCGGAACGTGTCGATCACCGCGGGATCGGCCCGCTCACCCGGAAAGGTGAGGAACAGGAACGCGACCGGACCGACATCTTCAGCTGAAATCGACATCTTCTCTCCCTGCGCTGAGGTGCCCTGGTGTCGATGATCGCCACCGGCCGGTGGGTGCGCATCATCCGCGACGGGTGATTCCGCGCGCCGCCGTTCATCCCTGACGGATGATGCCCCGGGGTCCGGGTTCTGTGAGGCTCGAGCCCAGTGCCGTTGCCGGGTGGTTCGAGAGACGGGTGATGCATGCCTTCCGTGGGAGCCTCGCTTTTCTGGATCGTGGCCTGCGCCGTGATCGCCCCGCTGCTCGCCGGGCTGTTCCCCCGCAAGCTGGTGCCCGAGGTCGTGCTGCTGCTCGTCGCCGGGATCATCGTCGGCCCGCACGTCTTCGACCTCGCGGTCGCAGGCAGCGAGATCGACCTGCTGCGCGAACTGGGGCTGGGACTGCTGTTCCTGCTGGCCGGCTACGAGATCGACACGGCCGAGATCACCGGTCGCGGCGGCAGGCGGGCGCTGTTGACGTGGCTGATCTCGCTGGCGCTGGCGTTCACGGTGGTATCGCTGCTGAGCCTGGCCCACGTGGTCGACGCGGGCACGGCAGTGGCCATCGCCATGACGTCGACCGCGCTCGGCACGCTCCTGCCGATCCTCCGGGACGCGGGCGGACTCGACACCCGGCTGGGCCGGACGATCCTCAATCACGGCGCGTTCGGCGAACTCGGACCCGTCGTCGCGATGGCGGTCCTGCTCGGGTCCCGGGGGTCGGTGGCGTCGATCGTGGTCCTCGGGCTGTTCACGGCCGCGGCGGTGCTGGTCGCGTTCATTCCCGCCCGCGTGCGGCGGGAGGGCTCCCGGATCACCGCGATCATCCGGTCGGGGTCGGAGACGACGTCGCAGACCACGGTCCGGCTGACGATGCTGCTCCTCGTCGCACTCACCGTGCTCGCGGCGGAGTTCGGCCTCGACACCATCCTCGGAGCATTCGCGGCGGGATTCATCCTGCGGCGCGCCACCCCCGAAGGCGACGAAACGCTCGAAACCAAACTCGACGGCCTCGCGTTCGGTTTCCTGATCCCGATCTTCTTCGTGACGTCGGGCATGGCCATCGACGTCGCCGCGGTGGCGTCCGAACCCGGCGTCCTGATCGCGTTCGTACTGCTGATCCTGCTGGTGCGGTCGGGACCGGTCTACGTCGCCGGGAGATTCGACCGGGGCGCCGACGGCACGGACCCACCCTTCACCGTCCGCGAACGCACCCAGCTGGCGCTGTACGCGGGAACCGGTCTGCCGCTGATCGTCGCCGTCACGGGAGTGGCCGTCGACTCGGGCGACATGACGTCCGCCAACGCCTCCGTGCTCGTCGCGGCGGGTGCGATCACCGTCCTCCTCTTCCCGCTCGCGGCATCGTTGCTCGCGTCGACGCCCGAACCGGTGGCCGACTCGACCGGCCCGGGCGCACGAGGAGACCAGAACCCCGGGAGCAGACCGTGACTCGAACCGAATCGACGCAGGCGCCGGCCCGGGCCACACTGACCCTCGCGACCCTCATCCTCGTCGCCGCCGTCGCCAACCTGAACCTGTCCGTCGCGAACGTCGCGCTCCCCGACATCGGCCGCGCATTCGACGCGAGTCAGACGCAGCTGAACCTCATCGCCGTGGCCTACTCCCTCGGGCTGGCCGCGTCGGTCCTCTACCTCGGGGCGCTCGGCGACCGATACGGGCGCAAGCAGATGCTGGTGCTCGGCATGGCGCTGTCGCTGCCGGCGTCGGCGATCGCGGGTTTCGCCGGGAACTTCGAAATACTCTTTCTCGCACGAGTTCTCGGCGGCGTCTCCGCCGGGCTCGCGTTCCCCACCACCCTCGCGATCATCACCGCGCTGTGGTCGGGACCGCCGCGCACCAAGGCGATCGCACTGTGGTCGGCTCTCGGGGGCGCGATCTCCTCGCTCGGACCGATCGTGTCGGGGGCGCTCCTCGAGCAGTTCCATTGGGGCTCGGTGTTCCTCGTGACCCTTCCGCTCGCCGGTCTCGCCCTCGTCAGCGCCATCCTGTGGGTGCCCGCCCACGTCAACGAAACGACCGATCCCGTCGACAATCTCGGCGGCATCATCTCCGTCGTCTTCATCGCCGCCCTCATCCTCGCGATCAATTTCGCGCCCGTGGACGGCTCCGGGGCACTCGCCGTCGGTCTCGGCCTGATCGCGCTCGCCGCGGGTGCCGCGTTCTTCCTGCAGCAACGGCGGGCGGCGCACCCACTGTTCGACCTGCACGTCGCCGCCCGCCCGACGTTCTGGGTGGCCGCTGTCGGCGGGGTGATCGTGTTCGGCGCCTTGATGGGAGCGATGTTCATCGGGCAGCAGTTCCTCCAGAACGTGCTCGAGTACTCCACGCTCGCCGCCGGATCCGCGATCATCCCGGCCGCCGTCGCGATGGTCGTCGTCGCACCCCGCTCCGCGAAACTCATCGAATCGCACGGCTCCCGGTTCACCCTGCTCCTGGGATACCTGTTCGTCGTCCTCGGACTGGTCGTCGCGCTGGTGTGGTGGGACGAGAACGCGACGTACTGGTGGGTGGCACTGGCCTACGCGTTCGTCGGCATCGGGGTCGGGTTCGCGGGAACCCCGGCGTCGCGGTCGCTGACCGGTTCGGTGCCGGTGTCGCGGGCGGGCATGGCGTCGGGCACGTCCGACCTGCAACGCGACCTCGGTGGCGCGATCATGCAGTCGATCCTCGGCGCGGTGCTCACCGCCGGTTACGCGAAGTCGCTGTCCGCCACGATCGCCTCGTCGCCGGATGCCGGCCAGATCAACGCGGAAACCCAAGCGGCGCTCACGAAGTCGTACTCCAGCGCCGAGGTGCTCGCGGAACGCTATCCGCAGTACGCCGAGCAGATCATCGCGGCCGCCCGCAGCGCCTTCCTGGACGGCGACGACCGCGCGTACCTCGCCGCGATCCTGGTGGTGTGCGCCGGGGCGCTGGTGGTGTTCTTCTTCTTCCCCCGCCGCGACGCGGAGAAGCGGCTGCTGGCCGAATACGCGACCGAGAGTGCGCAGTAGGGCGAACGTACCGTCGGTCGCCTCGGAAGCGCCGAAAGGTACATTCGCCCGGCGGTCGCGGGGTAAATTCCCGAGGGGGGCACCTCGACGACGGGACCGCACGATGACAGCTCAGGTCGTGACCAAGACGAATCGGCGACGGGGCCTCGCGGCGGTCGCGGCAGCATTGCTGCTGGTGGTGACGGCGGCGTGCTCCGATGACTCCTCCTCCACGGGCACGTCCGCGACCTCGACGACGACGCAGGCGGGATCGCCGGGTGCCGAGGCGGGCGCCGCCCAGATCGACCCCGGTGTCGCGGACCGACTCGACGAGGCGATCGAGAAGACGATGTCGATGGCGGCGATTCCCGGCGCGATCGTCGGCGTGTGGGGGCCGGACGGTGACTACGTGAAGGCGTTCGGCGTCGCCGACAAGTCGACGGGCGCGCCGATGGAAACCGACTTCTATCACCGGATCGGCAGTGTGACAAAGACGTTCACGGTCACGGCGCTGCTGCAGCTGGTCGACGAAGACAAGGTGGCCCTCGACGACCCGATCTCGAAATACGTGGAGGGCGTGCCTGCGGGTGACCAGATCACGCTGCGCCAGCTCGCCCGGATGCAAAGTGGGCTGCCCAACTACACGGCAAACAAGGACTTCCAGCAGGCGTTGCTCTCCGACCCGATGCGGGCATTCACGCCGCAAGAACTGCTGGGTTACGCGTTCACGCAGCCCGCGTCCTTCCCACCCGGTCAGGGTTTCGAGTATTCGAACACGAACACGGTCCTGCTGGGGCTCGTCGTCGAGAAGGTCAGCGGAATACCGCTCCCGGAGTACGTCTCGCAGAAGATTCTCCAGCCGCTGAAGATGGCGGACACCAGTTTCCCGACCACCAACGCGTTCCCCGAACCGCACGCGCAGGGCTACACCGAGCAGACCCTGGACGAGAAGGAAGCCGTCGCCACCGACTGGAATCCGTCCTGGGGGTGGGCGGCTGGCGCCATGATCTCCACCCTCGACGACCTGCGCATCTGGGCGCCCGCGCTGGCCACCGGAACACTGCTGCAGCCGGCCACGCAGGCGCAGCGGCTCGAGACGGTGACCGCGCCGGGTCTGGCATCCGATGTCGGCTACGGTCTGGGCATCTTCGACATCGCGGGCTGGATCGGGCACAACGGCAGCCTCCCCGGCTACCAGACGGTGTGCATGTACCTTCCCGAGAAGGAGACCACGGTCGCGATCATGCTCAACACCGACGTCGCCTACGAGGACAGCGAACCGAGCACGGCGCTGGCGGGAGCCGTCACCGAGATCATCTCGCCCGAACACGTCTACCGGCTCAGGCCCGGGGTGCAGAATCCGGACGCGTCGTCCCCCGCCACGCCCACACCGTCGGAGACCCCGGCGCCGTCCACGACCACCGCCCCGCCGACCAGCTGACCCCGACGTGAGTGGCAAAGCGTGCCCGGGCACACTTTGCCACTCACGTGCCCGGGCGCGGTAGTAGCGTGCAGACATGACGATTCTCGTGACGGGGGCAACCGGGAACATCGGCCGAATGCTCGTCGACCACCTGCTCGCACGGGGTGCGACGGACGTCCGGGCCCTCACGAATCATCCTGACAGGGCGCAACTTCCGGACACGGTCACCGTTGTCGAGGGATACCTCCGCAGACTCGACAGCCTGCCCGCGGCGTTCGACGGCGTCGATTCCCTCTACCTCGCACCGACTCCCGACACCGCCCCGGACGCGCTGCGCCTGGCGAAGCAGGCCGGAGTCCGGCACATCGTCGACCTCTCCGGCCCGCACGACGGCCATTGGGGCGACGTCGCACGCGCCGTCGAGGCGTCCGGCATCGAATGGACCCATCTGTGGCCCGGCGAGTTCATGGAGAACGCGGGAATCCTGGCACCACAGATCGCCGCCGGCGACACCGTCCGTGAGCCGTACCCGACCGCGGCGAACGCGCCGATCGCCATGGACGACATCGCGGAGGTCGCGGCCGTGGCACTCCTCGACGACGGGCACGTCGGCCAGTCGTACGAACTGACCGGTCCCGAGACGATCACCCGCGCCGACCTCGTCCGGGTACTGGGCGCCGCCCTCGGCCGGAACCTCGAGTACCGGCAGGTGCCGCTGGACGAGGCCGTGGACGTCTTGACACCGGCGATGGGGGAGTACGCCCGCTGGTACCTGGACGGGATGGCGAGCCTGGTCGACCACCCTCAGCAGGCGAACCGCCTCGTCGAGCAACTCACCGGACGCCCGGCGACGACGTTCGCGCAGTGGGCGTCGGCGCACGCCGCCGAGTTCAGCGGTTCGGGGTGAGCGCGATGACCGGAATCGGGCGGTCCGTCTTCTTCTGATAGTCGCGGTACCGGCCGTGGTTGATCTCGTTCATCTTCGCCCACATCCGGTCGTAATCCGGTTCGCCCGGAAGCACTTTCCGCGCCGCCACGGTGATGTGGTCGCGGCCCACCTGGATCTCGCAGGTCGGGGCGGCCAGCACGTTGTGCATCCACGCCGGCGCCGTCGGCGCACCGCCCTTCGACGCGACCACCAGATAACTCGCGCCGTCGCGGCCGTAGGTCAACGCCGAGGTGCGCGGCTGCCCGGACTTCCGGCCGACGCTGCGCAGCAGCAGGGTCGGCATCCCGAACAACAACCGATGCCCCACCCAGCCGCCGCTGTGTTCGTAGACGAACTGGTGCAGCTGAAGGGCTTTCACGAACAGGTCGGCCACGGCGTCCTCGTCTCGGCATCGGAAGAGATCGTGCCCAACAGGGTAGACCGTCGTCAGGCCCGGCGAACCGCGTGCAGAACGGTGTCGTGAATCGTGACGGGCCGACCGTCGGGGTCGAGCGCCTCACGGGACGGGACCGCCGACACGAGAATCTCCCATTCCGCGGGGTCCAGCACCGCCGCGACCTGTTCCGGGGTGAACAGCATGTCGGGAACATTGGGCCGCCCGACGGACGTCTCCAGATCGGACGGATGGTGTCCGACGACGAGCAGGCGCCCGCCGGGGCGGACCGCTCCTGCCAGGCGCCGGTGCAGGGACTCGCGGGCGGGTCCGGGCAGATGCATGAAATGCGCCGACACCAGGTCGAATCGGCGGGCAGGCGGCTCCCAGGACACAATGTCGGCCTGTTCCCACGTCGTCCGGTCCGCGATGTCGGAACCGGCCTCGGCGGCCCGTGCGGCGGCGCGTTCCAATGCCACCGTGGACACGTCCACTCCGGTGACGTTCCATCCGCGGGTAGCCAGCCAGATCGCGTCGGCACCCTCGCCGCTGCCGACGTCGAGGGCGCTGCCGGGGGTGACGTCCGCGATCTGCTCGACGAGGCGCGGGTTGGGGTTGCCGCTCCACACCGCGGTGGTCGAACGGTAGCGCTCGTCCCAGAACTCCTGGCTGAGGAAATCGGTCGTGTCCGGTGTGTGCTCGTGGGTCATGCCCCCACTGTGCCGCGCGGAGCCGTCCAACCGGGAATTCCGTTGCCGGAACGGCAAGCGATTACGGGCTGGAGAACGTGTAGATCCGGCAACCGCTCATGTTCGCGGCCGACACGACGCCGTCGGCGCGCGCGAAGTCGCCCTTGGCGGCGAGATTGTTGGCGAGGGCGGCCTGGTCCTCGCAGAAGCCCTGATCCGCAGGGTTGGCCGGGGGATTGCTGATGTACGTGTCGCCGGGGGCAGCCACCGCATAGGCCCCCGGACCGACGAGTGGGACGGCCGCTGCTGCAATCGCAATGGAGGCCGCCGCGACGATACGGCGGATCATCATGCGCCTCCGAATGTGGTTCGAACGGTTGCTGATGACACCATCCTGCACCGATCCGGCGTCGGCGACCAGACCCCCAAGGGGTGGGAAGTCCAACACCGTCACGGTCAGCGACGCAGCGCGGCCTGCACCCGGTCCGCGGCGGCCACCGGATTCTCGTGCTCCCAGATCCGCACCACCGTCCACCCGGCGTCGGTGAGCGTCGAGTCGGTGTCCCGGTCGCGGGTGACGTTTCCGGCGAGTTTCTCGGCCCACCACTGCGCGTTGTTCTTCGGGAACGTGGCGTGCTGCGGGCAGCTGTGCCAGAAACACCCGTCCACGTACACGGCCACCTTGCGTCGCGGAAACACCAGGTCGGCGCGCCGCCGGACACCCTTCATCGGCGCCCGGTCCACGTAGTACCGGGCCCCGCGCCGGTGCAGTTCGCGGCGCAACGCGAGTTCGGGTGCCGTGTCGCGCCGCCGTTGCGCCCGCATCCGGGCGCTGGTCGCGGGGTCGGTGGCCGGCATCAGCAGGTCCGTCCGGCTACGCGGCGGCCTCGGGGAAGCCGCCCATGCGGTCGAGGTGGCTCTCGACGTCGTCGATGAAACCGGGCACGAAACGCAGATTGCCCATCCGGGCCCGTTTCAGGAACCCGGCGGTCGCGCGCGCCGACAGCAGCCGGGTGTCCTCGAGGAATCCACTGAGATCCTCGTACGGCTCCTGCACCGGCCACGTAGACGTGTGCACACGGAAGGCCTGACGGTTGCTGCCCCACGCCGCGACCGGCCACGCGTCGCCGGGCTTCATCGGCGTCTCGATGCCCCGCTCGTATTCGGCCGGCTCGAGCAGCCGCCGCCCGACCCACGACGCCATCCGCACACTCACCGCGTTGCCGACGAGCTTCCACCGATGACTGTTCCGCAGACCGGGGACCAGCGCGGCGGGCGCCGTCCAGTCGGGGTCGAAGCCCTGCAGCCGTTCGGCGTCCACGAGGCCCGGGGTGACGATCTCGCCCGACGGCAGTCGCACGGCGGGCGGGCTCGCGATCCCGACGGACGAACCGCCCTTGAGGGTGGGCACCGCGTTGACCGCCCACCCGAGGCCGCGGGTGCCCTCGGTCCAGTAGAAACCGCACGGGAAGTCGGTCGGGTCGTCGACGGGGCGTTCCCCGGCGTCCTCACCGAACAGGACCGCGCGGGGATCCTCGGTCCGGGAGGCGAGCATCAGGACCCGCTGCCGGCGCTGGGGGAGTCCGAAGGCGCGCGCGTCGACCACCCGGTACGCCCACGTGTAGCCGAGGTCCTCGAGGGCGTCCGTGATGTGCCTCATAGCGGCCCCGCGACCCAGCTGCAGCATGAACGGCACGTTCTCGATGAGGAGCCAGCGCGGGCCCTTCTTCCGCTTCACCAACCGGAACACTTCGTCGACGAGACCGGAGCGTGCACCGGTGATGCCTGCGGTCCGGCCGGCCTGGGAGAGGTCCTGGCAGGGGAATCCGGCGGCCACGAGTTCGATGTCCTGGGGGAGGGAACGCAGCTTGGTGACGTCGGAATGCACTGGGACGTCCGTGAATCGGGTACGCAGAACCGCCTGGGCGCCCGGGTCGATCTCGCAGAGCAGTTCGGTGTTCCAGCCGTGCTCTCTCAGACCCAACTCGAGCCCGCCGATACCGGCGAACAGGCCCACCATGCTCCCGGTTGACGTCACGGCACCCTTCCTCACGAACCAGTCACCCGAGAACGTTACTCGAGATCTGTGGCCGCTTTGACCAACGACCCGTGAGTACTTATTAACCTCGGGCGGTTAACAAGTACTCACGGGTGGCGCAGCCACACATGATAACGAGCCGAGGAGGCGTCCCAGCGTGGATCAGTTGATCGTGGTGATCGGGCTCATGCTCGTCACAGTCCTGATCGTCGGACTCGGTGACCGATTCCACGCGCCCTGGCCGGTGCTGCTCACGATCGTCACCGCAGGCGCCGCGTTCGTACCCGGCATTCCGCACGTCGAACTCGAACCCGAACTGATCCTGCCGCTGTTCCTGCCGCCGCTGCTGTGGGCGCTGGCCCGCCGGACGTCGTGGGCGATGTTCGTCGACCGCTGGAAGACCATCGTCGTCCACTCCGTCGGCCTCGTCATCGTCACGACGGCCGCGGTCGCGTGGACGGCCTGGGCGCTGGTGCCCGGCATCACCCTGGCCGCCGCCATCGCGATCGGCGCGATGACAGCCCCACCCGACCCGGTGGCGGTCGAGGCCGTCGCCGAACCCGTCGGGATTCCGCGCCGACTCGTCGGAGTCCTGCAGACGGAGGGCCTGTTCAACGACGCCGCCGCGCTGGTCGCGTTCCAGGCGGCGCTCGCCGCGACGATCGCCGGCGAGGACCTGCACTTCGGGTTCGAGGTGCTGCACTTCCTGTACACCGCGGTGGCCGCGGTGCTGATCGGTCTGGCGTCCGGGTGGGTGGGTTCGTGGCTGGTGGTGCGGATCGTGGACGTCCCCGGTCGCAGCGGGCTGACCCTGGTCATCCCGTTCGTCGTGTACTTGCTGGCCGAGGAGATCCACGCGTCCGGCGTCATCGCCGTGGTGGTCGCCGCGGTGCAGATGAGCGCCGCCGACTCCGAGGTGGACGCCGAGGACCGCCTGGCCAGTGCCTCCTTCTGGCACGTTGCCGAACTGCTGGTCACCGGTATCGCGTTCGGTCTGATGGGACTCGAATTCCGCCAGATCGTCGACGACGCCGGCAGCGACCTGTGGACGATGGTGTGGCACGGCGTCGTCATCGGGGTGGTGCTGGTGGTGGTCCGCGCGCTGTGGATGGGGGTCACCTGGCTGTACATCCGCGGTTACGAGGACAACGCGTCGTCCGCGCCCCGCACGCCCGCCGAAGCCGTGGTCATGACGTGGTGCGGGATGCGCGGACTCGTCACCCTGGCGTTGGCGCTGAGTTTGCCGGTCGACGACTTCCCGTGGCGGTCCGAAGCCGTCGTCATCGCGGCCGTCGTGCTGGTGATGAGCATGGTCATTCCCGGATTCACGCTGCCGTGGCTGGTGAAGGCGCTCGGTGTCGCCGGGGTCGCGGACGCGGAGGACGCCGAGGAGCGGGCGCTGGTCGAGCGGGCCCGGCACGCGGCTCTCGAGGTCGTGACGTCCGCGCCCACCACGCTGCCGCCCGAATCGGTGGCCCGGCTCAAGGCCCTCTACGACCGCCTCGAGGAGGACTCCGCACCCGGCATCCACTCGCCCGAATACTCGCAGCGCATCGAACAACTCAAGACCCGCCGCGACGAACTGCGGGCGCTGCAGCGCGGGGCGCTGACCGCGGCGCAGGCCGAAGTGCTCCGGGCCCGCAACGAAAAGGGGCAGGACCCGCACGTCGTCGACCGCGTACTCGAGCGTCTGGACCGCCTGTCCTCGGCGAGCAACACGCAGACTTTCCACCACTGAGAGTCCTAGACTTCCTGTAGGTGGGAACACAGGGAGGCGGCATGATCTCGGGTTTCCGGAACCGGTCGCACCTCGTGCGTGACGCCCAGGGCAGCGGCCTCGTCGAAGCGTTCGTCATCATCGGGATCTGCACGATCCTGCTCACCCGCGCCTACCTCCACCTCACCGGTTATCCGCAGGTCGGGGGATCGTCGCTGCACATTGCGCACGTCCTGTGGGGCGGACTCGGCATGGTCGTGGCGCTCGTGACCGTGTTCTCGTTCCTCGGATTGAAACCGCGGGTCCTGGGTGTCGTGATCGGCGGCATCGGATTCGGGCTGTTCCTCGACGAGATCGGCAAGTTCGTCACCAAGACCAACGACTACTTCTACCGGCCGTCCGTCGCGATCATGTACGTGGTGATCGTCGTGTTGCTGCTGGTCAACCGGTCGCTGCACGACGTGCGCCCGCCGACCCCGACGGAGGACGTCGCCAACGCCGCCGCCATCGCGCTCGGCGGACTGGACCGCGGGCTGGACCGCGCCCGCCGGGAACAGGCGCTGGCACAGCTGCGCCGGGCGGCCGCCGCCGGGGCGGACGAGGCGACACTGACGTCGGTGCGGGATCTGCTCGACCACTGCCCGGATCGGAACGGCCGGACCGTGCCGACGGCCAGGGAGCTGGCCCGCCGCGCGACGCCCGCCTTCGCGAAGGGCCCCGGCATGCTCTGGACCGCGGCCGTGCTCCTCACCCTGTTCTCCACCCTGGGACTGTTCAGCGCCTTGATCACCCTCGGCGAGGACCTCCGCGGCGACGAGGGAACCGACATCGCGACGATCGGTCAGCTCACCGGATCCGCGATCGCGTTCGTCCTGTGCTGGTCGGCCGTCGTGCGACTGCGGAACGGCAAATTGTGGCCGCTGCAGTTCCTGCGGGCGGCAGCACTGGTCACGGTGCTCCTCACCGAGGTGTTCGATTTCGTCGCACAGGAATTCGGGGCACTGCTGAACGTCGCGGTCGGACTCGGCGCCCTCGTCGTCTTCTCTTCGCGCATCGCGGTCACGGAACGAGCCCGGGCGCTGACTCTCGACAACTCTGCTGCAACGAAACTCGGCCCGTTGCCACCCCGGGAGCCGTCGTCGCTTACCGTAGACAGGTGAGCATCCAAGCCTCCGGTGCCTCGACCTGGCCCGCAGTACTGACGTGGCGGGCGGACAACGCACCCCGAATGGAATCGGTGCGCGTCCAGCTGGCCGGCGACCGCATCAAGGCCGCAGGCCGGATCATCGGCGGCGAGTGCCCCGAGCATCCCGCGTTCAGCGCGTCCTACGACCTCGTCACCGACGAGAGCGGCGTCACCCGCCGGCTGTCGCTGCGGACGTCCGTCGCGGCCGGTGAGCGGCAGATGTCGATCAGCCGGGACGAAGAGGGCACGTGGATGGTGGAGCACGGCGCCAACCACCAGCGGTCCACGTTCGAGGGAGCCCTCGACGTCGACATGGTGCTCAGCCCCTTCTTCAACGCCCTGCCCATCCGGCGGTACGGACTGCACCTCGGGTCCGAGGACATCGAGGTCCCCGTCGTCTACGTGAACCTCCTGGACCTGCGGGTCGAGGGCGCGATCCTCACCTACAGCAGCGGTCCGGACGGCATCCACGTCCTGTCGCCGGTGTCGAGTTCCTCGGTGACGGTCGACCGGGACGGGTTCATCATCGACTACCCGGGGCTGGCGGAACGGATCTAGGCGGCGGAGCCGCCCGTGCGCGGTTAACGAGTCCCTGCACTCGTCGGGCACTCACAGGCGGCGGAGCCGCCCCCCGCGCCGGCCGGCGTCACGCATCTCCTCGATCCAGCCTTCGTGGCCGGGAACGATGCCGGTGATCTCCCAGGTCTCCTGGTTGTCGTACGTCAGGCGCGCGCCGTGACCGTCTTCGACGAGCGCCGCGGTGGACGTCTGCTCCGCCAGTTCGGTCCGGGCGTCCTGCAGCAGCGTCAGCGCCTCGTCCAGTGCGATCAGCAGGGCGTCCCGGTTGCCTTCGCACATGGCCCGGACGAGTCCGGGCGCGCTGCCCGCCACCCGGGTGCCGTCGCGGAACGAGCCGGCCGCCAGGCCCAGCGCCAGCGGTCCGCCGCGGGCACCGGTGATCGCGAGGGTCTCGGCGAGCAGGTGCGGCAGGTGTGAGATGCGCGCGACCGCCCGGTCGTGTTCGGCGGACTCGGCGGGCACGACGACGGAACCGCAGTCCAACGCGAGTTGCGCGACCTGCGTCCAGATGCCGGGGTCGACGCCGTCGTCGGTGCCGACCACCCACACGGCCTCCCGGAACAGGTCGGGGCTGCCGACGCTCCACCCGGACGCCGACGTTCCCGCCATCGGATGCCCGCCCACGTAGCGCTCGGCGAGTCCCTGCCGGGCCGCGGCCGCCGCGACCTCGGCCTTGACGCTGACGACGTCGGTGATCGGGCAGTTCGGGGCGTACAGGGCGATCGCGGTGAGCGTGGCGGCGACGGCGGGCACCGGGACTGCGATCACGATCAGCGCGGATTCGGCGGATGCACGCTGCAGCACCGCGACCAGATCGGTGTCGGCGTCGAATCCGTCCGCGCGGGCGGCGTCGACGGACGGTGCGGACCGGTTGTGACCCCACGCTTCGCGCCCCGCACGCACTGCCGCACGCAGCAGCGAACCGCCGATCAATCCCAGGCCGAGCACGCACACCGGAGGTGTGGAAGGGGTTTCAGACACCCGAACAGGTTGGCACATTCGACGGCGGACTTCATTTACCGGCACCCAGCGGGCTACCGTTGCGCTCATGGGTGCACAGCGCGCGGAAAACAACAGCGCCTCCACGGATCGGGCAGAGGATCTGGAGGGCTTCGGTGTCGCAGTAGTACACGAGGACGGCCGGTGGAAGGTGAAGGCCCTCACGTCGGCTGCTCTGACCAGTCTGAGCGTCGCGGAGGAGGAGCTTCGGGCCCTCCGTAGCGCGGGCGCGTTCTTCGGTCTGCTGGACGTGGACGACGAGTTCTTCATCGTGCTCCGTCCGGCGCCGTCGGGAACGCGTCTGCTGCTGTCCGACGCCACCGCCGCCATCGACTACGACATCGCCGCCGACGTCCTCGAGGCGCTCAACGTCGAGGTCCCGGACATCGATCCGGACGACCTCGACGACATCGAGCCGTGGGAGGAGGGCGACCTGTCGCTGCTCGCCGACCTCGGGCTGCCCGAACCCGTTCTGGCGGTCATCACGTCCGAGACGGATCTGTACCCCGACGAGCAGCTCGGGATGATCGCGCAGCGGCTCGGGTTCACCACGGAGCTGACCGGGGTCCTCGACAAGCTTCCCCGGTAGTCCTGTACGCCGTGACTCTTCAGGACGACGAGCGGATGATCCGCGCGGCGATCGAGGCGGCCCGCGCCGCCACCGACGCCGACGTGCCCGTGGGTGCGGTGGTGTTCGACGCGGACGGCGTCGAGGTGTCGCGGGCGGTGAACTCGCGCGAGGCGATGTCGGATCCGACGGCCCACGCGGAGATCATCGCGTTGCGGGCCGCGGCGCGGGTGTACGGAGACGGGTGGCGCCTCGAGGGGGCGACGCTCGCGGTGACGCTGGAGCCGTGCACGATGTGCGCGGGCGCGCTGGTGCTGGCCCGGATCTCCCGGGTCGTGTTCGGGGCGTGGGAGCCGAAGACCGGTGCCGTCGGCTCGCTGTGGGATGTGGTCCGCGATCGGCGTCTCACACACCGCCCGCAGGTCAGGGGCGGCGTTCTCGAGGACGAGTGCGCCGGCATCCTCGAAGACTTCTTCCGTGAGCGGCGCTGACCGGTTTCAAACTCTTTCGTGGGGTACTCGACACATTGTGGCCGGGTCCACATGACCCGTGCTTCTCTGGAGAGAGGCGCTGACGAGGCGCCGCCGGACCCGTCACCGGGTTCGAAATCGGATTCACGGAGGTATCTCGTGGGAATCGCAGACAAAGCTTCGAACAAGGCGGAAGACCTCAAGGGCCAGGCGAAGGAAGCCGCGGGCAAAGCGACCGGCGACCCGGACCTGCGCGACGAGGGCAAGGCCGACCAGGCTTCCTCGGCGGTGAAGGATGCCGGCGAGAAGGTCAAGGACGCCGCGAAGAACCTCAAGGACAAGCTCACGTAAGGCGGCTTCACCTGGCGATTTCGGGCTCGGGCGCCACATCCGGTAAAGTCACCGGCGGTGGCGTGTCCGAGCGGCCTAAGGAGCACGCCTCGAAAGCGTGTGACGGGTAACCCCCGTCCGAGGGTTCAAATCCCTCCGCCACCGCCAAAGCTCCCCACCTGCGCACGCAGGTGGGGAGCTTTTTTTGTGTATCGGTCCCGTGACGCTCGTTCACAGCACTTTCGCAGGTCGTTCCGGGTGACAGCCCTTGAAGCTGCAACTAGCCTGAGTTCATGAAAAAGCTGTGGTGGTTGGTCGGCGCAGTGGTCGTTGTCGTACTCGCTCTCCTGGTGGGTCCGTGGTTCTACGGCCAATTCATCGCAGAGGACGACGCACCGGCGGCGTCGGTGTCGACCGAGGGCGCGGAGGCGGCCACCGGATCGGTCGACGGGCAGTGGACCGTCACACCCGGGCAGGGCTCCAACGAGACGGCGGCCGGGTACACCGTCCACGAGATCCTCAACGGCGCCAGTGTCACCGTGGTCGGGTCGACCGGCGACGTGACCGGCAACGCGACCGTCGAGGGCGAGAAACTCACCGCCGGCGACGTGACTGTGCAGGTGGCGACGATCGCGACCGATCAGTCCCGGCGCGACAACCAGTTCCGCGGCAACGTGATGGACACCGCGACGTTCCCGACGGCCACGTTCACGCTCGACTCCCCGGTCGATCTGTCCGGGCTGCCCGCGGACGGTTCCGTGGGTACGGTGTCCGCGCAGGGCACGCTGACGCTGAAGGGTCAGTCGCGTCCGGTGACCGTCGACGTCGACGTGCTGCGCTCCGGCGACGACCTCATCGCGTCGGGCAGCATCCCGGTCACCTGGACGGACTTCGGTGTGACGCCGCCGTCACTGGGTTTCGTGACCGTGGACGGCAACGGCACGGTCGACTTCCTGGTCAGCTTTGCCCGTGCCTGACGGCGTCCAGCCGGGCGGGCCGAACACGTAGCCGAGCTTGTCGCGCCGCGACGACGCCCGGCGCCAGTCCCGGCCGATGGCGGCGTACTCGTGGGTCTGCAGCTTCCAGATGTTGTAGGTGCCCACCGGTGTGGTGAGTCCGTAGGTGGGGCGGTGCGTTTCGGGTTGAAACGTGCCGAACATCCGGTCCCACACGATGAGGATCCCGGCGTAGTTCCGGTCGAGGTACTCGGGGTCGCAGCCGTGGTGGACGCGATGGTGCGACGGGGTGTTGAACACGAATTCGATCGGGCGGGGCAACTTGTCGATGCGCTCGGTGTGGACCCAGAATTGGTACACGAGGTTCACGGAGAATCCGATGAACACCATCCACGGCGGAATGCCGATCAGCGGCAACGGAATCCACATCAGGATCTCGGCGCTGTTGTTCCACTTCTGGCGGAGTGCGGTGGAGAAGTTGAAGTATTCGCTCGAATGGTGCGCCTGGTGGGTGGCCCAGATCAGGCGGATGCGGTGCGACATCCGGTGATACGTGTAGAACAGAACGTCGACGCCGAGGATGAGGATCACCCACGTGTACCAGGCGTCGGCGGGCAGGTGCCACGGCGCGAGGTACACCCAGATCGCGGAGTACCCGATCAGGGCCAGCACCTTCCAGAACGTCGTCGTCAGGATGGACACGGCACCCATCGAGATGCTCGCCCGGGCGTCGCGGCGCTCGTAGCCGCCGCGGACCGGGCGGGACCGTCCGTCGGGGTCGACGGCGGCGTCCTCCAGGTGCCGGGCCGCGAACCATTCGAGGGCGAGGAACAGCACGAACGCGGGGATGGCCAGCGTCACCGGCTCGTGCAGGGGCGTCAGCAGCGCCGAATTCCATGCCGACGTCACGGTCTCCCACATGCTGCTTTCCTCCATGCCAGACGATCGTCCAGTTCAATGTACCCCGGAGTGACACGCATCACTAAGGGTGAGTTGCCGGTTTTCATACTTGGATGGTAGGAATTCGGTGTGCACATCACCGCAAAGGTGGACTACGCCGTGCGGACGCTGATCGAACTCGCCGCGGCCGGGCCGTCCCCGTCCAAGGCCGAGTTCCTGGCACAGTCGCAGACGATTCCGCACAAGTTCCTCGAGGCCGTGCTCGCCGACCTCCGCCGCGGCGGACTGGTCAACAGCCGGCGCGGACCCGACGGCGGCTACTGGCTGGCGCGGCCCGCCGAGGACATCACGATCGCCGACGTGATCCGGACCGTCGAGGGTCCGCTGGCGTCGGTACGCGGGGAACGCCCCGAGGACGTCGACTACGCCGGACCGGCCGCGAAACTGCAGGACGTGTGGATCGCGGTGCGGGTGAACCTGCGGGCCGTGCTCGAGAACGTGAGCCTCGCGGACGTGGCGAACGGGCAACTGCCGGGATTCCTCACCACGTTGACGTCCGACCCCGGGGCCTGGGAGCGTCGCACCCGGCCGGCTACGTCGGTTGACGAGGGCGCAGCGCGCGGCTGATCGTCCGGCCTGCCGCGCGTACCAGTGGGACCAGCGCGTTGAGCGACGCCCCCTCCGCCGACACCACCAGCGACACGGCCGCGACCGCCGTTCCGGGACGTTCGAAGATAGGGGCCGCGACGGAGACGGCGTCCATGGTCACCTGACGATCACTGATCGCGACCTCGGATCGGCGGATCTCGGCGAGCGTGCGCCGCAGGACGACGGGGTCGGTGACGGTCCGTTCGGTGAACTTCTCGATCGGCCCGGCCAGCACCTGCTCCTGCACGTCGGTCGGCATGTACGCGAGCAGGGCCAGCCCGATGCCGGACGCCGTCAGCGGGAACCGGCCGCCGACGCGGGTCTGGACGGGCACCGCCTTCTGTCCGGCGATGCGTTCGACGAACACGACCTCGGTGCCCTCGGCGATGCCGAGCTGCACGTTCTCCCGCGTGATCTGCGACAGGTCCTCCATCACCGGCATCGCCAGTTCGCGGAGCATCGTGCCGCGCGGGGCGAGCGACGCGATCTCCCACAGTTTCAGCCCGACGGTGAAGCGACCGCTGCTGTCACGTTCGAGGGCGCCCCATTCGATGAGGTCGCTGGTCAGCCGGTGCACCGTGCTCAGTGGGTACCCGGACTTGCGCGACAGGTCGCTGAGGGTCAGCCGCGGCGACGCGGGGGTGAACAGTTCGAGGAGCCGCAACGAGCGAATGGTCACCGAACCGGTGATCGCCATTGCTCGGTCTCCGTCTCACAGTTCCAGCGTCAGGCGTGGACAGCTCGCACGCGAGACGCAGATCATCATGGTGTCGCCCTCGGCCTGCTCGTCCGCTGTGAGCAGGGAATCCCGGTGATCGACAGTACCGCTGAGCACGGTCGTCTCGCAGGTTCCGCACGTTCCCTCCTCGCAGGACGACAGCACCTGGACGCCTGCCGCGGTGACGGCCTGCAGGATCGACTGCTCGGGCGGCACGGTGACGGTCTTGCCGCTCAGCGTCAGCTCCACCTCGAACCCCTCGCCCCGGACCGGCTTCTCGAGGTCCTTGGCCGCGAACCGCTCGAGGTGCAGCGCGCCGGACGGCCAGCTGTCGCAGTGAGCGGTGACGGCGTCGAGCAGCGGCGCTGGCCCGCAGCAGTAGACGAGGGTGTTCTCCCGGACGTCGGCGAGCAGCCCCGGGAGGTCGATGAGCCCGTGCTCGTCCTGGGGGTGGATCACCACCCGGTCGCCGAACCGCTCGGCGAGGACGTCGGCGAACGCCATCGAACTGCGGCTGCGTCCGCCGTAGACGAGGGTCCAGTCGGCGCCCGCGTTGTCCGCGGCGTGCGCCATCGTGAGGATCGGGGTGATCCCGATGCCGCCGGCGACGAACACGTACCGCGGTGACGGCTCGAGCGCGAAGTGGTTGCGCGGACCCCGGACCGTGACGCGGTCGCCCTCGCTCAGCTTGTCGTGCACGAACTGCGAACCGCCGCGGCCCATCGCCTCTCGCAGCACGGCAACACGCCAGGTGCCGGTGTCGGCCGGGTCGCCGCACAGCGAGTACTGGCGGGTGAGCTCGGGTGTCAGGATCAGGTCGACGTGCGCACCCGGCGTCCACGCGGGCAGGTCGGCTCCGGACGGGTCGCGGAACTCCAGTACGACGACGCCGTCGGCGCCGAGCGTCCGGGTGGTCAGCTCCAGTTCGAGCACGGGTTCGGGCGGGTTGGGCATGGCGGTCTCTTCCGGGAGGTCAGACGGGAACGGGAACGGAGTCCGGCGCGGCGGGCAGCGGCACGGCGGGCACCGGCGGGTCGGCGGGGTGGTGGCCGTCGGGGCAGGCGAGCAACCACTCCCACAGGGCGGCGGGTTCCTCGGCCACGTGGCGCGCGCCGCAGTGGCACTCGCCCTCGAGCAGGTCCGAACCCGGCAGCCACACGATGCGCATCACGCGGGTCCCGCGGAGCATCCTCGTCGGTTCCACCGGTCAGCCCGCCGCGGCGGCGACGGCCTGCGACGCGCCGGCCAGCTTCTTCAGGAGGCGGCGGGCGCCGAGTCCGCCGGCGTCGATGTTGATCGACAACTCCTGGTAGCCGTCCTTCTCGGTGTCGAGCGCCTGCTGCAGGATGTTCAGCGCCACGACGTCCTGCATGACGACGGTGCGGTTGTTCTCGGCCAGGAACGTCGTGACGGCGTCGTCGCCGATCGCGAAGTCGCGGGCCACGGCCCAGAAGTCGAGGGTGGAGTTCTCGGTCGACGGGGTGATCGCGTAGACGATCTCGCTGTGGAACGCGTGCGGGTCGGAGCCGTCGTCGCCGGGCAGCGGTGCGCCGACCGGGGCGATGCGGCTGTGCAGCAGGTACAGGCACGGCGGCGTGTACTCGATGTCCTGCCAGCGGGTGATGCGACCCTCGATGCCGGTGGACTCGGAGTAGAAGGGCGGGCACTCGGCGTCGTCCATGTGCCGGGACACGTAGATGACGTTCCGGTCCTCGTCGATCTCCGTGGTGATCGGGGTTTCCGCCACCTCGGGGGTGCCGATGTAGCCGCCGTGCAGGTACGTCTCGTGGGAGAGATCCATCAGGTTGTCGACGAGCAGGCCGTAGTTGCAGTCGATCGGTTCCATGCCGGACACGACGGTGTAGTCGGGGGAGTCCATCCACGGTGCGCGGGGGATGCGGGTGGGATCGCCCTGCTCGGGGTTGTCCGGGTCGGCGATCCACACCCACACGAACGAGTCCTGCTCGACCACCTGGTACGAGCGCAGCCGGGCGGTGCGGGGAACGCGGGCCTGGCCGGGCACGAACACGCAGCCGCCGTCGCTGCCGTAGGTGAATCCGTGATAGCCGCAGACCACGGAGTCGCCGTCGAGCCGGCTCGGCGCCTCGGACAGTGGGTAGCGGCGGTGCACGCAGCGGTCGCTCATCGCGACGGCCTCGCCGGCCTCGGTGCGCCAGAACAGGATCGGCTCCTCGCAGATGGTGCGCGAGAACAGTTCGCGTCCGACCTCGCGGCCGTAGGCTGCGACGTACCACTGGTTGCGGGCGATCGTGGACATGGGTGCCTCCGGAATATGCTGGGCTGCTGCGTGATTGGTGACGCCGGACTCGAAGAGGCGGCAGCGTCGTCCCCACCACTGTGCGGCACCGGAGGTGATCCACCACACTCGGTTTCCGAATGTCGGAAGGATTTCGTCAGGGCTTGCGAACGAGATACGCGAACATCGTCACCGACATGTGGAAGTCGCCGGTGCGGGCAGCGGCGGTCAACTGGTCCAGCAGGTCGTCGCGCTGCGCGGCGGTAATCGCTCCCTCGGCGATCGCGGCGGCGGTCATCATCTGGACGAGGGGGCCGGTCACATCCGCCGGATCCTGGATCAACGCCTCCGAGCCGACGTCCTCGACGACGAGTCCGGCGGCGGTGAGCTGACCCGGGAGCAGTCGCCCGGAGTGCGGGTTGGCGGTGTGCGCCAGCATCACGTCCATGATCTTCTGCAGGACCAGGGGATCGCCGGGGTGCATGATCGCCGTGCCCCAGTCGCTGTCGACGATCATGCCGCGCCCACCGGGCCGCAGGACTCGGACCACTTCCGCCACCGCGCGGTCCGGTTCGCTCAGGTGCTGGAAGACCCGCTCGCTGCGCACGACGTCGAGGCGGTTGTCGGGGAACGGCAGCGAGTACGCGTCGCCGATGACGAACTGCGCGGTCGAGCCCTCCTGCTCGGTCCGCTCCCGGGCGAGGAGGGCCATGCCGGGGTTGGGATCGAGTCCGATCGCCCGGCCCGACGCGGTGACCGCGGCCGCGAGTGCTCGGGTCTCCGATCCGGTGCCCGAGCCGATGTCGAGGGCGCTCTCGCCCGGCCGCACGTGCAGGGCGGCGAACGACCACTCGCGCAGTCGCCGGATTCCCGGGCGCGCGGCCTGGACGTCGAGAACGGACGCGAGTTGGTCCAGGGCGGCGCGGTCGATCTCGTCCGCCCGGAACGACAGCGGCGCCGTCGGATCGGACATGGGTCCACCGTAACGCCGCGGTGATCCCCGACACAGTGCTGCGCGGACTGTGGGCAAGAACATGAAAATTGCGCTGGCACGCAAATTTGCAGAGCTCTGCAAGTTCTGTACCCTCGGAGTAGTGATTTCGGAAATCGGACTGCGGGACCGCAAGAAGGCCGCCACCCGCGCAGCCCTCAGCGGCGCCGCCGCACGCCTGGCCCGCGCGCTGGGCATCGAATGCGTCACCGCCGACGCCATCGCGTCCGAGGCGGGGGTCTCGACTCGGACGTTCCACAACTACTTCTCCAGCAAGGAAGAGGCCGTCCTCGCGCACTTCGAGCAGTCCGTCCACGACTGGGTGGACCTGCTCCGTGCCCGCCCCGAGGACGAGCCGATCTGGGATTCCGTCGAGCACGTGGTGGTCCAGATCGTCACCGATCCCGCGAAACCGCTCGAAGAGACCGCGGTGATGATGGAACTCGTCGAGACCAGCCCCGCGCTGCTCGCGAAGAAACTCGAAGTGCACCTGCGCGTCACCCGCCTGGTCGGTGAGGTGATCGCCGAACGCACGGGCACGAACATCGACACCGACCTCTACCCCAACCTGCTGCACCTGGCGGTCGGATCGGCGTGCAAGGCGTCGCTCGATCTGTGGATGAGCGGCAAGTCCGGCGCCAGTGGGCCGGAAGAACTCGTCCGCGACGCCATTCGTCAACTCCGTCAGGGCATCCCGCAGCCGTAATCGGCTGCCCCGAACCACCCTTCTTTCCACCGACTCAGAAGGAGTCTCTCGTGGCCACCTATCTCTATCGGATCGGCAGATTCGCCTACCGGCGAAAAGGCGCGGTCCTCAGCGTCTGGTTGGTGATCCTGGTGCTCATGGGCGTCGGGGCGGCAACGCTGTCCGGGCCCACCAAGGACTCGTTCTCCATCCCGGGCACCCCCGCGCAGCAGGCGCAGGACCTGATGGCCGAACGCTTCCCCGAGGCCGCGGGCAGCGACCCGATGAACGCCGTCAGCGCGCGCTACGTATTCGCCGCACCCGAGGGCCAGACGCTCGAGAGCGAGCAGAGTCAGCAGGCGATGGACGCGGTACTCGCCAAGGTGCGCGGCATCGAACAGGTCCAGGACGCCGCCAAGGTCGATCCCGCCACCGCCTCGGGCGCCGACGCCGCGAAGGCACTGGTCAACCCCGTCACCGCGAACGATCAGCTCGTCGAGATGGCGAAGTCGACGGCCGCGGACAAGGGAATCAGCGAAGCGGACGGCGTCGCGAACGCGCAGGCGCTGTCACCGCTGAACGCCGACAAGACCGTCGGCTACGTCGAGGTGCCGTTCACGGGCGGCATGGGCGACGTCGATCAGGCCCTGCGCGACCAGATCTCGGCCGCCGCCGACGCCGGCCGCAACGCCGGACTGACCGTCGAGATCAGCGGGTCCGCCGCCAACGAAGCCGAGCCGCCCGGCGGCTCCACCGAACTCGTCGGCATCGGCGTGGCCGCGGTCGTGCTGGCGCTGACGTTCGGTTCTCTGGTGGCCGCGGGTCTGCCGTTGATCACCGCGATCATCGGCATCATGATCGGCAGCCTCGGTATCACCGTCGCTACCGGGTTCACCGACCTCAGCTCGATGACACCCACGCTGGCCATCATGATCGGCCTCGCGGTCGCCATCGACTACTCGCTGTTCATCGTGTCCCGGTTCCGGCACGAGCTCACCCTCACGGACGACCGCTCGGAAGCCGCCGGACGTGCCGTCGGCACCGCTGGCTCCGCCGTGGTGTTCGCCGGTCTCACCGTCATCATCGCGCTGATCGCGCTGCGCGTCGTCGGGATCCCGTTCCTCTCCGACATGGGTGCGGCCGCCGCGTTCACGGTGTTCATCGCCGTCTCGATCGCCCTGACGCTCCTGCCCGCGATCCTCGGGCTGTTCGGGAAGAAGGCGTTCGCAGGCAAGATCCCGTTCCTCAGCAGTCGTGACCTCGAGGACGACGAGGGCAAGCCGAGCCTCGCCCTGCGGTACATCAGCGCCGTGGTCCGCAGGCCCGCGATTCCGCTGATCGCCGGCGTCGTGGTGCTCGGGGCGCTCGCCATCCCCGCGACCGGCCTGAGCCTGGCCCTGCCCGGCGAGGGCACCGGCGACCCCGCCACCAGCTCCCGGCAGGCCTACGACCTCGTGAGCGAGGGCTTCGGCCCCGGCAAGAACGGCCCGCTGCTCGTCGTCGTCGACGCCAAGGACGTCACCACCGGCACACCGTCGGAGGCGTTCGGTGAGGTCGTGAAGACCATCAGGGCACAGGACGACGTGTCGAACGCGCAGGTCGTCGGTGTCAACAGGGCCGGCGACACCGCGCAGATCCTGGTCACGCCGAGCAGCGCCCCCAGCGATCCGGCCACGATGGACCTGGTGAGCAATATCCGCGGGGCGGAGGCGGACCTGCACGACTCGATCGGCGTCAACTACGGCGTCACCGGACAGACCGCGCTCGAAGGCGACGTGTCCGACACGCTGCAGGACGCGCTGATCCCGTACCTCGCGGTGGTCGTGGGCCTGGCCTTCCTCCTGCTGCTGCTCGTGTTCCGCTCGCTGCTCGTGCCGCTGACCGCCACCCTCGGCTTCCTCCTCAGCGTCGCGGCCACGTTCGGTGCCACCGTCGCGGTGTTCCAGGAAGGCTGGGGCGGCATCATCTCCAACCCGCAGCCGATCGTCAGCTTCATGCCGATCTTCCTGATCGGTGTCGTGTTCGGACTCGCGATGGACTACCAGGTGTTCCTGGTGACCCGGATGCGGGAGGAATACGTGCACGGCGCGACCGCGAAGCAGGCCGTCACCGTCGGCTTCAACCACGGTGCCCGGGTGGTCAGCGCCGCCGCGGTCATCATGATCTCGGTGTTCGCGGCCTTCATCGCCGAGCCGAACTCGTTCATCAAGTCGATCGGCTTCGCCCTCGCGGCCGCCGTGTTCTTCGACGCCTTCATCGTGCGCATGGTGATCATCCCGTCGGTGATGGCACTGCTCGGCGACAAGGCGTGGTGGCTGCCGAAGTGGCTGGACAAGATCCTGCCCAACGTCGACATCGAGGGCGAGAAGCTGAAGAAGGTGCTGCACGATGCGGATAGGCGCTTCGCGCCCGTGAGTGGTTGAGGAGTCTCTGGACTCGTCAACCCCTCACAAGACCGCAGGCCCGAAAATCCGCGGGCCTGCGGTCGTTTCTGTTGGTAACCTTCGGACATAATGATGACCCGCCAGGATCGCTGCTGCCCATGTTGAATGCCCTGCTCACCACGTACCTCCGCCCGTACAAGCGGGAGCTCACGGCGGTCGTCCTGTTCCAGCTCGTCGCGACCGCGGCAGCGCTGTACCTGCCCAGCCTGAACGCCGATCTCATCGACAACGGTGTCACCAAGGGCGACACGGCGTACATCCTGTCGACGGGCGTCATGATGCTGCTCGTCACGGTCGTGCAGATCATCTGCTCGATCGGTTCGGTGTACTTCGGTGCCCGTGCCGCAATGGGTTTCGGACGCGACGTGCGCCGCGCCGTCATGCATCAGGTGGGGAGTTTCTCGTCCCGGGAGTTCGGCCGTTTCGGTGCGCCGTCGCTGATCACCCGCAACACCAACGACGTGCAACAGGTGCAGATGCTCGTCGTGATGAGCTGCACGATCCTCGTGATGGCCCCGATCATGTGCGTCGGCGGCGTCGTGATGTCGATCCGGGAGGACGCCGGGCTCGCCTGGATCCTGGCGGTCACCGTGCCGGTGCTCGCGCTGTCCATGGGTTTCGTGATCTCGCGGATGGTGCCCGCGTTCCGGGAGATGCAGACCCGCATCGACGGGGTCAACCGGGTGCTCCGCGAGCAGATCACCGGCATCCGCGTGGTGCGGGCGTTCGTCCGCGAGCGCTCCGAGATGCAGCGGTTCGGCGACGCCAACGAGCAGCTCACCCAGACCGCCCTGCGGGTCGGCAGGCTGACGGCGGTGATGTTCCCGCTCGTGATGGTGATCGCGAACGTCACCAGCGTCGCCGTCATCTGGTTCGGCGGTCACGAAATCAACAGCGGCACCATGCAGGTCGGCTCGCTGACCGCGATGCTCAGCTACATCATGCAGATCCTGATGTCGGTGATGATGGCCTCGTTCATCGCGATGATGGCCCCCCGCGCCACCGTCTGCGCCGAACGCATCGGCGAGGTGCTCGGCACGGACTCCACCGTCGTGCCTCCGGTCGATCCGGTCACCGTGCTGCAGAACCCCGGGGTGGTGGAACTGCGCGACGCCCAGTTCAAGTTCCCCGGCGCCGACGAGCCCGTCTTGCGCGACATCAGTTTCCGCGCCGAACCCGGCAAGACCACCGCGATCATCGGCGGCACCGGCTCCGGTAAGACGACGCTGCTGTCGCTGATCCCGCGCCTCATCGACGCCACGTCGGGCGCGGTCGCCGTGTCCGACACGGATGTGCGCCGCATCGACCTGGACGTGCTGCGGGCCGGCATCGGACTCGTCCCGCAGCGGCCCTACCTGTTCTCGGGCACCGTCGCCACCAACCTGCGGTACGGCAAACCCGACGCCACCGACGAGGAACTGTGGCGGGCGCTGGAGATCGCGCAGGCCGCCGATTTCGTGCGCGCCATGCCCGAGGGACTCGACACCCCGGTCGCGCAGGGCGGCACGACCGTCTCCGGCGGTCAGCGGCAGCGGCTCGCCATCGCGCGGGCGCTGGTGCGTCGTCCGTCGATCTATCTGTTCGACGACTCGTTCTCCGCCCTCGACCTCAGCACCGACGCCCGGCTGCGTGCCGCACTCAAACCCGAGACCTCGGACGCGTGCGTCATCGTCGTCGCCCAGCGCGTTTCGACGATCGTGGAGGCCGAGCAGATCGTGGTGCTCGAGGACGGCGCGGTGGTCGGAATCGGAACCCACGACGAACTGCTCGAGACGTGTCCGTGTTACGTCGAGATCGTCGAATCCCAACGATCGGTCCAGGAAGCACTATGAGCGATCGCGCAACCACCACCACCGCCGAAAGGCCCGTCGGCCCGCGTATTCCGGGACCGGTCGCGCCGGGAGCCCCGGGCTCCAAGCCGCACGAGCTGTGGCCGTCCACCAAGCGGCTGCTGCGTCGGCTGCGTCCCCACCGCATCGCCGTCGGCATCGTTTTCCTCGTCGCCGCCGTGTCGGTGGTTCTCACGTCGATCGCGCCGCGCATGCTCGGCCAGGGCACGAACCTGATCTTCGACGGCATCATCGGCGCCCAGTTGCCCGCCGGAATGTCGAAGGAGCAAGCCGTCGCCGCGCTGCGGGCCGACGGTCAGAACACGTTCGCCGACATGGTGTCCGGCATGGCCGTCGTGCCCGGGGTCGGGATCGACTTCACCGCACTCGGCCGGGTGCTGGCGATCGTGCTGGCCCTGTACCTGGGGTCGTCGGTATTCATGTGGCTGTCGGGTTTCCTGCTGAACATCGTCGTGCAGGGTGTCGTGAAGAACCTGCGCGCCGAAGTCGAGCGGAAGATCCACCGACTTCCGCTGCGGTACTTCGACTCCCACTCCCGCGGCGACCTGCTCAGCCGGGTCACCAACGACATCGACAACGTCTCGCAGTCGCTGCAGCAGACGATGAGCCAGCTGATCGTGTCGGCGATGACGGTGATCGGCATCCTCGTGATGATGATCGTCATCTCGCCGCTCCTCGCGCTGATCGCCGTGCTGACGGTGCCGCTGTCGATCCTGGTGACCGCGCAGATCGCGAAACGATCCAAGACGCACTTCGTGTCGCAGTGGAAGTCGACCGGCGAACTGAACTCGCACGTGGAAGAGGCGTACACGGGCCACGAACTGGTCACCGTGTTCGGCCGCGGCCGTGAGGTGGAGGCCCGGTTCGAGGAGCAGAACGAGGCGCTCTACCAGGCCAGCTACCGGGCCCAGTTCATCTCGGGCCTGATCATGCCCGCGATCATGTTCCTCGGAAACCTCAACTTCGTGGCCATCGCGGTACTCGGTGGCATGCGGGTGGCGTCCGGCACCATGAGCCTCGGCGACGTGCAGGCCTTCATCCAGTACTCGCGCCAGTTCACCCAGCCCCTCACCCAGATCGGGGCCATGGTCAACCTCATGCAGTCGGGTGTGGCGTCCGCCGAGCGGGTGTTCGCCATCCTCGACGAGGGCGAGGAAGACCCGGACCCGGCCGACGCACCCAACCCGGCCGAGGTCTCGGGCCGGGTGGAGTTCTCGGACGTCTCGTTCGGCTACACACCGGAGAAGCCGCTGATCGAGAACCTGTCGCTGGTCGCCGAACCCGGCCAGATGGTCGCCATCGTCGGACCCACCGGCGCAGGCAAGACCACCCTCGTCAATCTCATCCTGCGGTTCTACGAACTCGACGGCGGCCGGATCCTCCTCGACGGCGTCGACATCGCCGCAATGTCGCGCGACGACCTGCGGTCCCGCATCGGCATGGTGCTGCAGGACGCGTGGCTGTTCGGCGGCACCATCCGCGACAACATCGCGTACGGACGCCCCGACGCCACCGAGGACGAGATCCAGGCGGCCGCGCGGATCAGCTACGTCGACCGGTTCGTCCACTCGCTGCCCGACGGCTACGACACCGTCATCGACGAAGAGGGCAGCAACATCAGCGCCGGTGAGAAGCAGCTGATCACCATCGCCCGCGCGTTCATCTCGCAACCGTCGATCCTGATCCTCGACGAGGCGACCAGTTCCGTCGACACCCGCACCGAACTGCTCGTGCAGCACGCGACGGCGGTCCTGCGCAGCGATCGCACGAGTTTCGTGATCGCACACCGCCTGTCGACGATCCGCGACGCCGACCTCATCGTCGTCATGGAGGACGGTCGCATCGTCGAGCAGGGCAGCCACGAAGACCTGCTCCTCACCCGCGGCGCGTACTACCGCCTGTACAACAGCCAGTTCGTCAGTGCGTAAACGCCCGTGAGTACTTATTAACCACGGGCGGTTAACAAGTACTCACAGGCACGCAGTGCTTCCCCCGGCCTCGAAGGTGGCGGTGTCGCAGTAGGCGGAGCGCGGGTAGTACGGACCCATCGTGGTGGCGGGGTCGGTGTGATTGTTCTGCGACGCCTGCACCGACTGCGGGTAGAAGGCGTCGGACGGCAGCATGTACCGCAGGAAGAGCACCTTCTTCGCGACGTCGGTGGAGCCCCAGGGGATGACGGTGACGGTCGGGTCGGATGCGGCGCGGGCGGGGACGTCCTGCGGTGCGGCGACGACGTACGTGTAGTTGCCGTCGCCGTCGGTGCGGGTCTGGAAGTCGGCGGCGCACGCGACGACCGGGTACGGCGTCAGCTGGTCGTTCTGGCACATCGACCAGTACCGCAGCTGGCGGCCGGGTGCGGTGACGGGTTGTCCCGCACGGGTGTCGGGGAAGGTGGGTGCCCGGCCCTGCACGACGACGATGCGTCCGGGCTGATACGTCAGGCCCGCTCCGACGTATTTGTTGTCGCCGTTGGGGAACAGGCCCGACGTGCTGGCGGGGTTCACGAACGTCGCCTCGGGAACGTTGCCGGGGAACGCGCCGGAGGCGGCGCCGGCGATGATCTGATCGAATCCCGCCTCCGCGACCTGCCCGAGCGGGCCGTTGTCGTAGGCGGAGGGGTCGAATTCGGATCCGCACGTCGGCACCGGCGACGTTCGACCGCCGGACGTCAGCGTCACGTCGGGCAGTGGGACGCCGCCCGACGGTGATGCCGGATCGTCGGGCACGTACACCCGGATGATGAGGAAGCCGACGGGTACCGACTGCGCGCCGGCCCCGGTGGGGAGGGCCTGAATCTGGTTGCGCGCGTGATCGGCCGGACCGGTCACGACCGTCGCGTGCCAGCGCTTCTGCGCGGGAGGCAAGGAACCGGCTGAGGCGTCGGTGAACGGGTTGCCGCTGCCCGGGTCGGGCCCGATCTGGTTGTCGCGCAACGTGTCGACGGTGTCGAAGTTGGTTCCGTACGTGTTGAGTGAGAAGTAGCGGGCTGCCGGGTAGGTGCCGCTCAGTTCGATGGTGTCGCCGGACGCCAACGCGTAGGGCAGAACCCAGTACGTCGCGTTGGCATCGGGGAACGCGACATTCAGCACCGTCGAGTTGGACATGAACTGCCACGCGCACTGCGCCGTCGGCGGCGGTGTCGCGGAGGCGAGGGAGGCCCCGCCCGACCACATCAGCAGAACCAGCACGGCGGCAACGATTTTCCCGGCCATGTCCGTCAGAACACCTCCCCGAAGGCGGTCAACTTGTCGATGCCCTCGCGGTCGATCTGGCCGGGGGTGTACCGGTTGATCACCTGGATGTAGGTGAGGTACCGGGCCATCGCATCCGCGCTCTGCTGAGCGAACGCCGGGGGCAGCGGCGCGGCGAGCTGAGTCGGCAGATACTGGGTCATCAGCTGGGCGGCCATCGCGGGGCCGCGCGGATCGTGATCGAAGGTGTTGTCGAGTTCCGCCCGACCGCGTTCGGTGGCGTAGTCGTAGAACTCGTACTGGAACGACGCCGGGTCGACGTAGGCGGTGGGCCCCAACCACTTCGAGTACACCGCGACTTTCGCCTCGGGGGTGCGCAGCACGTAGATGTGGGTGGGGGAGTTGTTCCAGTTGATCCCCTGCGGTGCGTGCTCGTTGGTGGCGAGGAGGACGTGGTCGCGTCCTGCTGCGGCGTTGCTCCGCAGCAGCGGCAGGAGGTCGACGCGCTCGGCGTACGTCGCGAACAGGTCCCCGGACATCCAGTTCCGGTCGCCGTGGCCGAGCGTCGCGAGGAGTGGCACCACGTCGACGCTCGACGTGAGCTGCCCGCGCGGGGTGTCGGTGTCGCCGGTGAACCGCCCGGTCGGGTCGGCGACGATCAGCGGGATGTGGAATGCCTCGTCGTAGGCGGTGGACAGCTTGCCGGCGACGAAGCCGTGCGCCCCGGCGTATTCGCCGTGATCCGACGTCATGACGAAGACGGTGTTCGCCGCGACGTCCTCCGGCAGCGAGTTGATCACCGTGCCGATGTGGTGATCGACCATCGACAGCACGTTGGTGTAACTGTCGAGTGCCCGTTCCCAGTACGTGTACGGCGCGAACGCGATGTGCCGGTCGGGGTCGGTTCCCTGACCGTACGGCTGGAGGTAGTAGTTCGACAGGTTCTGGACGTCGTCGGTGACGCCGCCCCACACCAGCGCCTGGAACTCCCGCGCGAACACCTGGGTGCTCGGTTTCGACTGCAGCGCCTTCTCGGGTTCCCAGTTGGGCGGCACGGACGGGTAGCCCAGCCGCGGCGGGTCGCTCTCGCCGGTGGTCACCGACCACGTCCGGGCGGGGCTGAGCGGGGGAACGTTGTTCGCGTACAGCGACTGATAGCGTTCCGCTTCCGTTCCGGCCCAGAAGAACTGCTGGTCGTGCGGGTTGACGAAGCTCGCCGTGAGGCAGAACGGGCCGTCGGAGGGTTTGCGCGTCGACAACCACGCCGCGGCCTGGTCGGCGATGTGCCCGTCGAATTCGAAACCCTCACCGTTCAATCCGATGATGTCGGGCATCGTCAGCCCGTCGAACCCGTACTCCTCGAGGTACCCGGGGGCGAGCCCCGAATCCTCGTCCGGCGACGGCGACAGATGCCACTTCCCGACATACGGCGTGACGTACCCCGCCTGTCGCAGCAGTTTGCCGTACGTCGGGAACTCCCGTCCCATCGCCGGGGACGGGACGGGTGACGCCCGATTACCGGTCCGGGTCTGCAGCATCCAGTTCTGCAGCGGATACAGCCCGGTGACGAAACACGCGCGGCCGGGGCTGCACGCCACTCCGGCCGTGTAGTGCTGCGTGAACTTCACCCCGGGCGCCCACAACTTGTAGAGGTTGGGCATGAACCGCTGCAGGAACTGGTCCGGAGTGGTGATACCGGCCGGAAAGACCTGGGGAAACCGCATCTCGTCGACGACGATGAACACGATGTTGGGCTGCACGTAACTATTCGGCTGGCGGCGCAGCGGTTGCTCCGACGCGTCCGCCCGACGGTCGAAGAGACCCGACATCACGGTCACCCCGCCCGCGACCGCGGCACCCGAGAGAAACGTTCGCCTGTCGATCCGATGGCCGGTCTTCTCGTCGCTCATGGCGGTTCCTCCGGTCGAAGGGATGGGATCGTCTCACTCTCTGTACCCACTTTCGAACGAAGTAGTGATGTTTAGCCGGAAATGTCGCGCGTGATTGGATACACCCGTGAATGCCGTAGTCCCGACCCCGCCCGATCCGTTCTTCACTGTCGGCACCCGACTCGACGGACAGCTCGGCCGAACCGGAACCATTCACACCCCGCACGGCGACATCGCGACGCCGTCGTTCGTGGCCGTCGGCACCAAGGCCACCGTCAAGGCGGTGCTGCCGGAGAGCATGAAGGAACTGGGCGCGCAGTCGCTGCTCGCGAACGCGTACCACCTGTACCTGCAGCCGGGCCCGGACATCGTGGACGAGGCCGGTGGGCTCGGCAAATTCATGAACTGGGACGGCCCGACGTTCACCGACAGTGGTGGATTCCAGGTGATGTCGCTGGGCGTCGGGTTCAAGAAGGTCCTCGCGATGGAAGCGGTCGGGGTGCGCTCCGACGACGTCATCGCGAAGGGCAAGGAACGCCTCGCGACCGTCGACGACGACGGCGTCACGTTCAAATCGCACCTGGACGGGTCGCGGCACCGGTTCACCCCCGAGGTGTCGATGCAGATCCAGCATCAGCTGGGCGCCGACATCATGTTCGCGTTCGACGAGCTCACGACGCTGCTGAACACCCGCGGTTACCAGGAGCAGTCGGTGGAACGGACGCAGGCGTGGGCGGTGCGCTGCATCACCGAGCACGAGAAGCTCACCGCCGAACGCTCACACCGCCCATACCAGGCGCTGTTCGGGGTGGTCCAGGGCGCGCAGTACGAGGACCTGCGGCGGCAGGCGTGCCGGGGGCTGGAGTCGATCACGGGGGAGAGCGGACGCGGCTTCGACGGGTACGGCATCGGCGGGGCGCTGGAGAAGCAGAACCTGGGCACCATCGTCCGCTGGTGCAACGAGGAGCTGCCCGAGCACAAGCCGCGGCACATGCTCGGCATCAGTGAGCCGGACGACGTCTTCGTGGCCATCGAGAACGGGGCCGACACGTTCGACTGCGTGAACCCGTCGCGGGTCGCGCGCAACGCCGCGATCTACCACCCGGACGGCCGGTTCAACATCAACACCAGCCGCTTCCGGCGTGATTTCACCCCGATCGACGAGGCCTGCGACTGCTACACGTGCGCGCACTACACCAGCGCCTACATCCACCACCTGTTCAAGGCGAAGGAAATGCTGGCGTCCACGTTGTGCACGATTCACAACGAACGCTTCACGGTGCGGTTGGTCGATCAGATCCGCGCCAGCATCGAGGGCGGCTACTTCGACGAGTTCAAGGCCGACACGCTGGGCCGCTTCTACCGCAGGTGAGTGGGAAAGAGTCCCCGGGGACTCTTTCCCACTCACGTGGGGGTCAGAGCTGGTAGGTGGGTTCGCGCTTCTTCACGTAGGCGATGACGCGGTACGTGATCGGCATGACCAGCACCTCCACCAGGGTCTTCCACAGGAATCCGACGATCACGTAGTTGACGAAATCGCTCCACGTGCTGATGCCGATCGCGCCGGCGGCGATGGAGCAGAAGATCAGGGTGTCGGCGAACTCACCGACGATGGTGGAGCCGATGAGCCGCGCCCACAGGTGCTTCTCCTTGGTCCGCTCCTTGATCAGGACCAGCGTCACCGAGTTCAGCATCTGCCCGACGAAGTACCCGGCCAGCCCGGCGAGCAGCAGTCGCGGGTAGACGCCGACGACGGACCGCAGGGCCTCCTGGTTCTCGTAGAAGTCGGCGGACGGCAGTTCGATGAGCAGCCAGAAGCAGAACGCGGCCAGGATCAGGGCACCGAAGCCCAGGTAGATCGCGCGTCGCGTCGACTTGAACCCGTACACCTCGCTGAGCACGTCGCCGAGGATGTAGGCCAGCGGGAACAGGAAGAAACCGCCGTCGGTGATGACCGGCAGGATCTGCAGCGGGCCGATCGTGAGCGACGAGTCGGCGAAGAATGCGACGCCTTTCGTCGCGCAGATATTCGAGATCAGCAGCGTCGCCGTGAAGAGGGCGACGAACGTGGGGTAGTACCCCCGGCTGACGTGCGCGAACGTCGCGTGGTCGCCGGGCTTGGTCTGCTGATCTGAGGCTGTCACGCCGCAATCCAAGCACCTGCACGGGGAGAGGCGCGAATCAGGAACGGGTGAACGTACCTTTTGTCCGATCTGAGGCGTCGAACGGTACGTTCACCCGCGCGATGGGCCGTGCCGGGCTAACCCTGGACGACGCGCGTGCCGCCTGCCAGCACGTCGTGCTTGCCCTGCTTGGTGGGGCTGCCGTTGATCGTCACGGCGATGACGATCGCCGCGACGAAACCGACCAGTCCGAACAGGAACCCGAGGAACGGGAACCCGCCGAGCGCGGCGAGGACGTAGAAGCCGTTTCTGGTCAGCGACTGCTGCTGGGTGGGCAGTCCGCCGTTCGGGCCCTCGACGCGCAGACCCAGAACCTGCTTGCCGACGGTCTGGCCCCGCGTCGTCTCGAGGAACACGAAGTAGCCGACGGCGGCGGCCGCGGTGAGGATCGCGCCCAGGGCACTGCCCAGGAAGGTGCCCAGTACCAGCGAGATGACGATGGTGACCACGGCCGTCGGAATGCCGACGATCAGGCCGTCGATCACCCGCGCGCCCAGGCGGGGAAGGAGTTCGCCAGGCCGGGACGGGTTGAATCCGAAGTCGGGCTGCGCGATCGGCTGGGTCCCGAACTGTGCAGAGTCGAACTGCTGCGCCGAATCGAACTGCGGCGGTGCGCCGAACTGCTGCCCGTACTGCTGCTGCCCCGCCCCGTTGTAGTGCGGTTGCCCGTACTGCTGCCCGCCGAACGGTTGCTGTCCCTGGTTGGGATCGAATCCGCCAGTAGTCATGTGTTCCCCCTCGAATCGTCTCGGATGACGCCTGAGCACCTTACGCAAGGGGTGGGAGTGACTCGAGTGACGGGAGTAGCAAAACGGGTGAGCGCGCTTCCTGCCCGAGGGGCGGGAGCACGCTCACCCGTGGGGAGCGAACGGTCAGGCCGCGACGTAACGGCCGGTGAGCACGCGGTACGCGTAGGTCGACGCGATGATCGTGATCGGGATCGAGACGAGAAGTCCGACGCCGCAGAGGAGTGCACCGACGATGTTGATGCCGACGAGGGCGAGGGCCAGCAGCAGCACCGGGCCGACGTTCTGTGAGATCACGCGGAAGCTCGACTTGATGCCGGTGATCGCGTCCTCGTTCTGATCGATGACGAACTGCAGCGTCCACCAGGTCAGGAAGATCACGACGAGACCCGGGATGATGAGCAGGACGAAACCGATGGTGGTGGCCACACCGATGATCACGCTGGCGATGATGATCGCCCCGACGTTGGTGAACTGGAAGAACGAACCGAACGCCGGCTTGTTCCCGTCCACCTCGTGCAGTGCGCCCCGCACGAGGGCCGCGTTGATCAGGTAGCCGACGATGGTGGTGACGATCGTGCCGATGATGCGCCACACCGAGAACGCCGCACTCATGTCGGACGACGTGCTGAAGCCGCCGAAGACGAGGTTCAGCACCACCTGGATGACGGCGGCGATCAGCAGGATGCCGATCCAGATGAGCGCGTTGTCCTTGAACTTGTTCCAGCCGTAGCCGATCGCGTCACCCACCGAGAACTGTCCCGGCGTCTGCCCCGGGGCGCCGTAGTCCGACATCGGCGGTGGCGGCGGATATCCGCCGGGCGGCGGTCCCTGCGGAGGGGGCGGGTAATTTCCCTGCGGCGGCGGGTAATTACCGCCGGGCGGGGGTCCTTGCGGCGGCGGGTAATTACCGGGGGGCGGCGGGTAGTTTCCACCGGGGGGAGGGGGATAGTTTCCGCCGGGAGGCGGTGGCGGATATCCGCCGGGCGGCGGTCCCTGCGGCGGCGGCGGGTAATTCCCCGGGGGTGGCGGATATCCGCCGGGCGGTGGTGGAGGATTGCCCCGCGGAGGGTATCCGCCCTGGTCACCGCCTTCGGGTTTGTCGTTAGGGTCGTATCCACCAGTCGTCATGTGATCCCCTCAGCAAGAGTTGAATGCTCGCGCGTGACAGTGCGAATAAACACTACGTGGACAATCCTTTACCCGCCTCCCTTTGGTCTGCTTCTTCTCCTGCGGTTTTGATGCTTTACGCTGGTTATCGTGACTAATTCTGGGGGATCGGACGATTCGAATCCGTACAACGGGCAGACACCACCCACTTACGGTGAGGTTCCGCCCTTGCCGCGCGACGGCTACGGGGTCGACGAATCCGGTTATCCCACCTATTCGGCGCCCACCGAGAAGTACCCCGACTATCAGCAGCCGGGCGCGTACGGGACGTCTCCGAATCCGTATGCCGCGCCGAATCAATACGGCGGCGACCAGTACGGGGCCCCCAGCCAGCAGCAGTACGGGACGCCCAACCCGTACGCCGCCCCGAATCAGTACGGCGCACCCAATCAGTACGGCGCACCCAATCAGTACGGGGCGGCGGGCCAATACGGTGGCCCCGCCCCGCAGTACGGCGCCCCGAACCCATACGGCGCGCCCTACCCGCAGTCGCGCGGGACGAACGGTCTCGCGATCGCGTCGCTGATCACGTCGATCGTCGGCGGTTGCTTCTACGGTGTCGGCTCCATTGTCGGCATCATCCTCGGCATCGTGGCGCTGGGCCAGATCAAGCAGTCCGGTCAGGAGGGCCGTGGGCTCGCGATCGCCGGGATCGCCATCGGCGGCGCCTACGTCGTCGGGTGGATCCTGTTCTTCGTGATCATGCTGATCGCGGCGGCGTCGGGGGCCTGACCACCCACGGTTCGCGGTGCAGGCGGGCCGGGTCGAATCGGGCGAGGAGGGTCCCGAGTTCCACGACCTCGCCCGGTTCGGCGAGCCCGAGCGACGCCGCCAGCACCCCGAGGACGTCGCTCGGTGTGCGTCCCAACGCTTTCTGGTCGGTGAGGGTGACGGCGCCGTCACGTTTCGCGAGCCGTTTGCCGTCCTCGTTGAGGGCGAGCGCCACGTGTGCGTACGCGGGGGCGGTGAGCCCGAGCAGTCCCGCGAGGTACGCCTGGCGGGGCGCCGACGAGAGCAGGTCGTCGCCCCGCACCACCTGATCGATCCCCTGGGCGGCGTCGTCGACGACCACCGCAAGGTTGTAGGCGGGTGTTCCGTCGCCGCGCCGCAGCACGAGGTCGTCGACCATTCCGGAGTAGCTTCCGTGCAGGACGTCGTCGATGGTGAACGACGTGACGTCGGCGCGCAGACGCAGGGCCGGTGGTCGCCCGCCGGCGAGCCGGTCGGCACGCTCGTCCGGTGTCAGGTTGCGGCAGGTTCCCGGGTAGGCGCCCTGGGGTGCGTGCGGGGCCGACGCCGCCTTCAGGATTTCTCTTCTCGTGCAGAAGCACTCGTACGTGAGGCCGGCGGCGTGGAGTTCGGCGATGGCGGCGTCGTACCGCGGCAGTCGGTGCGACTGCGACACGACGTCGCCGTCCCAGTCGAGACCGAGTTCCGCGAGGTCGGCCAGTTGCCGGTCCCGGGCGCCGTCGCGGACGCGGTCCAGGTCTTCGACGCGCAGGAGAAATCGCCGGCCGGTGGACCGGGCGAACAGCCATGCCAGCACGGCCGTCCGCAGGTTGCCGAGGTGCAGGTCGCCGGAGGGGCTGGGCGCGAACCGTCCCGCGCCCTCCGCGTGACGGGGCAGCGGTTCACTCTGACGAGACGGATGTGGCATCGGGCCGAGGGGTCAGCTGGCCAGTTCGATCGACGACGACGGCACGACGTCGGCGCCTTGCAGAGTCATGCCGATCTGGACGTTCAGGGCGTGCTCGAGGTATTCGGCCGGGTACAGGTCCGGACTGCCGATCGCCTCGAGGGCGAGGCCGTCGACGGTGGCGAGGAGAAGCGCCGCACGGGTTTCCGCTTCCGGGGTGCCGATCCCGATGAGCACCGCGGACAGTCCGGTGCGGATGGTGAACAGGGTCGTGCGCCGGATCTCGGCGAGCGACGGGGAGGTGGCCGCCCGCACGGCGAATGCCGCCCTGACGTGCGCTTCCCGCGACCGTGACTCGTCGAGGGGGAGTAACTGCGACATCGCGGCGAACAGGTCCTCGGCGGGGTCGCCGTCGCGGTCGATCTCCGCCAGGCGGGTGAGCAGTGTGTCGACGAGGGTGCGCAGCGCGAACGCGAACATCTCGTCCTTCGTGGAGAAGTGGTGCTGCACGGCGCCGATGGACACACCCGCCCTCTTGGCGACCTCGCGCACGCTGGCGCCCTCGAGGCCCGACTCGGCCGCGACGTCGAACAGGGCCGCAGCCAGGTGTTCGGGGCTGGTGGAGGAGTACCGGCGTTCACGCATGCCTCGAACATTACTTACGTATTGAATCAATACATGCGTCAGATGCCCGTGTCGCCTCGAGTGGCGGGTGTGAGTCCGGTTATCGGCGGACGTACGTCAGGAAGATCATCCCGCTCTCGAATGCGCGGGTCGAGGTCAGCCGGAACCGCTGGGGGTCGAATTCGCCGTCGAACAGCGGAATGCCGGTGCCGATCGCCACGGGGTTGAGCTTGATCCGGAGTTCGTCGACCTCGGGTTGCACCGCGGCGGCCAGCTTCCCGCCGCCGCACAGCCAGATGTCCTGACCGTCCTCCTTCTTGAGTTCGCGCACCTTCTCGATCGGATCACCCGAGACGATCTGAACGTCCGGGTGGGGCGACTCGGTGATCGTCGTCGAGAACACGTACTGCCGCAGATGCGCGTACGGGCTGGTCGCGCCGAGGTCGAGGCCGGGCTGGTAGGTGGCGCGGCCCATGAGCAGGGTGTCGAAATGCCGGTTGGGGGCATCGATTCCCATCGCTGCCCGCACATGGGTGGGGACCGTTTCGGGGTACTCGGCGATCATCGCGGGCATGTGATCACCCTCGAGCTCGAAGACGGTGCCGCTGGGGTCCGAACCGTCGGCGCCGGCGATGAATCCGTCGATGGTGGTGGCGACGTAGTAGACGAGTTTTCGCATGTGAGTCCTCCCGCGGTCGGTAACTACTCCATTTGTAGTACTATGACTGCAGTGGTTGCAAGCTCTTTTTTCGAGGAGTGTCGATGGCGCAGAATCCGGAACGACGTGCAGCACTCGTGAACGCTGCGATCGAAGTGCTTGCGCGAGAGGGTGCGCGCGGCCTCACCTTCCGTGCCGTCGACGTCGAGGCGAACGTGCCCAAGGGGACGGCCTCCAACTACTTCGCCAGCCGCGACGACCTGTTCGACCAGGTCGGCAAGCGGATTCACGAGCGGATGGGGCCCGACCCCGCGGTCATCGAGGACAGTGTCCGTAAGCCGCAGAATCTCGACCTCGTGATCGAGTACATGCAGGGACTGTTCGGCCGGATCACCGGCGACCGGACGGGCTACCTCGCGTTGCAGGAGTTGCGGCTCGAAGCGGTCCGCCGACCCGAGTTGCGCACCACGCTGACGCGCACCGTCTCCGGCAACCTGGAGCGCGACATCGGGTTTCACCTCGACTCCGGACTGCCCGGCGACCGCAGCACCGTGCTGATGCTCTACCTCGCGATGAATGCTCTCATCGTCGAGCACCTGACGCTGCCCGGCGTGCTCGAGGGCGTCGACACCGAGCGGCTCATCGCCGACCTGGTGACGCGTGCAGTCGACCGACCTCCATCTCAGGGTGCGGGGATGACGGCGCGTGGCAGGTCGGCCCGCAATTCCACGTCGGTGACGAAGTCGCCGTCACCGGGCGCGTAGCGGCGCTGCGGATCGAAGTCCTCCACCCGGAAGCTGTCCAGGGTGGGGGAGTGCGTCGTGACCGCGAGGGTTCCGCCGTCGACGTCGAACTGCAGCAGCCGCTGGAAGCCGGTCTCGCGGAGACCGTTCACCGTGAAGTACTGGTAGTCGGCCAGCAACTCCACGACCTTCCGGTCGGTGTCGCCCACCTTCCGGTCGGTGACCGTCGTCTGCCCGTCGACGTGCCCCGCGAGAACCAGGAACACCGTGTCGAACGGGACGACGAGCCGGTTCCAGATCTGCTGTCCCGCACTGGTGCCGATGTCGCCGAACCCGCTCATCCGCAGCGAACCGTCCTCGTCCAGGTAGTAATGGCTGCCGATCACCACGTTGCGGTCCGGGTGGGCGGCGAGCACGTCCTCGGCCCACTGCAGGACGTGCTCGGGCGGGTTGTAGCCGATGTAGAGCATCAGGAATTTCGCGCCGGCGATGTCGAGCAGGTCGTAGTGCGCCGAATTGTCCGTGTCCGTGACGGATTCACCCCAGTACGGCCGGTCGCGGTACCGCCACGGACCGAAGAACTCGTTGTAGAGGGCGTGGTTCTTCTCGTGCTCGCCGGGAATGAGCCGTCCGCCCACGTTCCACAGGTTGTCGTGGTTGCCGGGCAGGACGCCGTACGGGACTCCGGCATCCTCGAGCGTCGCCATCGCCCGGTCCGCCACCTCGAACTCGGGGCGGGCGCGGGACTCGGGCGCTCCCGGACGTATCCAGCTCTGGACGAGGTCGCCGGTGTGCATCGAATACGCGATCTTGCGTTCGGCGGCGTTCTCCGCGGTCCAGCGGGTCATGTCGAAATACACTTCCGGCCGGTCCCGGGACACGTACTGGGTGTCGGAGATGTGCTGCAACGCGAAGTCGTACGTGTCCGGGTCGGCGAACTGCTGATCGGCGGTCGCGTTGGCCTCGCGGAAACTCCGGTCCCGTCGCGGGCTGTCGATGACGAGGATCTGCGCGGCGTCCTCGCCCTCGATCCGGGTGGTCAGCGTGACCGGGCCGCCCGGCTCGGACGGCTGCGCTGTCGCGACCGGCTCACCCCAACTCTGCGTCTGTTCGTCCCACACGTGCATCGCGAGGTCGTCGAGATTCACCGAACGTCCGTGCCACGTCACGTCCGAGCCCGCGGTGTCCGGACCGAACCGGACCTCGTACCGCATGTACGGGTATTCGCCGAAGTCGTGACCGGTGGCCGACATCCCGTCCGACTCCGCACCCGGAACCCGCTGCGACGGGGTGGCCTCGCCGGAGGTCCCGGCGAACATCAGCGCCGACGTGAGCGGCGCCGACGTGACCAGGCCGCGGGCGGGCAGACCGGACGCACCCCGGGGCTCGGGATCGGCCACCGCGACCACGTCACCGCCGAGCAGCGCAGCGGACAGTGACACCGCCGTCAGCGCGGCAATCCTGCCCGGCACGCTCATGACTCGAGGTTACAAGCGCGGCCGGGCAGGAGTGAGGTGGAAGGACCGTCAGGCCTTGCGGCCGAGGAAGGCCAGGACCCGGGTCTGCTCGTCGGCGTCCGTGGGGACCTCCACGGCCGGGCCGCACACTCCGGCCGTGCGGATGTTGTCGCCCAGCTGCTCCGCCACGCCACCCACCCAGGTCAGGTCGTCGGCGGGGATGGTCTCGTCGAGGCCGGTGGCCCGCGCCAGGTCCCAGCCGTGCACCACCAGGTCGAAGCAGTAGAAGCTGTCGACGGTCTTGCCGAGTTCGGTGCGGCCGAAATGCCCGTCGTACTCGCGGCCCGCCTTGGCCGGGTCGTCCAGGATCTCCTGCATGCCGTCGCGCGTGGCAGCCCACGCGGCGACCGGGTCGTCGTCGACGGACGGCGGCTCCGGCAGTTCCAGATCGACGACGGTGACGATGTAGCGCTGCGTGTCGATCACGTGCCGCACGACGTCGCGGGCCGTCCAGCCGTCACACGGAGACGCGTCGTCCCAGCGTGCGGCGGGCACGGATTCGACGCGCTTCGTGAACTTCGCGGCGAGGTCGCGGTAGTGGGCTGCGGGGGTTTCGGTTGTCGAGGTCATGCTGCCGATTCTTCCCCCGTCCGGCGCCCGCGGGCTTGAACATTTCCGACATCGACGACGGAATCCGTCCCGTGCCAGTCGGGGGCCTCACTGGCGAGCAGGTCGGACGGGGTGAGCGAGGAGATCCGCCGGCATTCCCGCGACAGGTGCGCCTGATCGCTGTAGCCGGCGGTGGCGGCCAATTCGGCGAGCCCGGTCCGCGCCCCCGACTGCGCCAGCGCCATGAACCGTTGCAGCCGCAGGATTCCGCGGAGCGTCGCGGGACCGTATCCGAACGCGTGGTTGCATCGCCGCTGCAGTTGTCGTTCCGTGACGGAGGCGGCGTCGGCGAGCGCGCCCACGTTCCACGACTGCCGGGCCAGGGCCTGCCGCACGGTGCCGATCAGCGGGTCGGCCTCCGGCCCGCGGCTCCGCCACGCGCGCACGGCGTTCTCGAACAGGGCGATTCGTTCCGCGTAGCCGGACGCGTTGTCGAGCCGGTCGGTCAGTGTCCGTTCCCACGTGGACCCGAGTACGTCGCCGAGGCCGACCCGGATGTTGCGGACCTCGGCCGCCGACGTCCGCAGCAGATGCGAGCCGGCTCCGGGACGGAAACGGACGCCGACGGATTCGGTGCCCGGCGGCAGCGTGAACGACCAGGCCGTGGTCTCGGGACCGCACACCCGGATCCCCACACCCCGGATCCACAGGATGTCCATGCACGCGTCCGGCACCAGCAGATGCTCGCCCTGCGTGCGCGCGGACCACCCGCACACCAGCGTGCCGGCGAGGTCGGGTGACGGCGAGGTCGGCGTGTACCAGCCCATGCACAGGAGCCTAATCACGGATACCGACACGTGCGGGCCCGTCACATCGCCCGAAGTGCCCGCACCGGCACGCAACTCGAGGTGAACTGTATGCACGGGTCCGCAGAGGTTCCCCAGGAGGCCCGCCACTTCGCCGTCACAGAGAACGAGGACTCCATGAGACGAACATGGGCGCTGGCAGCGATCGCCGCCGTCAGCCTGACCTTCTCGAGTTGCGCCTACGACCGCACGGATTCCGGCGACACGGGCGGCAACGCCCCGGTGTCCCCGACGCCGACGTCCCCACCCGCCGCGCCCGGAACACCCGTCCTGAAGATGGGACCGACGACGCTCGGCGAGGTGATGGTCGACGAAGGCGGGATGACGGTCTACGTGTACGACAAGGACGAGGTCGGCTCCGGTGCCAGTTCGTGCCGCGACACGTGCCTGCAGTCGTGGCCGCCGGTCACCTCCGTCACCGAGAACCCGACGGTGCAGGGGTTGCAGGAAGTCGTCATCGACACCATCCCCGCGGCGGACGGCACCCATCAGCTCACCGTGAACGGCCGCCCCGTGTACCGGTACAAGGATGACAACGAACCCGGTGACGCATACGGGCAGGCGGTCGGCAGCGTGTGGTGGACCCTCGACTCCGCAGGCAACCCGGTCACGACAACTGCGGGCGGCGAGTAGCGCGGTCGATCCGTAGATGGACGGTGACGGTCAGCGCCGCCGACAGCCCGGCGGCGAACCACAGGGCGTCCAGCCCGATCCAGTGGTGCGCGAGAGCACCCGTCACCGCTCCCGCCACCAGGCCCGCCCACAGCGCGAAATGTCGTAGCCACGCCCACCGCGGCCCGCCGAACAGCGCCGCGGCAAGCCGGTGGCCCATCTTCACGAGGGCGCCCGTCATGTAGGTGAGGCCGATGGTGACCTCGCCGTCCTTCTGGAAGAACGAGTTCTCGGCGCCCATGGCGAGCAGCATCGCGCCGACGGCCACGGTGCTCGCCCCGACGGTCGCGGCGACGGCGCCTGCGATCAGAAGTCCGGACACGACGGCGAGCACCGTCGTCCGGACGGGCAGCCGCCTGCGATCGGACAGGTGCACGACCACGGCGCCCAGGGCGCAGCCGAGGACGAACGTGCCGATCACCGCGGCGGCCGTCAGCGCATGCGCCCACGCCCCGTCCGCGAACCCGACGCTGAACCGGGTGAGATTGCCGCTCATGAACGCGACGAAGAACCCGCCGAGCGTGATGAATCCGAGCGCGTCGACGTAGCCGGCCAGCGCGGACAGCACCACCGCCAGCACGAGCATCTGCCTGCTGTCGTCGATCGGCACATCACACATCCAACACCGCGGTGAACGACAGCGGCCCCCGATCCGGAGATCGGGGGCCGCTGTGGCGGAGTTCAGGCGATCGGAACGCCTCGGCTAGGACGTGCCGAGGGCGGGCGCGAGCGTGCTGGCCCAGGACTCGTGCAGGCGGTCCTGCCAGTAGTTCCACGTGTGCAGGCCCTCGTCGGCGATGTGCGTCTGCAAGTTGGCGCCTGCGGCCTTCGCCGCGGGGACGAAGGACCTGCTGCTCAGACCCGAGGCGGTCTCGAGGGGAACCGTCTGCGAGAACTTCACCGGGTCGAACGATTTGCTGTCCGGGTCGACCGTGGGATCGCCTGCCGCCGAACCGGCACCGGACGAGATGTAGACGGACTTGCCGCGCAGCGCGCCGACGTTGAGCAGCGGGTCGTTGCGGAGCCACGTCGCCGACGGCCAGAAGCCCCACATGTTCAGCGCGTTGCCGCCCATCTGGGCGACAGAAACCTGAATACCCTGCGCGAAGCCGGGCGAGCTGGCCGTCGGGTACCCGCTGTAGGAGGCGACGGCCTTGTAGAAGTCGGGGTGGTGAGTGGCGAGGTTCAACGCGGAGGTGCCGCTCATCGACAGACCGGCGACCGCGTTGTTCACGCCGTCGCTGCCGAACTGCGAAGCCATCACCGGGGGCAGCTCCTTGGTCAGGAACGTCTCCCACTTCACGCGGCCCAGCTTCGGGTCGTCGCGCAGCCAGTCGGAGTAGAAGGTGCCGCCGCCGCCGAACGGGATGACCACGTTGACGTGCTTGCCGGCGAAGAAATTCTCCACGTCGGTCTCGATCAGCCAGCCGTTGTTGTCGTCCGGCGCGCGCAGACCGTCGAGCAGGTACAGCGTCGGCGCGGGACCGCCACCCGCGGCCTTGAGCACCTTGACGGGAATGTCCTTGTCCATCGACGGTGAGTACACCGAGATCAGGGCCGAGTCGGCATGCGCGATGCCGGTTCCGGCCAGTACGGACACGAGGCCCGATGCCAACACTGCGACCAGGCCCACGATCAGCGCGCGGGTGCGACGTATCGCCATCCGAATGTCCTTTTATCTCGTAACAGACACTGCACAGCGAACGCTGCACCGGAGACGATAACAGGGAGATAACGGGTTGTGCCTGTCGTGGCCTGGGTTTCTCGGCGCGGACGGGTCTGCAGACGGCGGTCGGAGGGCGGCGGCGCCGGTTTGCCCGAAGATGCAAGAAACCCCTGCGAACCACGTTTCAGCGGTTCACAGGGGTTCCTGTGGCGGAGGATAGGGGATTTGAACCCCTGAGGGCGTTAACCCAACCCGCGTTCCAGGCGAGCGCCATAGGCCACTAGGCGAATCCTCCGTGGAGGAGCATACCCAACGACAACGGCTCACCGTTAAACGACCAGGTGGCCGCCGGTTCTACGCCCACTTCAGCCGGCTGAGGGCGTGCTCGGCGAGGGGCACGGACCGGTCGCAGGACGTGTCCGGGTTCGCGGTCGCGTCCAGGCCGAATTTCGACTCGATCGACAGCGTGCCCGCGTCGGTGGTCACCTCGAGGATGCACTGGTACTTGCTCTCGGCGAGCGCCCGGCCCTCGAGTCCGCCGACGTCGATCGTGCGCAGGGCGTCGACCGGTTCCGGCGCGCTCGTGGTGGTGACGGTCACGGTGTTCAGTGCCTCGGGTTTGCCCCACGCGCACGCGCGACGTTCCGGACTGTCGGTGGCGGTGCCCTCGCCGGCGCCTGCCGTCAGGAGCGGTGCGAGCGTCGCGTCGTCCGCGAGCGAGCACGGCTCGGCCGCGTCCCAGCCGACCGCGTCCGACGTGGCCGCGTCTTCGCTGCTCCCGCCGCACGCCGACAGTGCTGCGACGACGACGGCGAGGGCCGCTGCGTGTGCTGTCCTTCTGAGTTTCATCCCGATCCTTTGCCGAGGGTGGCCGAATGCGGGGGCGACCGTAGCACTGGCGGTGGTCTGACGTGCGGCGTCGGGCGCGGGCCGGGGTGGATCCCGGTGGCGGCTCGGGGCCGTCTACACTCTGTGGTGGATCCCGCGCGGCGCGCATCCTGTGAACTCCCCCAGGGCCGGAAGGCAGCAAGGGTCAACGGGCTCTGCCGGGTGCGCGGGGTCCCCTATCTTTCGCATACCCGACCCCCGATGTCGGTGAGAGGCCGCTCCTGATGACCAACCAGACCCAGATCGGGTTGATGAGCCATGAGGAACTACTTTCGGAGCATGAGCGCCAGACTGCGAGCTACGCGCAGCTGAAGACGGAGAAGCTCACGCTCGACCTCACCCGCGGTAAGCCTTCGCCCGAGCAGCTGGATCTGTCGGCGGCACTGCTGGCGCTGCCCGGTGACGGCGACTTCCGTGACGGCAACGGCACCGACACCCGCAACTACGGCGGGCTCACCGGTCTGCCGGAACTGCGCGCGATCTTCGGTGAACTGCTCGGCATCCCCGTCGAGAACCTGCTCGCCGGCAACAACGCCAGCCTCGAGATCATGCACGACAATGTCGTGTTCGCCCTGCTGCACGGCACCCCCGACTCCCCGCGCCCGTGGTCGCAGGAGGAGAAGGTCAAGTTCCTGTGCCCGGCGCCCGGCTACGACCGTCACTTCGGGATCACCGAGACCTACGGCATCGAGATGATCCCGGTGCCGATGCGCCCGGACGGCCCCGACGTCGGTGTCATCGCCGAGCTCGTCGCGAACGATCCGCAGATCAAGGGTCTGTGGGCCGTTCCCAACTACTCCAACCCCACGGGCGCGGTGTATTCGGAAGAGGTCACGCGGGCGCTGGCGTCGATGCCGGCCGCCGCCCCCGACTTCCGGCTGTTCTGGGACAACGCCTACGCGGTGCACCCGCTGGTCGGCGAGACGGCGCCGTCGCTGGACATCCTCGGGATGGCAGCGGAGGCGGGTCACCCCAACCGGCCGCTGGTGTTCGCGTCGACGTCGAAGATCACGTTCGCCGGTGCGGGCGTCAGCTTCTTCGGTTCCTCGACCGCGAACCTGGCCTGGTACCAGAAGTTCCTCGGCAAGAAGAGCATCGGCCCGGACAAGCTGAACCAGCTGCGTCACCTGCGGTTCTTCGGTGACGCCGACGGGGTTCGCGCCCACATGGAGAAGCACCGCGAGATCCTGGCGCCCAAGTTCGCGCTCGTCCTGAAGATCCTCGAGGATCGTCTCGGGGCGTCGAAGGTGGCGTCGTGGACGGAGCCGAAGGGCGGATACTTCATCAGTCTGGACGTCGTCGAGGGCACCGCGAAGCGCGTCATCGCCCTGGCGAAGGACGCGGGGATCGCGCTCACCGCCGCAGGATCGGCGTTTCCGTACGGAATCGACCCGGAGGACAAGAACATCCGGCTCGCGCCGAGCTTCCCGTCGATGGAGGATCTGGACAAGTCGATGAACGGTGTCGCGACGTGCGTGCTGCTCGCGGCCACCGAATCGCGCCTGGACCTGCCGAAGTCCTAGCAGCAGACCTCCGGCCGCTCACCTGTCTCGGGTGCGCGGCCGGAGGTGTCTCTACATCCTGGCGTAGCGCGCCATCACGAAGCTGTACAGGCCGTACGCGGCGATGCCCAGCGCGGCGAGGACCAGTAGGAACTGTCCGAACGGCGCCGAGCCGAGGGTCTTCACCGCGCCGTCGATGCCCGTGGCCTTGGACGGGTCGGAGTTGAAGACCGCCACGATCACGAGCACACCCGCGCCGGCGATGACGAGGCCCTTGGCCACGTAGCCGACGACCCCGAGCGGTTCGACGAGCTTCGACGGGGTGCCCTTCAGGTCGTCCAGGAAGTTCTTCGACGCGCCCTTGTAGACGTGGTACCCGCCGATCGCGACGGCGACGAGACCCACCGCCACGAGCAGGAACTTGCCGCCCCCGGACTCCATGAGGCGTGCACTCATTCCGGCGTTCTGCTGACCGCTCGATTTCCCGCCGCCGCTCGCGAACTGGTAGGCCGAGAAGGCGAACGCGAAGTAGACGACGGCCAGACCGAACGCCTTCGCACGGTCGAGCAGCGACGTGTCGTCGTCGGACTTCTCGGTGGCGTGCGGGCCGAGCACGGTCTCGGCGAGCCGCCACAGCGCCATCGCGATGAACGCGACCATCGCCACCCACAGCGCGAACCGGCCGCCGGGTTCGGCGGCCAGCGTGCCGAGGGCCCCGGACTGATCGGCGTTGCCGCCGCTGCCGAATGCCAGCTGAACGATGATGTACGCGATCAGCAGGTGGACGAAGCCGCTCATCACGTGGCCCGCCCGCGCGACCCGTTCGAAAGTGGTGCTGTCGGTTGCCCTGTCCACGGCACGGCTCATCCCGCTGGCTCGATTCGTTCCGTCCTGGGCCATCGAATGTCCTTCGGTGTCGTGCGTATGGACCGGAGTCCCTTGACGTAGAGGTACCCGGTCCGGGCCGCGCCGACACGGACCGAGCGCTATCGCACTGCGTTCGTGACTCGGTCGATCAGGTTGGTGGCGCTGTAGTAGTCGAGCCGGAAGCTGTCCTTGCCGAGCCCGATCACCTGCCTCTTCTGCACGGACGGGGTCTGCTGCAGCGTCAGATCGGCGAGGAAGCGCTCGGCGTCCGCCGCGTCACCGATCACGATGAACGTGGTGTTGCCGGGCACGGCCCGCGGCAGGTTCTCCTGCCCGACCGGCACGACGTCCTTGCGGCCGGACATGATGCCCTTGTCGGCTGCGCTGATGTCGGCGGGCAGCTCGGCGAGCGAGAATCCGAGGCGTTCCAGCAGAATGCCCTGCGCCGATTCGGCGGTGAACATCCGCGACTCCTCGGGTGAGTTGTAGGCGGGCACGTTCACCGGGTTCGCGGCGGCGACCTTGTCGCCGAGTGCCGACTTGGCGTCGTCGAGTTGCCGGTCGAACTTCGCGACGAGGGCTTCGGCCTGCTCCTCGGCCCCGATGGCCGCCGCGATCCGACCGCTGAGGTCCTGCCACGACTTGTCGTCGTACCGCAGCACCACGACGGGCGCGATCTGCCGCAGCGTGTCCACCTGATCGAGCGCCGAGTCGCCGCCCGTGGCGGACACGAAGATGAGGTCCGGATCGGCGGCGGTGATCTTCTCGACGTTGGGTTCGCCCTGGTAGAGCGTGTCGACGCCACGTTCGGCGACGATGTCCGCCCACTGCGTGAACAGGCCGTTCTCGTCGGTCACGTCGCTCGGTCGCTGCGCGCCGGTGCCGATCAGGGGTGCGTCGAGGGCGAGTAGCGAGCCGGTGAGCGTGACGCTGGTCGACACGATCCGCTCGGGCTTGTGTTCGATCGTGACGCTGCCCGTCTCGTCGGTGACAGTGCGCGGCCAGCTCTGGTCGGACGCTGCGGGGTTGCCGGTGGTCGCGGACTCGGTGGCGGGATCGGACGAGCACGCGGCCGCGCCGATCCCGACGGCGAGGACAGCGATGGCTGCCAGTGAGCGACGAAGTTTCACGGTGGGTCTCTCTTTCGCGCGGGTAAAGAATTTGACTTAGGTTAGCGTTACCTACATTCGAATGGGAGAGTGGATGCTGAAACGGGTGCCCGGACCGGAGCGCCGCGTCGTGCACACACGGGCGATCGACGACCTGGCACCCGATGACGTCCCCGCGTTCTGGGACCGCCTCGCCGCAGCGGGCAGCCCCCTCGTCGAACGCGACGGGGCCGACCGCGGCTGCGTGATCGCGACGTTCTGCTGGCGGGATCCTGAGGGCAACGAACGCGTGTCACACACGCGGCACGTCTACCTCGACGCCAACGGAATCACCGACCGATCCCGGCCGGAACGGGCCGCGCTGTCGCGGCTCCCCGGCACCGACCTGTGGTCGCTGTCGATCGAGGTGCCCGAGAACTGGCGTGGCGCCTACCGATTCATTCCCCGGACGGAACCACTGACCCGTCCCGGCGACGACACCCCGGGCTGGCAGTGGTGGCGGAACGTACTCGCCGACGCACGGTGCGACCCGTTCAACTCACTGCCCACCCGAGCGGCGCAGGCCGGAGACTGCTCCGAGGCGGTGATGCCCGCGGCGCCCGCGCAGCGCTGGTGGACGGACCGGCCCGGCCGCGGCGAACTCCACGAGACGACGTTCACGCTGTCGGGCACACCACGGTCGGTGTGGGTCTACGAACCGCCCGGACTCGCCGCCGGATCTCGTCCGGTGGTGGTGCTGCTCGACGGCCGGACGTGGGCGGTCGACCTGCCGATCGCGGGTGCCGTCGACGCGCTCGGATCTGCCGGTCACCGGGTTCCGCTCGTCGTGATGGTCGACAGCGTCGGGCCCGGGCTGCGATCCGAGGAACTGGGCTGCAGCCCCGCGTTCGCCGCGGGTCTCACCGAAGAACTGCTCCCGTGGCTGCGGCGGGACCGGGCCGTCACCGACGACCCGGCGTCGACGATCGTGGCCGGCTGCAGCCTGGGCGGATTGACGGCCTGCCACCTCGCGCTGACGGCGCCGCACGTCTTCGGGTGCGCCGTCAGCCTGTCCGGGTCGTTCTGGTGGCCGGGATCCGGGCCGGGAGTCCCGTTCCAGGACTGCGTCCGCACCGCCGCCCCGTCGCGCAGTCGGTTCAGCCTGGAGGTCGGGGCGCTCGAATGGATGCTCGTCGAACCCAACCGCGAAGTCCGCGACCTGCTCGCGGGAACCGGCCACGACGTGCGCTACCGCGAGTTCTGCGGGGGCCACGACGTCCTGCACTGGCGTGACGGACTCGTCTCCGGCGTCGCCTCGATGCTGGGTTACGCACCGGTAATGCAGTGATGTGGATAACTCTGTGAATAAACCGCGCGTCGTTGTGAAGGGCGCACCCGCCCCACCGCGGGATGGCAGGATCGAACCATGGCACGCACGCTGAACCTGGTAGGGGATCCGGACGCCGACGCACTCCTCGCGAGTGATCCGCTGGCGTTGCTCATCGGGATGCTGCTCGATCAGCAGGTACCGATGGAGACGGCGTTCGCGGGCCCCAAGAAACTCGACGACCGGATCGGCGGCCTCGAGGTGCACCGCATCGCGGAGATGGATCCGGAAGCGTTCGCGGCCGTCTGCTCACAGACCCCCGCCGTCCACCGGTTCCCCGGATCGATGGCCACCCGCATCCAGTCGTTGTGCGCGTTCCTCGTCGAGAACTACGACGGCAGCGTCGAGGCGCTGTGGACGAGCGGCGACCCCGACGGCAAAGAAGTGCTGAAACGGTTGAAGGCGCTCCCGGGGTACGGCGACCAGAAGGCCCGCATCTTCCTGGCGCTGCTCGGCAAGCAGATCGGAGTCGAGCCGAAGGGCTGGCGCGAAGCGGCAGGCGACTACGGCACCGAGGGGTCCCGGCGTTCGATCGCGGACGTCGTCGACGACAAGAGTCTCCACGAGGTCCGCGAGTTCAAGAAGGCCGCGAAGGCCGACGCGAAGAAGGCGGCGGCAGCGAAGAAGAAGTAGCCGTCGCTACTCCGTATCGTCCGGTTTCTGCGTCCGTTCCGCGTCGAGTTGCCGCCTGCGTTCGGCCTCGTGCATCCACGGGAAGACGCTGTTGCCCTGGCCGCCGCCGAGGGGTCCGTGGCCGAGCACACCGTGTTCGTACGCCGATTCGGCGTGCAGCGCCAGGTCGATGCCGGAGGACTCGTCCTCCGCGCTCACCCGGAACCCGAAGATCCGGTCGATCAGCTTGCCCAGACCGTACGTCACACCGAACGCGTACAGGGCGACGACCACCACGGCCAGCACCTGCTTGCCGAGTTGCGCGAACCCGCCCCCGTACAGCAGGCCTTCGGCTCCGCCCGTCATCACCTCGGTGGCCAGCAGTCCGATCAGGATCGTGCCGACGATGCCGCCCATCAGGTGGACTCCCACCACGTCGAGCGAGTCGTCGTATCCGAGGCGGAACTTCCAGCCGACGGCGAACGAGCAGACCACACCGGCCACCGCGCCGACGATCACCGCGCCGACCATGCTCACCGTGCCGCAGGACGGGGTGATCGCGACCAGCCCGGCGACGACGCCGGATGCCGCACCGAACGTCGTGGGGTGACCGTCGCGCTTCTGCTCGACGAGGAGCCAGCCGAGCAGGCCGGTGCACCCGGCGACGAGGGTGTTCAGGAAGATCGCGGCGGCCGTGCCGTCGGCGGCGAGAGCGGAACCCGCGTTGAAACCGAACCAGCCGAACCAGAGCAGGCCGACACCGAGCAGCACCAGCGGTAGGTTGTGGGGGCGCATCGACTCGGACTTGAATCCGAGCCGCGGGCCCAGGACCAGGGCCAGCGCCAGGCCCGACGCGCCGGACACGATCTCGACGACCAGTCCGCCCGCGTAGTCGAGGGCGCCGAACTGCGCGATCCAGCCCTGCGGGTTCCACACCCAGTGCGCGACGGGCGCGTAGACGACGAGGGCCCAGACGGGCACGAAGATCATCCAGGCCGAGAACTTGGCCCGGTCGGCGATCGCACCGCTGATCAGCGCGGCGGTGATGATCGCGAACGTCAGCTGGAACGTGGCGAACAGGATCTCCGGGACCTGCCCGTGGACGGTGGTCGGGTCGATGCCCGCCATCCCCAGGTGCTCGAGCCCGCCGATCAGTCCGCCGCCGATGTCGTCGCCGAAGATGAGGGAATACCCGGCCACCAGCCAGGCGACCGTGACGAGTGCGATCGACACGAAGCTCATCATGATCATGTTCAGTACGCCGGTGGAGCGGACCATCCCGCCGTAGAACAGGGCGAGCCCCGGGGTCATCAGCAGGACCAGCGCGGTACTGATCAGAAGCCAGGCGGTTGCTCCGGCGTCGATTGCAGGCACGACATTCTCCTCACACACCCGGACGAAACCCGGTGCGGAAATTCACGATGGCTGCGGGCCGTTTCAACGGTGATGCCGATGCGTTGCGAACGTGTTACGCAATCCGGTCAGGTCCGGGTTTCTGCCTGTGAGTAGGGCCCCGAACGGGCGCCGAGCAGGCGCTTCGACCACCCGGGCCGGACTGTCGGGAACCGCCGGTAGTCTTTCCGCGTGGCCCTGTACCGGAAGTACCGACCCGCATCCTTCGCCGAGGTGGTGGGGCAGGAGCACGTCACCGAACCACTGAGCACCGCTCTCGACGCCGGACGGATCAACCACGCGTATCTGTTCTCCGGTCCCCGCGGCTGTGGCAAGACGTCGTCTGCCCGCATCCTGGCCCGATCGCTGAACTGTGTGGAGGGCCCGACCTCGACGCCGTGCGGGCAGTGCCCCTCGTGCGTGGCGCTCGGCCCCGGCGGGTCGGGCAACCTCGACGTCACCGAACTCGACGCGGCCAGCCACGGTGGCGTCGACGACACCCGCGAACTGCGCGACCGCGCGTTCTACGCGCCCGCCGAGTCCCGGTACCGGGTGTTCATCGTGGACGAGGCCCACATGGTCACCACGGCGGGTTTCAACGCCCTCCTCAAGATCGTGGAGGAGCCGCCGGAGCACCTCATCTTCATCTTCGCGACCACCGAACCCGAGAAGGTGCTGCCGACCATCCGTTCGCGCACCCATCACTACCCGTTCCGGCTGCTCGCGCCGACGACGATGCGCGGGTTGCTGGAGAAGATCTGCCTGCAGGAGAGCGTGCCGGTCGCCGACCCGGTGTATCCGCTGGTCATCCGCGCCGGCGGCGGGTCCCCGCGTGACTCGCTGAGCATCCTCGACCAACTCCTCGCCGGCGCAGGCGAGGAGGGCGTCACCTACCCGCGCGCCCTCGCGCTGCTCGGCGTCACCGACGTCGCGCTGATCGACGACGCCGTGGACGCGCTGGCCGCCGGCGACGGTGCCGCGCTGTTCGGGACGGTCGACCGTGTCATGGACGCCGGGCACGATCCGCGGCGATTCGCCGTCGACCTGCTCGAGCGCCTGCGCGACCTCATCCTGATGCAGGCGGTCCCCGACGCCGCCGAACGCGGCCTGGTGGACGCTCCCGGCGACGTACTCGAGCACATGCGCGCCCAGGTCCAGCGGATCGGTCCCGCGACGCTCACTCGCTTCGCCGAGGTGATGCACGCCGGGCTGGGTGAGATGCGCGGTGCCACGGCCCCCCGCCTGCTGCTCGAAGTGATGTGCGCCCGGATGCTGCTGCCCTCGGCCTCCGATGCGGAGTCGGCCGTGCTGCAGCGACTCGAACGCGTCGAGCGCGGACTTCCGCCCGCAGGCTCCGCACCGGCCGCTGCCGCAGCCGAGCGGCCCGCGGCAGCACCGGAGCGCGCGCCGCAACCGCCCGCCGAGCCGGAACCGGAGCCGAGGTTCCAGCGACCGTCGATGCGCCAGGCCGCGGCCGCCACCGTACCGCCGCCGCCCGAGCCGGAACCCAAGCCGATGCCGCGGCCCGTTCCGGAGCCCGCGCCCGCCCCCGTTCCCGAACCGGAGCCGACTCCGGCACCCGAGCCGACGCCCGTTCCGGAGCCGACGCCGGCACCCGAGCCGACGCCGCGGCCTGTACCCGAGCCGGCGCCCGAACCCGCGCCCGTTCCGGTCCCCGAACCCGAGCCGACTCCTGCGCCGGCGCCGACTCCCGAACCGGAGCCGGAGCCACCGCTCGCACCGGAGGTGGAGGCGGCACCCGCCGCATCCGCGGGTCCGGATGCTGCGGCCCTGCGCGAGGCCTGGAATTCGCTGCGCGAGAAGGTGAGCCAGCGGAACAAGATCCTGCCCGCGATGTTGTCGGCCGCGACGGTGCACGACGTGCAAGGCAACCGCCTGATCCTGGCGCACCCGGTCCCCAACCTCGGCGCTCGGATCGCGTCGCCGCACAACGCTCAGGTGATCACCGAGGTGCTGTCCGAGATGTTCGGCGGCACCTGGGAAGTGGAGTATCAGGCCGGTGCCCCGACGGCGCCGCCCCCGCCGGTCGCGAAGGCTGCCGCGGCGCCGACGAAGCCTGCAGGCGCACCCCGGTTCTCCCGGCCCAGCCAGGAGCGGGCTGCGCAGCGTCCGCAGCAGTCCGACGCACGGAGCGCCGATGCGGGTCCGGGTGCGGCGCAGGCACGTCCGTCGTCCGAACCGGACGACGACATTCCGCCGCCGGAGGCACCGGACTACCCGGACGATCCCGGGCCGATCGACTACGAGGCTTCGGCGTCGACGCCGCCCGTCTCCACACCCGAGGACGAAGAAGAGATGTTCAAGGAGGCGGCGGAACCCGCCGACCCCGCAACTCGCCGCGACCCGGAAGACGTGGCGTTCGAACTGCTCAGGGACATGCTCGGGGCCAAGAAGCTCGAGGGCTGAACCGAACGGCGGTCCCGCCGCATCGGGACATCCGCCCCTGGTGCCCGGGACGCCGGGTGCCCGATCGTCGTCTCATGAGCACAGTGAATGTTCCAGACGGCGTGCAGAACGAGGTCCCGGCGACCGCGCGACCGCGAAGCGGCCGGTGGTGGGCGTACGTCGGGGTCGTCGCCGGCGTGGCGGGAATCGTCGGCATCCAGGCGAGCATGTCGGTCGACGCCGTGTACGTGGAGGCGTCGGCCGGTGACGCGGTCGCCATCATGAACGGTCTCGCCGGACAGCGCACCGGAATCCTCGTGATGCACATGTCGATCATGACCGCGGCACTGCTGATCCTCGTCTTCGCCGCCGGGCTGTCCCAGCGACTGCGGGCGGCGTTACCTGCCGAGAGCATCCTGCCGTCGGTCGCGGCATTCGGTCTGGTCCTGACGTCGGCGGCGTGCCTGCTGGGGACCGGGCTGACGACCGAGCTGGTGTTCGGTCTCGGTGACACGAGCCGGCTGGTGCCGGAGTTCGCGGTGGTCGGCGGCCACTGGATGGGCACCATTCCGTGGCTGTGGGCGGGTGCGGGTGTCAGTGCGCTGGCGGTGGCCGTCGCGTTGCTCCGCGGGCACGCGGGACCGCGGTGGATCGGCTGGGTCAGCCTGGTGCTGGGCCTGGTGACCGCCGTGATCGGCGTCTCACCGCTGCAGTATCTCGCGGGGTTCACCGGACCGCTGTGGGTGCTGGTGGGCGCGATCGGTTTCGCTTTCGCCGACACCGTGCGCGAGTAGGGGAGATACTCGTTCGCACCATGGCGACGCAGAAGGACACTCCGATGACCGAGGGGTCGGCAGGTGCGGGCGGTGCGCCCGTACCCGCTGCCGTCATGGCGGTGTCCGCGTGGATCCTGGTCGTCCTGTCGGTGGTGGCGTTCGTCCGGGCCGATCCGGGCATCGATTCGAATCAGCTGTTCTTCCTGGTGGACGTCGTCGGGGCGGCGGTCTACGGGACCGTGGCCGGTGTCGTGCTCGCGCGGCGGGTGCACCCGGTGCCGATCATCATGGGGCTCACCGCGATCGGCGTGGGTCTCGCCGCACTCGGTTACAGCTACTCGCAACTCGCGGCCGTGCGTCCGGGGCTGCCGTGGGTCGATGTGCTGTCGCCGTTGCAGAACACGGCGTGGATTCCCGGGACGCTGAGCCTGTTCCTGATCGTGCCGTGGCTGATCCGCGACCATCCGCTCGGCGTCGGCGCGAAACTCGGTGTCCTCGCCGGTGTCGCCGCGACGGCCTGGTACTTCTGGTCCCGCACATTCACGGAGATCCCCGCAGTCTGGGTGATCGTGCCCGTCCTCGTGGTCGGTTTCGCGGCGGCAGCGGACTGCGGATGGCGGTGGCGGCACGGTCCACCCGACGAGCGGGTGGGTCTCGGGTGGATGTGCCTGGGCACGGCGCTGATGACGGCCGCGTACCTTCCGCTGGCGCTGCCCGCGTCGCTGCCGGGGCTGTGGGTGCTCAACCCGTTGGTGCACTTGGCGGTTCAGGCGTTCTACCCGGTCGCGATCCTGGTGTGCATCCTGCGTCAGCGCATGTGGGGGCTGAATCTGGTCGTCAGCCGCGCGACGGTGGCGGGCACCCTCACCGTCGCGCTGCTGGTGCTGTACGTGGTGGTGGCCACGGCGCTGACGGCGCTGCTGCCCGACGGCGATTCGGTGGGGGCGCAGGTGGTCGCGGCGGGTGTCGTCGCCGTCGCGGTGCAACCGGTGCGGTTGTGGCTGCAGCGGCGGGTGCACCGTCTGGTGTACGGGGAGGGCGAGGATCCGGCGCGGGCCGTCCGCACCCTCGGCAGGCAGTTCGGCAGCGCAGAGACCCCGGAACAACTCCTCGAGGGTCTCGCTGCCGGCGTCGGCGTCGCGTTGCGGCTCGAATCCGTGTCCGTGCGGCGCGCCAGCGGGGTTGCCGCCGTGTGGGGTTCGGCGACCGGACATGCCGAGTCGGTGGAGTTGGTGCACCGCGGTGCGGTGCTGGGGACGATGGTCGTGACGGCACCGCCGGGGGAATCGCTGGGGACGCGCACCCGCCGGTCGCTCACCGAACTGTCGGCGGTGGTGACGGCCGGTCTCGTCGTGCTGCAGTCGGCGGAGAACCTGCAGGAGGCGCGGCGTCGGCTGGCGTCCGTGCGACTGGAGGAGCGGCAGATGATTCGCCGCGAACTGCACGACGGCCTGGGTCCCTCGCTCGCGGGCATCCGGCTGGGCCTGCAGGGCGCCCGGAACCTGCTCGGTTCGGATCCGGCCGCCGCCGCCGAACTCATCGACGCGCTGCAGGAGCAACTCGACCATCAGGTGGAAGGCGTCCGGCAGCTGTCGCGCAGCATGTTCCCGCCGGTGCTCGACGAACTCGGACTGGTCCCGGCGCTGCACGAACTGGCGGCCACCCAGTCGCGCAGCGGGTTCCGGCTGCGGGTGCGGGCCGATCCGCCGCCGAGGCTGGGCGCGGAGATCAGCGCTGCGGCGTACGGGATCGTCGTCGAGGCCGTCACCAACGCGCGCAGGCACAGCGGTGCCGACGGCTGCCGGGTCGACGCCACGTTCGCTCCGGAGGTGCTGACGGTCGTCATCCACGACGACGGGTGCGGGTTCGATCCGGCCGGGGGCGGCGGCGTCGGCACGCGATCGATGCGCGAGCGGGCATACGAACTCGGCGGCACGCTGCACATCGAATCCGGCCGTCCGACAGGCACGGTGGTCACCGCCCGGTTACCGTTGACCGCATCATGAGCGCGGACACGAAAAGTTCCACCACCTCGTCCATCCGGGTAGCCGTTGTCGACGACCACCCGGTGTTCCGGCTGGGCATGGTCGCGTTGCTGTCGACGCTCGACGGCATGGAGGTGGCCGCACAGGCCAGTTCCGTCGCCGAGGCGCTCGACGTCGTCGACGGGGACGTCGACGTGGTGCTCATGGACCTCGAACTCGGCGACGGTTCGGGGGTGGACGCCACCCGGCGGCTCGTCGAGCGGCACCCCGCCCTGCGGGTGCTCGTGGTCACCATGCACGAGGACGACGAATCACTGGTCGCGTCGGTGCGTGCCGGGGCGCGCGGCTACCTGGTGAAGGGCGCCGATCCGGGGGAGGTCGAACGCGCGGTCCGGGCGGTCGCCAACGGCGAGGTGATCCTCGGCGCCGCGGTCGCGGCCCGCGCGATGAGCTTCATGGCCGCCTCGCGCCGGATGGAACCCACCGTGTTTCCGGAACTCACCGACCGCGAACGGGAGGTTCTCGACCTCGTCGCCCGCGGCTACGACAACGCGAGCATCTCGCGCCGACTCGTGCTGAGCCCGAAGACGGTGCGCAACCACGTGTCGAACGTGCTCGCCAAACTCGGTGTGCCCGACCGTCCCGCCGCCATCGTGCGGGCACGGGACGCGGGCCTCGGACTCGACACCTGAAACGCCGGGGTCACACCGCCGCAGTCGAGGTGGTCGGCACGAATCGGATGCCCGGGCCGGTGTCGTCCGTGTTGGTCGCGGTGGGCCCGGCGCCCGGGGCCGCGACCCGCACTTCGGGGATCTGCCGGGGCGCGGCGCCGAGCGGCGGTGCGTCCCGCCACACCGGCTGCGCCTGCTGCAATTCCAGGACGATGGAGATCAGCGCCGCCTCGGACCACGGGACCCCGCCCAGCTGCACCCCGAACGGAATGCCGGTGGCCGCGGACCGGCCCACCGGCGTGCAGACGACCGGTGCGCCCGTGTAGTTGGCCCAGAAGTAGTTGTCCCGCGCACCGGCGAACACACTCGAATCGGAGAGGTCGTCGCGCCGCACCCCGTCGGTGAGCGCGCCGGGACGCAGAATCACGTCCAGCTGGTGCTCGGCGAACATCCGGTTGTAGTCGTGCTGGAAACGCAGGCGCGCGCGTTCGAGGGCGAAATAGTCGGCGACGGGCAGGGCGAGGCTCGCCATCGCCGCGGTCGCGGCGAGCGCCGACTCCGCGCCGTATGCCGGGAGCCGGTCCGCGAACTGCCGGTGGTACGAGCCGAATTCGGCGTAATCCCCGCTCAGCAGCCCCGTCGGGACCGCGGGCTCGGTGACGTCGACGATCTCGCCGCCCACACCGCGGACGAGGTCGAGGAACCCGGCGAACAACGTCCCGATCGGGCCGGGCAGGTCGTCGGCGACACCGCGCGGCAACCCGAAACGCCTGCCGGACAGCGGACGTGACCCGCCCGCGGCGGCCAGCGGGTACCCCTCCGCGGGAACGTCGGGACCCACCGACGTGCTGGGATCGTCGACGTCGACGCCCGCCATGTGGCTCAGGAGCAGCGACGCGTCGGCGACGCTGCGGCCCATCGGACCGGTGTGATCGCGGGTCCAGGTCAGCGGAATCACCCCGCTGGTGCTGCACCGCCCGAACGTCGGTTTGATGGACGTGATCCCGCACGCGCTCGCGGGGATGCGCAACGAACCGCCGGTGTCCGTTCCCAGCGCGCAGGGCGTGAACCGGGCGGCGAGGGCGGCGGCGCTGCCACCGGACGAGCCGCCCGGCGAATACGCGACGTCCCACGGGTTCCCGACCTGCGGCGTCGCGGTTCCGATGGCGAACTCGTGGGTGTGCGCGTGGCCCATCAGCACCATGCCCGTGTCGCGCAGCTGCCGCCACACCCCGGCGTCGCCCGCGGCGATGTTCCCGTCGAGGACGCCGCTCGACGCCGTCACGGGCAACCCGGCCACCGCGTACAGATCTTTCAGTGCGATCGGCAGTCCGCAGACCAGCGGGGCGGACCCGGCCGCCAGTCGCCGCGCGGCGGACTCCGCGGCCTCGTAGGCCTGCTCCGGGTAGATCCGAATCCACGCCTCGACGCCGCCGTCGTGCGCCGCGCTGCGCGACAGGCACGCGTCGAGCAGTTCGCGCGGATGCAGCGCCCGGGACTGCAACAGCGCCGCCGCCTCGACAGCACTCAGAAGCGCGGGATCGGAGGCGGAAATCGCGGCGGGCGACGGCAGGCGGCGTGCCGGATTCGCGGTCGCGCCGGCACGCCCCAGGCCGGCAACGGTCACCGCACCCGCGGTCGCGGCGCCGAACAATTGCCGGCGGGACAGTCGGGTGGTCACAGCGTGTTCTCCTCCGCTCGGGTCGCATCGAGCGCCGCGCCATTACAGCACGAAACGGCGATTCCGGCAGGGTCGAGATCGCCCTGTCGTGATCGCCTGGGTCACGATCCAGGATCGCTTCGGTCCTTCCTCCTGTTTTGCAACACGTTCTAAGGTAAATGTGCCGGGGTATGCCCCGTGCAGAGCGCCGTGTGCACGGTCGGCGTCGACGCAGATAAGGAAGGAACACTCCACAGTGACCACAGAGGCATTCATTTATGAAGCCATCCGGACCCCGCGCGGCCGCGGAAAGAAGACCGGTTCGCTGCACTCGGTCAAGCCGATCTCGCTGGTCACCGGCCTGATCGACGAGCTCCGCGCCCGCTTCCCCGACCTGGACGAGGATCGCATCTCCGATCTGGTCCTCGGCGTCGTCACCCCCGTCGGCGACCAGGGCATGGACATCGCCCGCGTCGCGGTCAACGACGCGGGACTGCCCGACACCGTCGGCGGCGTGCAGCTGAACCGGTTCTGCGCGTCCGGCCTCGAGGCCGTCAACACCGCCGCGCAGAAGGTGCGGTCCGGCTGGGACGAACTGGTCATCGCCGGCGGCGTCGAATCGATGTCCCGCGTGCCGATGGGCTCCGACGGCGGACCGTGGGCGCTCGACCCGGCCACCAACTACGACAACTACTTCGTCCCCCAAGGCGTGGGCGCCGACCTGATCGCCACGATCGAGGGCTTCTCCCGCGAGGACGTCGATGCGTACGCCGTCCGCTCGCAGGACCTCGCCGCGAAGGCGTGGACCGGCGGCTACTTCGCCAAGTCCGTCGTCCCGGTCAAGGACATCAACGGCCTCGTCGTCCTCGACCAGGACGAGCACATGCGTCCCGGCACCACCCTCGAAAACCTGGCGGGCCTCAACCCGTCCTTCGCCGGCGTCGGCGAGATGGGCGGCTTCGACGCGGTGGCGCTGCAGAAGTACCACTGGGTCGAGAAGATCAACCACGTCCACCACGGCGGCAACAGCTCCGGCATCGTCGACGGCGCCGCACTGGTCCTCGTCGGGTCCGAGCAGGCGGGCAAGGACATGAGCCTGACCCCGCGCGCCCGCGTCGTCGCGACGGCCACCAGCGGTGCCGACTCCACGATCATGCTCACCGGCCCCACCCCGGCCTCGAAGAAGGTGCTCGCCGCCGCCGGTCTGACCGTCGACGACATCGACCTGTTCGAGATCAACGAGGCGTTCGCGTCCGTGGTGCTCAAATTCCAGAAGGACCTGAACATCCCCGACGAGAAGCTCAACGTCAACGGCGGCGCCATCGCGATGGGGCACCCGCTCGGAGCCACCGGCGCCATGATCACCGGCACCATGATCGACGAGCTCGAGCGCCGGAACGCCCGGTACGCCCTCATCACCCTGTGCATCGGCGGCGGTATGGGCGTCGCCACCATCATCGAGCGCGTCTGACCGCCCGGACCATCAGGAGACTTGAAGCAGTGAGCGAGCAGAACATCATCAACTGGGAGCAGGACGCCGACGGCATCGTCGTGCTCACCATCGACGATCCCAACCAGGGCGCGAACACCATGAACGACGCCTACATCTCCTCGATGAAGGCGACCGTCGACCGCCTCGTCGACGAGAAGGACTCCATCACCGGTGTCGTGATCACGTCCGGCAAGAAGACGTTCTTCGCCGGCGGCGACCTGAAGAACATGATCAAGGTCGGCCCGGAGAACGCCGACGAGATCTACAGCCACAGCGTCGCGATCAAGTCGGATCTGCGCCGCCTCGAGACCCTCGGCAAGCCCGTCGTCGCCGCCATCAACGGCGCCGCACTCGGCGGCGGACTCGAGATCGCCCTGGCCACGCATCACCGCGTCGCGGCGGACGTGAAGGGCGTCAAGATCGGCCTGCCCGAGGTCACCCTCGGTCTGCTGCCCGGCGGCGGTGGCGTCGTGCGCACCGTCCGCATGCTCGGACTGCAGAACGCCCTCATGCAGGTGCTGCTGCAGGGCCAGCAGCGTGGACCGGTGCAGGCCAAGGAGGTCGGACTCGTCGACGAGGTCGTGTCCTCGGTCGAGGAGCTGGTGCCCGCCGCGAAGGCGTGGATCAAGGCCAACCCCGAGGGCGGCGTCCAGCCGTGGGACAAGAAGGGCTACCGGATCCCCGGCGGCACCCCGTCCACCCCGGCGTTCGCCGCGAACCTGCCCGCCTTCCCCGCGAACCTGCGCAAGCAGCTCAAGGGCGCACCCATGCCGGCACCGCGCGCCATCATGGCCGCCGCCGTCGAGGGTTCGCAGGTCGACATCGACAACGCGCTCCTCATCGAGGCCCGCTACTTCACGTCGCTGATCACCGGTCAGGTCGCGAAGAACATGATCCAGGCGTTCTTCTTCGACCTGCAGGCCATCAACTCCGGCGCGTCCCGCCCCGAGGGCATCGAGAAGACACCCATCACCAAGGTCGGTGTACTCGGCGCCGGAATGATGGGCGCCGGAATCGCCTACGTCTCCGCGAAAGCCGGCTTCGACGTCGTCCTCAAGGACGTCACCATCGAGGCCGCCACCAAGGGCAAGGCGTACTCCGAGGGCATCGAGGCCAAGGCGCTGTCCCGCGGCAAGACCACCGAGGAGAAGTCGAAGGCGCTGCTCGACCGCATCACGCCGACCGCCGACCCCGCCGACTTCGCCGGTGTCGACTTCGTCATCGAGGCCGTGTTCGAGTCGCAGGACCTCAAGCACAAGGTGTTCCAGGAGATCGAGGACATCGTCGACCCGAAGGCGCTGCTCGGCTCGAACACGTCGACGCTCCCGATCACCGGCCTCGCGACCGGTGTGAAGCGGCAAGAGGACTTCATCGGAATCCACTTCTTCTCGCCCGTCGACAAGATGCCGCTCGTCGAGATCATCCGCGGCGAGAAGACCTCCGACGAAGCACTCGCGCGCGTCTTCGACTACGTGCAGGCCATCCGCAAGACGCCGATCGTCGTCAACGACTCGCGCGGTTTCTTCACCTCCCGCGTCATCGGCACGTTCATCAACGAGGCCATCGCCATGCTCGCGGAGGGCATCGAGCCCGCCACCATCGAACAGGCAGGCATGCAGGCCGGCTACCCGGCGGCACCCCTGCAACTGTCCGACGAGCTGAACCTCACGCTGATGCAGAAGATCCGCAAGGAAACCGCGGAAGCCGCGAAGGCCGAAGGCAAGGAGCTGCCCGCCGACCCGGCAGGCGACGTCATCAACACGATGGTCGACAAATTCGACCGCAAGGGCAAACTCGGCGGCGCAGGCTTCTACGACTACGCCGACGGCAAGCGCACCGGCCTGTGGCCCGGGCTCAGGGAGAACTTCGGTTCCAAGGAACTCGAAGTCCCGTTCCAGGACCTTATCGAGCGCATGCTGTTCATCGAGGCCATCGAAACGCAGAAATGCTTCGACGAGGGCGTGCTCCTCACCACCGCCGACGCCAACATCGGCTCCATCATGGGTATCGGCTTCCCCGCCTGGACCGGCGGTGTGTCGCAGTACATCCAGGGCTACGAAGGCGGCCAGGCAGGCTTCGTCAAGCGCGCCGAAGAACTCGCCGCCAAGTACGGCGAGCGCTTCACCCCGCCGGCGTCGCTGAAGGCGTAGGCGGCTCCGCCGCCCGTGCGCCTTTTTGGTAGCTGCACGGTAGTTGTCAACCTGTCTGAGACAGGTTCTGGTTGATGTTGATGCCTGTCGGT
>NZ_JARJBD010000060.1:0-62789 GCF_029269925.1 Rhodococcus sp. T2V
CGATCCCTGTCCCACAGCTCTTTTTCCCCCTCATAACCACCACGCCGCCACCCGACTGTGGGATCAGGGCATCGCCAAACTCCTGCGCCGGATCAACCCGGTACGCCGACACCGCGCCAACCCCCGCGTCGTCAAACGCAAGGTCCTCAAATGGGCCGCGAAACGCGCGCACCACCAACACCATCCACAACCCACCCAGCCGCCGAAATGCGACATCCTTGTTCACTAACTGAACGGTATTGCAGCTAGCCCTGTAACCCGACCTTCGATCGGGACGTAACCAACAGCAGCGTTTCGTCCTCGCGACCGTACTTGTCGGTCACGTCTGTCAACATATCGCCGATTATTTACATCAGATCTTTGGAAACTTGGGGGAAGAATGACATCACTGTCGGCGGCAACTTCATCGTCGGCAAGACTCCAAACGATCCGTTCGAACACCGAACTGAGATGCACCGTCAAGTGAAACGCCGCGTGTGGTTACCGGATAATTGGTTGTCAGTCGTCGGTGTGTCACTAGGAATTCTAGTTGCCATCGTGAATCTGAAGTCGAATCAAAGCAACTACATTGCGACCATCGCGGCCTGTGTAATTGTCGCGTTGAGTGGACTTGCCCTGACGATAAATCTCACATTGTGCGCAACAAGATTTCGACCATTTCGGTTCGGGTTGCCAGGCTATGCCCTCGAGAGGGATACCGAAGGACAGACCTTTCTCACAGTCCCGAGGGGACGCTGCCTTTGGTGCCCGACCGAGCGTTACATGCGTCTCCAACCCGTGGAAGGTCTATCTGAGCTGAAATGGGTCTGCCCGGCGAACCCTGTGCAACATCAGATCGGCTTTGACTTCACCCAGCTACCGAGCCCCGACTCGGCCTAGGAAACATTTGCCCTGCCGAACGTCACCTTCGGGCAGAAGCCTCCTCGCGGTCGCCCGGGGATCCGTAGGCTTATCGCATGTACCGGTCACGCGCGAAGAATCCGGCAGGGTGACGAGAGTGGCGGAGCTGATTCTCGGACCGCTGCTCAGACATGTCGGCACGGGCGATGCGACGGTGTGGGTCGAGACGTCGGAGCCGTGCACCGTCCGGGTCCTCGGCCACGAGGAACGCACGTGGAACGTGTCGGGTCACCATTACGCGCTCGTCGTCGTGGACGATCTGGAACCGGGATCGACCACTCCGTACGACGTGACCCTCGACGGCCGTCCGGTGTGGCCGCTGCCGAACGCCGTCCCGTCGGTGATCCGCACGCTCCGCGAGGACGACGACACCCTGGTCCTGACGTTCGGATCGTGCCGGTTCGCCACGATGTCCACGACGGAGGACAACCGGCACCTCGGCGCCGACGCCCTCGACGCGTACGCGGTGCGGATGGCCGGACAGTCCCCGGACCGGTGGCCCGACGCCCTGCTGCTGCTCGGGGACCAGGTGTATGCCGACGAACTCTCCCCCGAGACCGAAGCGCGGGTCGCCGAGATCCACGACGTGAAGGAGCCACCCGGCCCGCAGGTGCGCAACTTCGAGGAATACACCTGGCTGTACGCCGAGTCGTGGTCGGACCCTCAGGTGCGCTGGCTGATGTCCACGGTGCCCACGTCGATGATCTTCGACGACCACGACGTGCGGGACGACTGGAACACGTCCGAGTCCTGGCGCGACGACGTCGAGGCGACGTCGTGGTGGGAGGAGCGCATCGTGGGCGCGTTGTCGTCGTACTGGGTCTATCAGCACCTGGGGAACCTGTCGCCGAGCCTCCTCGCCGAAAACGATCTGTACCAACGTGTTCGGAAGCACGGCGGCGACGTCGAACCGATGCTCCGGGAGTTCGCGTCGGCCGCCGACGAGGAGGCGGACGGCGCGAAGGGCACGCAGTGGTCGTATCGACGCGACCTCGGAGTCGCGAGGCTGCTCGTCATCGACTCGCGGTGCGGGCGCATCCTCGCCGGCGGCCGCCGCGAGATGGTGTCCGACCCCGAGTTCTCCTGGATCGAACGTCAGACCGAGGGCGACTACGACCATCTTCTCGTCGGGACGTCGCTGCCGTGGTTGCTGCCCCGCGCCCTCCACGACCTGGAGTCCTGGAACGAACGCCTCGCCGCCGGATCCCGCGGCCCGCGGGTGGCGGCCTGGGCCGAGAAGATCCGGCGCGCGGCAGACCTGGAGCACTGGGCGGCGTTTCGTGACTCCTTCGACCGGCTCGCCCGGCTCCTCGCCGACGTCGGCAGAGGTCACCGGGCCGGGCCGGGTGGGCGCGCGCCGTCCACCATCTCGGTGCTGTCCGGCGACGTCCACCACGCCTACGCCGCGCAGGCGCACTACCCCGAACCGCTGCAGTCACTGGTCTATCAGCTGACGTGCTCGCCCCTGCACAACTACGTACCGGCGGCCATGAACGTGACGTTCCGGATCTCGTGGCGGCGCACCACCGAGCGGACCGTGCGTTTCATCCTGGGCCGGGTGTCGCGGGTGCCGCCCGTTCCGCTCGACTGGTCCAAGGTCGCCGGACCGTTCTTCGGCGATCAGGTGGCGACCCTTCATCTGAACGGACGGTCGGCCCGCCTCGTGATGGAACAGGCCCGCAACGACGGCGACGGCACACCCCGGTTCAAGACCATGACCGACCTCGAACTGGCGACGGGAAAGGACTACTAACGCTGCTCGGCCGCCGCCTTCAGCTGCGCGAGCCCCTTCTCGAAGTCCTTGCCCACCATCTTGTCCATCGGGAAGACGACTCCCACGATCCTGAAGAAGAGGTTGTTCTTGCCGGTCATCTGCCAGCGGACGGTCGTGCCCGCGCCGTTCGGTTCGAGGAGGAACGTCGTGACGTTTTCCGCCTTGAACGGTTTGAGGAAGGTCAGGTCGAGCACGACTTTCGAGCCGGGCACCGACTCGGTGATCACCATCTGTCCCGAACCCGCCTTGCGGTTGCCCTCCCATGCGTAGGAAGCGCCCACTCCCGAATCCGGGCCGGAATAGGTGCGCTTCAAGTCGGGATCGACGTCCTCCCACGGCGACCACGCCTGCCATTTCCGGAAGTCGTCGAGGAGGGGCTGAACGACGTCGGGGCTCGCATCGATGACGGTGGAACGTTCGACGAGGAACTCGGCCGAGGCCATGCGGTCTCCATTCGGTGTCGGGTGTGGCGGACCGAGGTCGCGACCACCTCTTCACGTGGAAGATAACGCCTCGCCACCGGTCGCGCGCGCGGTATCGTCGGGAGCGACCCGTACGACATGGTGGGGGTAGCAGTGACGACCGAGACGGATCTGATCCGCAATATCGCCCTGGTGGGGCATCAGGGCAACGGGAAGACGACGCTCGCGGAGGCGATACTCTTCCGCGCCGGTGTCGTCACGCGACCCGGACGGGTCGAGAGCGGCAACACCGTGCTCGACACCCAACCGGAAGAACACGACCGCACCCAGTCGCTGACGCTCGGCCTGGCTTCGTTCTCCTGGAACGACTACCGGATCAATCTTCTCGACCCGCCGGGCTACGCCGATTTCGCCGGCGACGCGATGACGGCGCTCCGGGTCGCCGACGTCGCCGTGTTCGTGATCGACGGGGTCAGCGGTCTGCAGGTGAACGACGAACTGCTGTGGCAGGCGGCCACCGAGCGAGCCATCCCGCGCATCCTGTTCGTGAACAAGATGGACAAGGAACGGGCGTCGTTCGACGCCGTCCTGGCCGGGATCCGCGACCATTTCGGGTCCGGAGTCGAACCGGTCGACCTGCCCGTCGGCGAGGCGTCCGCGTTCACCGGCGTCGCCGACCTCCTCACCGAGCACGTCATCCTCTACGACAGCGGGTCCGCGAGCACAAGCGACGAACTGCCCGCCGACATCGCCGACCGCGAACACGAACAGCACGAGCATCTCGTGGAGGACGTCGTCGAGATCGAAGACGACCTGCTCTCGAAGTACCTCGACGGCGAGGACATCTCCGTGCCCGAACTCGAGCACGCGCTCCGCGCGGGTTTCGCCGCGGGATCGCTGTGGCCGGTGCTGTGCGGGTCGGCCGTCGATGCGATCGCCGTCGACCGGTTGCTCGACTTCGTGTGCCGAATCGCACCGGCACCGTCGGAGGTCCCGGGCATCGAGGTCCGCGGTGACGGGGACCGGGTCGCCGAGGTGCGGTGCGATCCGTCCGGCGACCCGCTCGCGTACGTCTTCAAGACGCAGACCGACGAATACGTCGGGCAGGTGGCGTTGCTGAAGATCCTCTCCGGCAGCGTGCACGCGGACGATGTCCTCGTCAACCAGCGCACCGGCGCGAAGGAACGCCTGCACAACCTTCTTCGCGTCCTCGGCAGCAAACACACCCCGATCGACAGCGCGGAGGCCGGCGACATCGTCGGCGCCATCAAACTCACCGACGTCTCGACGGGCGACACCCTCGCTCCGATCGGCTCACCGCTCACCGTGCCCCCGATCGTGCACCGCCGCCCCGTCTACGGGATCGCGGTGGCCGCCGAGAGCGCCGGCGACGAGGACAAACTCGCGACCGCCCTGGCCGAACTCGTCAGCGACGACCCGACGCTGGAGGTCACGCGCGACAGCGAAACCCACCAGACGGTGGTCCGGGGCGCCGGCGACGTGCACGTGCAGGTGGCGCTGACCCGGTTGAAGCGGCGGTACGGCATCACCCTCCTGACCGAACCGGTCAAGATCGCGTACCGCGAGACACTGCTCGGCACCGTGGAGACGGAGGGCCGCCACAAGAAGCAGAGCGGCGGCCACGGCCAGTTCGGTGTGGCGACGGTCCGCTTCGAGCCGCTCCCCCGCGACGAGGGCTACGAGTTCGTCGACGAGACCCGTGGCGGAGTGATACCCAAATCCCTCATTCCCGCGGTCGGCAAGGGGATCGCCGAATCGATGGGACGCGGAGGCAGGCACGGGTTTCCGCTCGTCGACCTGCGCGCCACCGTCCTCGACGGCAAGCATCACTCGGTCGACTCCGACGATTTCAGCTTCCGGATGGCGGGGGCGCTCGCCCTCCGTGCGGCCATCGACAAGGTGGGCACTCTCGTCCTCGAACCCGTAGACCACGTCGAGGTCACCGTGCCCTCGACGCTGCAGGGTGACGTGATGGCGGATCTCGGCCGGCGACGCGGCCAGATCGAGGGCACCGAACCCGCAGGGGACGGTGAGGTCACCGTCATCGCTTCCGTGCCGACGAGCGAGGTCACCGACTATCCGGTCGCCCTGCGCTCGATGACGCACGGGCGTGGCCGTCTCGCGCTGAGTTTCAAGTGCTACCAGGAGCGGCCCGAACCGCGCTGACAGTGCCCTTCCAGCGTGCACGCAGCGTTCTCCCAGCTTCCCGCGGTGTAGTGGTGTCTCACTCACAGAGGAAGGGCATCGATCATGCGTTCACAATTGGTTCGCGGCATCGGTGGAGCGGCGATGGCAGTAGGTCTCGCATGTTCCGTCGTGGCGTGTAGTTCGGGCGAGTCTTCGTCCGGCACTTCGTCGACCGGCACCGCCGGCAGCGCCGTGCAGGGCGACGCCGGCGGCAGCGCTGTGCAGGGCGGCTCCGCCCCCGCGGCGATGAGCGACGAACTCCAGGCCTGCCTCGAGGAAAACGGCGTGCCCGCACCGCCCGACCGAGCCGGCGGCGGGGCACCGGGCGGAATGACCCCGCCCAGCGGCGAGATGGCACCGCCTGAGGGCGGCGACGGTTCGGCCCCACCCCAGGGCGGCGCGCCGGACGAGTCGGCCGCTCCTCCCGGGATCGACAATTCGACGTGGGCGGCGGCGCAGGAGGCCTGTTCCTCGCTGGCGACGGGCACCACCGGGTCGTGAGCGGTCGTTAGTTCTCGCGACCGGTCCTCAGCCGCGCGGCGAGTTCCGCGCGGCTGCGAACCCCGGCCTTCGCGTACACCGATTTCAGGTGGTCCTGGACGGTGTTCGCGGTAATGCCGCGACGTCGTGCGATCTCGGACGTCGCGTAGCCGGCCAGCACGTCGGCGCACACGTCACGCTCGCGTGCGGTCACCGCATACGCTGCGAGCAACAACCCGGTGAGCTCACCGCCGGCGGCGGGTTCCAGGGTGACCACCGTCTGCGGTTCGTCGCCGCCGATCAAGGCCGTGGCGCGCACCAGAATCCAGCCGCCCTCCGCGTCGCGCACGCGCGCCTTGAAGATCCCCGAACCGCTCGACCGCGCCCCGAACGTCGCGGCCCGCAACACCACGGTCAACCTGCCCGGGGCGACCTCGTCGAAGCGGTCCTGCCAGCCACGGGCAGCGGCCGTGAGCGCGATCGGATCGCCGGCGGCATCGGTGACCACCACCGCCGGACCCTGCTCGCCGCGACCGGAGACCGCCGGGGCGTGCACGGACGCGGCCCTCGTCGCGACCGCCAGGCCGGGAGCCACGAGTGTGAGGAACTCGAGCTCACGGTCGGTGAAATCCGGCCCGGACCGCACGAATCCGGCTGCGCCCCAGCACACACCGTCGACGCGGAACACGATCCGGACCTCGCTGCGGAGCCCCAGCGGCGCCCACACCGCGCCGTGGCGGAGGCTGTGCGCGACCGCGACCGCGGGTAGGTCCGAGGCCCGCGCGACGGTCCGGCCGCTGCGCGCGAGTTCGGCGAACGTGCCCGGATCGTCGCCGTTGTACTCGGATTCGGCGAGCAGCGGTTCGTACTGCCGCGGTATCCGGTTGCGCCCGCTGGTCATCGAACTGATCGCGAGTGTCTCCGGGTCGAGCATCGCCCAGCACGTCAGGTCGGTGCGCACCGTCTCCCCGACCAGTTCGATGGCGCGCTCGTGCAGCTGCGTGACGCCGGCGCCCGATCCCGCGAAAGCGAGCACCTCCCGGCGCAGCTTTTCCGCCCGGACCTCCAGCATGAACACAGTATGCGCTGGTCACCGGCACACCACCATCCCAGATTCCGGGGATGGGTAGCGCGCGGTGCCCGTCATAGCGTCGCAGTATGTCCACCCACGTTCACGTAATCAGAGCAGGCGACGGCAGGCGGTTCATCGCGCCGGACGCCGACATCACGGTCCTGGTCGGCGCGGATCACACCGGCGGAACGTACGAAGTCTTCCTCGTCGAAGCGTCCCGGACCGCACCGAACGGTCCACTGCACGCCGAGCCGTGGTCGAAGTCCTACCATGTGCTGCGCGGCCGGATACTCGTCCAGGCCGGGGACACCGGGTACGAACTCGCGGCGGGGGAAACGGTCGCCATCGAGGCGGGAACGATGAATACGTTCACGGTCCTCTCCGAGTCCGCCGACTTCCTCCTCGTCGCCGCCGGGGCGTCCCACGGCCGCTTCTTCGGTGATCTCGACGTGGTCGGCCGTGGCGGGCACTCGCCGGAGGTCGTGGCCCGACTACTGCACGAGGTCACCGACCGCTACGGCGTCGAACTCGCGACCGGGGCGGGTGCGCCGTGATCCTCGTCGCGCAGATCGCCGCGGGAGTGCACGTGCTGGCGTTCGTGTGGGAATCGTTCCTGTTCCGCCGGCCGTCGGTGCACGAGGGCATCTTCCGCATACCCGGCAGCGACGTGCATGCGGCCCATCTGTGGGCGTTCAACGTCGGCTTCTACAACCTGTTCCTCGCCTCCGGCGCCATCGCCGGCGTCATCCTGTGGTGGGCCGGTCAGGACACGCCGGGTCGCACGCTCGTCGTCTACACCTGCCTGTTCATGTTCCTGGCGGGCATCGCCCTGGCCGCGTCGGATCGCATGGCGCTGAGCCGGCAGCGCGGCGACGGCGTCGTCGGCGCACTGTCACAGAGCGGGCCGCCGCTGGTGGCTCTGATCGCGCTGGCCATCGGGTGACAACCTTTCGCAGTCGATTGCCAGAAACTTCTCAGGGTCGACCGATCGAATCCTTATCGTCCGTCGGCATGATGGACGCCATGCCCCAGGTGACCGTTCTCGCCATCGGTGGTACCGGAGAGTCCCACCCCGATGACCACCGGCGCCACGTCTCCGGACTGTTGTGTGACGTCACCGACGCCCTCGACGACCGATTCGAGTCTCGGTGGGTCGGCTATCCGGCGTCGTACGGGCCGGTCGCGGCTGGCGGGCTCAGCTATCGGCAGAGCACCGAGGTCGGCGTCCGCAGGTTGATCGACGCCATCGACGACGTTCCCGGACGTGTCATGCTGATCGGGTACTCGCAGGGATGCACCGTGATCCGTGAGGTGCTCGGACAGATCGCCACCGGCACCCTGCGCTTCGGCAACCTCGCCGCCGTGGGTCTCGTCTCCGATCCCGAGCAACCGGCGGGAGTGGTCCCGGGATGCTTCGGGCGCGGTGTCGCGGGTGTCGGCGCGCCGATCCCCGAGTCGGTACCGGTCCAGTGGATCGCGCACCCGGACGACATGATCTGCAATGCCAGCGAAGACAGCTATGTCCGCGACATCGCCGACCTCACCCGGTGGATGTCGTTCCGCGCAGTTCGGACGTGGCTCACGCAGACGTGGGAACTGATCCGCAGCAACAGCTTCCAGAATGCGGGCAAGACACGATTCAGCCCCCGGCAGTGGCGCACCGACGCCCGTCGCCTGCGGACCGCGATGATCGAGGTGCTGGGCTACCTTCCGCCGCGCCTCGCCTGGCGCGGTGTGCGTGTCGTCAACACGCGGGGCGGGCGGCACATCGCGTACGCCAGCGAACCACTCGACGCGAGCGGGCTCACCGGATGTCAGATCCTCGCCCAGTGGCTGCAGGTGCGCGCGACGTTCGAACCGCCTCTGCGCGTCGCGGCGTGACGGTCAGGCCTCGCTGCGTGACCGCAGCGGGGTGAGCATCCGGCGGGGTTCGCGCAGGGCCACGGCGACGGCGTCGCTGCGAGGGTGGACGGCCTCCCCCGGCCCGGGGGCGACCACGAGGTCTTCCGGCCCCGGGATCGTGCCGCAGTCGGGGCACCGCCCGAAACGGTCGAGTTGCGTCCCGCATTCGGCGTGCGAGAACACCCGGCCGGGATAACTGCCGGGCGACACGTACTGCTCACCCCATTGGGAGAGCGCGTAGATGCTCGGCCACAGCGCCTTGCCGGCCTCGGTGAGCTCGTATTCGGGGTGACCGCCGTCGGCGGCGCGGACGAGGACACCCGCCTCGACGAGAGCGCCCAGCCGATCCGTCAGGACCGCGCGGGAGATGTCGAGATGGGCGAGGAGATCGCTGAAGCGGCGGACGCCGTAGAAGCAGTCGCGCAGCACGAGCATCGTCCACCGCTCGCCTACCACTTCGAGCGCGCGAGCGAGGTTGCAGTTCTGCTGCGAGTACCCGGTTCCCAGTGCCATTCACCCATGCTAACTCAACTCGGTCTTGTCACCAGACCAAAATAGTTCTAAGTTCAGTCTTGTGAACAGACCAACCGCGGTTGTCCCGCCCGCCCGCACACTCGCACCCCGCCCGGGAACCACGCTGTCCGTCGCGTCGCTCGGCACGTTCGTCGCCTTGATCGCGTTCTGCGCCCCGCTCGGCAACATGCCCACCGTCGCCGCGGCGCTGTCGGCCGGCCCCGCGGCGCAGACGTGGATTCTCAGTTCGATGAGCGTGGGCCTCGCCGCGGTCCTGTTGACGGCGGGCGCACTCGCCGACGACTACGGCCGGCGCCGTGTGTTCCATTGGGGCGCATGGCTTCTCGCACTGGGCGCGGTGGTCGGCGCGATCAGTCAGGAACCCGTCCTGTTCATCGTCGGGCGACTGATTCAAGGGGTGGCGGGCGCAGCGCTCATCGCGGCCAGTCTCGGCGCCGTCGCCCACGCCTTCGCCACTCGGGCGGCACGCGCGACGGCGAGCGGGATCTGGGGCGCGAGCGTCGGCGCAGGCATCGCGGTCGGTCCCGTGCTCGCAGGACTCCTCGACCTCGCCGGATGGTGGCGCGGCCTGTACTGGGCACTCGCCGTCGCGTCGCTCGCGATCGGACAGGTCGCGACGCGCGCGCTGGCGGAGTCACGGTCCGCCGTCCCGAAGCGGATCGACGTCCCGGGAGCGGTCACGCTGTGCGCCGCGATGGTGCTGGTCCTCGTCGCACTCGTCGAGGGAAGGCAGGGCAACACTCCCGCCACCGTCCTCTGCGGTATCGGCGCCGCCGTGTTCACCCTCGCGTTCGTCGGCGTCGAGCGGCGGCGCCCGTTCCCGATGCTCGACCTCGCCTTGTTCCGACGACGCGACTTCCTCGCCGCCACCATCGCGGCCCTCGCCACCGGGGCGGGCATCATTGGTCTGATGTCGTTCGCCTGCACGTTCCTCGTCAAGACGATGCACGTCAGCACGCTCGCCGCAGCCGGGGTGATCGCGCTGTGGTCCGGCACGAGCGTCGTGGCGTCACTGCTGGCGCGGAAACTCCCGGCGCGACTCGCCGGGACCCCGCAACTCGTCATCGGACTCGCCGGCGTCGGCGCCGCCATGCTCACGATGACGGGCCTGTCCCCCGACTCGTCCCCGCTGCGACTCGTCCCGGGCCTGCTGCTCGCCGGCATCGCCAGCGGCCTGCTCAACGCAGGTCTCGGCCGCCAAGCCGTCGCCAGCGTCCCCGCCGACCAGGGCGGACTCGGCAGCGGCGCCAACAACACCGCCCGCTACCTCGGCTCCTCCATCGGCGTCACCGTCGTCAGCATCATCGCCCTCGACCCCGCAGGCACCATCGACGGCATGGCGGCGGGCTGGAACCACGCCGCCGTCACCACCGGGTTGATCTCCCTCGCCGGCGCAGCAGTCGTCGCACTCCTCGTGCGGAGAGACGCGATCAGACGTTGAAGCGGAACTCCACCACGTCGCCGTCGGCCATGGTGTAGTCCTTGCCCTCCATGCGGACCTTGCCTGCGGCCTTGGCGGCGGCCATGGATCCGGCGGTGACGAGGTCGTCGAAGGAGACGATCTCGGCCTTGATGAAGCCGCGCTCGAAGTCGGTGTGGATGACGCCGGCGGCCTGCGGGGCGGTGTCGCCCTTGTGGATGGTCCAGGCGCGGGACTCCTTGGGACCTGCGGTGAGGTAGGTCTGCAGGCCGAGGGTGTGGAAGCCGGTCCGGGCGAGGGCGTGCAGGCCGGGCTCGGACTGTCCGATGGAGTCGAGCATCTCCTGCCGGTCCTCTTCGTCCAATTCGAGGAGTTCCTGCTCCACCTTGGCGTCGAGGAACACGGCGTCGGCGGGGGCGACGGAGGCGCGCAGTTCGGCGACCTTCGCTTCGTCGGTGAGCACGGCCTCGTCGGCGTTGAACACGTACAGGAACGGCTTGGTGGTAAGCAGGCTCAGCTCGCGCAGCAGCGCGAAGTCCAGCTTGTCCTTCGCGCTGAACAGGGTCTTGCCCGAGTCGAGGACTTCCTGCGCCTTCAGCGCCTCCTCGTGGATCGGCTTGAGCTCCTTGTTCTTCTTCGCTTCCTTCTCGAGGCGCGGCAGGGCCTTCTCCAGCGTCTGCATGTCGGCGATGACGAGCTCGGTCTCGATCACCTCGATGTCGGATGCCGGGTCGACGCGGCCGTCGACGTGCACGACGTCGTCGTCGTTGAAGACGCGAACCACCTGGCAGATGGCGTCGGCCTCGCGGATGTTGGCGAGGAACTTGTTGCCGAGGCCGGCGCCCTCGGAGGCGCCCTTGACGATGCCGGCGATGTCGACGAACGACACCGTGGCGGGCAGGATGCGCTCGGAACCGAAGATCTCGGCGAGCTTGGACAGCCGCGGGTCGGGCAGTTCGACCAGGCCGACGTTGGGTTCGATGGTCGCGAACGGGTAGTTCGCGGCCAGCACGTCGTTGTTGGTCAGCGCGTTGAACAAGGTGGACTTGCCGACGTTGGGCAGTCCGACGATTCCGAGGGTAAGGCTCACGGTCGTTGGATTCTACGGCGTCGGCGCCGGATCAACGACCACGCCCTCACCAGCTGTTGGTATTGCTGTTCGCGACGAGGGCGATGATCAGGATGGCGTACCCGATGACGAACACGACGATCAGCGCCACCCAGATCCACAGAGCGATCTTGCCGAGCGACTTGGCGCGGTCGGACGCGTACTGGGCACCCTGGTAGTCGCCCATCGCCCACTTCGGGTAGACGTCGTGGACGTGGTTGAACGCGGCGAACGCGAGCGGCCAGAAGAAGAGGACGGCGGCCACCGCCCACCCGGCGTTCGACGGCGGCAGCGGCGGCGGGCCGTACTGTCCCGGGTAGGGCTGCGCCTGCGGCTGTTGCTGCGTCGGGTACTGGTAGGCGTAGGCGCCCGCGTCGCCGGGCTTCGGCGGCACCGGATTGCTCGACGATTCCGGATTGATTGACTCCGACATGACATCCCCCAGTCGTGGCAGCTGACCTCGTGCCTCCACTATCCCATCCCCTCCCCATGTGAGTGGGAAAGTGCGCCGGAGTACGCGTCGGCGCTCACGTGAGGTTCTAGTCTCAGCACGTGACCCGATGGTTGATCGTCCTCGCGATATGGATCCTCGGACTGGGTGCTCTCGCCCTGACCGTCGCTGTGGCCACGGGATGGTGGTTCGCCGCCCTCCTCCTGCTCGCGACCGCCGCCTTGGGCACGTGGGACCTGCTGCAACGGCGGCACAGCGTTCTGCGGAACTACCCGGTGCTGGGGCACGCGCGGTTCCTGCTCGAGAAGATCCGCCCCGAGATCCAGCAGTACTTCATCGAATCGTCCACGGATGGAACGCCCTTCGACCGCGACACCCGCGACCTCGTCTACGAGCGCGCCAAGGGCACGCTCGCCGAGGAGCCGTTCGGCACCGAGCGGGACGTCCACGCCGTCGGCTACGAGTTCATGGTCCATTCGCTGCGCGCACGGATGGCCCCGCCCGAACCGCCGACCGTCCGCCTCGGCGGACCGGACTGCGAACAGCCCTACGACATCGCGCTTCTCAACGTGTCGGCGATGAGCTTCGGCTCGCTCTCGGCCAACGCCATCGAAGCCCTCAATGCCGGGGCCGCGCGGGGCGGGTTCGCGCACGACACCGGCGAGGGCGCGATCAGCCCCTATCACCGCAAGCACGGCGGCGACCTGATCTGGGAGATCGCGTCCGGCTACTTCGGCTGCCGGACGGAGGACGGCCGGTTCGACCCCGCCAAGTTCGCCGAACACGCGGCACTCGACCAGGTGAAGGCGATCTCCATCAAACTGTCGCAAGGCGCGAAGCCCGGGCTCGGCGGCGTGCTGCCCGGCGCGAAGGTGTCGCGGGAGATCGCCGAGACGCGCGGAGTGCCGGTCGGGAAGACGGTGATCTCCCCACCCGCGCACACCGCGTTCTCCACCCCGAACGGGCTCATCGACTTCATCGTCACCCTGCGGAAGCTCTCCGGTGGCAAACCCGTCGGGTTCAAACTGTGCGTCGGATCGCGCATCGAGTTCCTCGGCATCTGCAAGGCGATGCTCGAACGCGACGTCACCCCGGACTTCGTCATCGTCGACGGCTCCGAAGGCGGAACCGGTGCGGGTCCAGTGGAATTCGAGGACAACATGGGCATGCCCCTCACCGAGGGGCTGATGCTGGTGCACAACGCCCTCACCGGCACCGGACTGCGGGACCGCGTCAAGATCGGCGCGTCCGGGAAGGTCGCCAGCGCATCCGACATCGTCAAACGAATCATCCAGGGCGCCGACTTCACCCTGGCCGCCCGCGCGATGATGTTCGCCGTCGGGTGCATCCAGGCGCAGATGTGCCACACCAACCGCTGCCCCGTCGGGGTGACCACCCAGAACCCGGCGCGGACCCGCGCACTCGACGTCCCCGACAAGGCGGCCAGGGTGTTCCGGTTTCAGAAGTCGACGGTGGCAGGCGCCCGGCAGATGGTGGCGTCGATGGGCCTCGACAGCTTCGACCAACTGACACCGGCGATGCTCAACCGCCGGATCGACGGCGTCACCACCCGCACCTACGCGGAACTGTACGAGTGGCTGATGCCCGGCGAGTTACTCGAGGACCCGCCGTCGGGTTGGCTCACCGACTGGATCGATGCCGACTCGACGCGCTTCTGACGTCGTTTTTTCGTCGAACGGAACGTCGGCGCAATAGGGTGACGGGGGCCACAAAAGATGTGGCACCTGTCGACGGCGTCGCCCCTGGCACACAATGACGACGGGGACGCCGGGAAGGAGTTCGCGATGGCCCTGAGAGCCGCCCCCGAGTCCGAGGTCGAGTACCTGAAAACGGATCCGGATCTGCCGCCGGTCGGCGTCGTGGACCGCACTCCGATCTCACCGGCGGCGCGGATCACGTTCGCAGTCCTCGGCATTCTCGGCGGCATCGCCTGGGTGATGATCGCGTTCGTCCGCGGCGAGAACATCAACGCCGTCTGGTTCGTCGTGGCCGCCGTCTGCACCTACCTCATCGCCTACCGCTTCTACGCGCGGTTCATCGAGCGCAAACTCGTCCAGCCCCGGGACGACCGGGCCACGCCCGCCGAGATCCTCGAGAACGGCAAGGACTACATGCCGACGGATCGGCGGGTGCTGTTCGGGCACCACTTCGCCGCCATCGCCGGCGCAGGGCCCCTCGTCGGCCCCGTCCTCGCCGCCCAGATGGGTTACCTGCCCGGCACGCTGTGGATCATCATCGGCGTCGTCTTCGCCGGAGCCGTCCAGGACTTCCTCGTCCTGTGGATCTCGACGAAACGCCGCGGCCGCAGCCTCGGCCAGATGGCCCGCGACGAACTCGGCGTCGTCGGCGGTGTCGCCGCCATGATCGGCGTCTTCGTCATCATGATCATCCTCATCGCGGTGCTCGCCCTCGTCGTCGTCAACGCGCTCGCGGAAAGCCCGTGGGGTGTCTTCTCCATCGCCATGACCATCCCGATCGCCCTGTTCATGGGCGTCTACCTGCGGTACCTGCGCCCGGGCAAGGTCGCGGAGGTGTCGCTGATCGGCGTCGTGCTGCTGCTCCTCGCCATCGTCTCCGGCGGCTGGGTGGCCGACACCGGCTGGGGCGCCGACTGGTTCACGCTGTCCAAGGTGACCATCGCCTGGCTGATGATCGCCTACGGTTTCGCCGCCTCCGTCCTCCCCGTGTGGCTGCTCCTCGCCCCGCGCGACTACCTGTCGACGTTCATGAAGATCGGCACGATCGTCCTGCTGGCCATCGGCATCCTGGTCGCGCAGCCCGCCATCAAGATGCCCGACGTCACGACGTTCGCCATCCAGGGCAACGGCCCCGCCTTCGCGGGTTCGCTGTTCCCATTCCTGTTCATCACGATCGCGTGCGGCGCGCTGTCCGGCTTCCACGCGCTCATCTCCTCCGGCACGACGCCCAAACTGCTGGCGAAGGAAAAGCAGATGCGGCTGATCGGCTACGGCGGCATGCTCACCGAGTCGTTCGTCGCGATCATGGCGCTCGTCACCGCGTGCATCATCGACCAGCACCTGTACTTCGCGCTGAACGCGCCGGCCACCCTCACCGGCGGAACCCCCGAGACGGCCGCGACGTATGTGAACAGCCTCGGACTCTCCAGCCCGAACATCTCCGCGGACACCCTCGCGCAGGCCGCGGCAGGTGTCGACGAGGAGTCGATCATCTCGCGCACCGGCGGTGCCCCGACGCTCGCGTTCGGCATGTCGGAGGTGCTCAGCCAGTTCCTCGGCGGCGCTGCCCTCAAGTCGTTCTGGTATCACTTCGCGATCATGTTCGAGGCGCTGTTCATCCTCACCACCGTCGACGCAGGCACCCGGGTCGCCCGGTTCATGCTGTCGGACTCGCTCGGCAACTTCGGCGGGCCCGCCCGCAAGTTCAAGGATCCGTCGTGGCGCATCGGCGCGTGGGTGTGCTCGCTCGCCGTCGTCGGACTGTGGGGCGCCATCCTCCTGATGGGCGTCACCGACCCGCTCGGCGGCATCAATACGCTGTTCCCGCTGTTCGGCATCGCGAACCAGTTGCTCGCCGCGATCGCGCTGACGGTGGTCCTCGCCATCGTCATGAAGAAGGGCCTGTTCAAGTGGGCCTGGATTCCCGGTGTTCCCCTCGTCTGGGACCTGATCGTCACCATGACCGCGTCCTGGCAGAAGATCTTCTCCGGCAACACCTCCGTCGGCTACTGGTCGCAGCACGCCGCGTTCAAGGATGCGAAGGAAGCGGGCAAGACCAGCTTCGGATCCGCCAAGACCCCCGAGGCCATCGACGCCGTCATCCGCAACACGTTCATCCAGGGCACCCTGTCGATCGTGTTCGCCGGCCTCGTCCTCGTCGTCGTGGTGGCCGGAGCGCTCGTGTGTCTCAAGGCGTTCCGGGCCGGTGGACTGCCGACCACCGAAGCTCCGGAGGAACCGTCGAAGATCTTCGCACCGGCCGGGTTCGTCACCACCGCCGCCGAGAAGGAACTCGACAAGGAATGGAACGAACTCATCGCCTCGGGCGCGGTTCGCGCACCCGGCGCGGCACATACCCACACGGACAGGGCACATCATCATGATGAATAGGGTTGTGGGGGCCGTCCGGACCGCCTGGTGGTGGACGGGGGCGCTGATGGGCGACCACGACTACAGCAGGTACGTCGAGCACCTTCGCCGCCACCATCCGGACGCCGAGGTGCCGAGCGAGCGGGAGTACTGGCGAGCGCGCTACGCGGACGCCGACGCGAACCCGGGCGCCCGCTGCTGCTGACCTCACCGTGCCGGCCCGGCGTTCCCCAGTACTGTCAGTACTGATCGGCTGAGCAGACACGGCAGGGAGGACCATCTGTGACGGAGAAGGAAGCCCCGGCACCGTCCGGGAGCGCGGTCACGAAACCGGACCGCGGGCACCTCATCGGGGTGGGTGCGATGTGGCTGGCCAAGTGGTCGCTGGTCCTCGTGGCAATCTCGCTGGGCGCGTTGCTGTTCGGATGGATCATCGAGAAGCTGTGGGTGATCGTCCTCCCCGTGCTGTTGGCCGTCGTGGTGTGCACGGTGCTGTGGCCGCCGACGCGCGCGATGACGAAGCGGCGCATCCCCCCGGCGGCGGCCGCCGCGACGACGCTCGTCGTGTTCATCGCCGTCGTCGCCGGGATCATCGCCGGCATCGTGCCGTCCGTCGTCAGGCAGGCCCCCGAGCTGGCCAACAAGGCCACCCAGGGCATCAACCAGGTGCAGGACTGGTTGAAGGGTCCACCGATCAACCTGCAGGACGATCAGATCGACCAGGGCATCCACACGATCATCGTGAAGGTCCAGGAGAGTGGAACGGTCATCGCGTCCGGGGTGTTCACCGGTGTCAGCACCGCCAGCTCGCTGCTGATCACGCTGGGCCTAGTGCTGGTGCTGTCGTTCTTCTTCATCAAGGACGGTCCCCGGTTCATCCCGTGGCTGCATTCCGTCAGCGGCGGCCGCGCGGGCCGTCACCTCGAAGAGGTGCTGGGCCGCATGTGGGACACACTCGGCGGGTTCATTCGCACCCAGGCACTGGTCAGCCTCATCGACGCCGTCTTCATCGGCGCCGGACTGGTGATCCTCGGCGTGCCGCTGGCACCGGTCCTCGCGATCCTGACGTTCATCGGTGGCTTCATCCCGATCGTCGGTGCGTTCGTCGCCGGCGCACTCGCCGTGTTGGTCGCGCTGGTCGCCAACGGTCTCACCACCGCCGTGATCGTGCTGATCATCATCCTCGTGGTGCAGCAGATCGAGGGCAACGTGCTGCAGCCGGTACTCCAGAGCAAGAGCATGAAACTGCACGCCGTCGTGGTGCTGCTCGCCGTCACCGCCGGTGGTTCCGTGTTCGGGATCGTCGGTGCCTTCCTCGCGGTGCCCGCCGCCGCCGTCGCCGCCGTGGTGGTGCGCTACATCGGCGAGCAGATCGACGAGCACAGTGCCGAAAGCAACATCCCCGACGCCGTCGCCGCGAACGAAGACCTCGACGACGCCGAACGGGAGGGCGTCACCGTCGACGAGACCGCCGTCGCGTCCAAGCCGGACTGACCGGCGGTCAGCCGGCCACCATCTCCACGGTCGAGCCGGTGCGTCCGCGGATCACGTGCAGCCTGCTCGGTATTCGCTGACGCAGCTCGTCGACGTGACTGACGATGCCCACCACGCGGCCGCCGTCACGCAGCTCGTCGAGGACGCCCATCACCGAGTCGAGGGTGTCCGCGTCGAGGGTGCCGAATCCCTCGTCGATGAACATCGTGTCGAGCACGACTCCACCCGACTCGGCAGCCACCACATCAGCGAGACCGAGCGCCAGCGACAGCGACGCCAGGAACGACTCACCGCCGGACAGGGTCTTGGCCGACCGCACCACCCCGGTGTAGTCGTCGCGGATGTCCAGTCCCAGGCCGCCGCGACGGCCTCGCGGACCGGCCTCGTCGCTGTGGACGAATTCGTAGCGCCCGGCCGACATCCGGCCGAGTCGCGCGGACGCCGACACCGCAACCTCTTCCAGCCGGGCCGCCAGCACATACGACCGCAGCGACATCTTCCTGGTGTTCTGACCACGGCCCGCAATCACCTCGGCGAGCGCGGCCAGCTCCTCGTGCGCGGCCTGCATCGGGGCAATCGTCTCGGCGGTCTTCTCGAGCTGACCGACGTACCGTTCCAGATCGAGCAGTCGGCGCTCGGCGTCGGACGCCGCAGCGACGGCGACGTCCACGACCTCCGCCGCCGCGTCGTGCGCGTGCTGGACCGCCGCCAATTCCACGGGTTCCGCGTCGGCGACAGCGGCAACCTCGGGGTCGTCGAGGACGCGGCGCGCCCCGACCTCGGCGTCCCGCGCCGCCGTCAGTGCGGCCTCGATCTCACCCCGGCGGGCGGCCGGCCGGACCGCGGCCACGGCGTCGTCGATGCTGCCGAAACCGGCGTCCCCGGCGAGCGCCTCGGCCTTGGCCGCGAGTTCACGGGCCGCGGACTCGGCTCCGGCGCCGGCGTCCCGTGCGTCCAGCAGTTCCGATGCCGCATCGGCGAGGGCGTCGAGTCGGGCGCGCCGACCCTCGACGCTCGGGTCGTCGCCCGCCGCCTGACTCACCCGGACCCGGATCTCACCGAGCTGGGTCGTGCTCGCGGCGATCCTCTCGGCCACCGTGGCGGCGTCGGCTCCGACGTCCCGCGATCGTTCCTGCAGCCGGCGCTCGCGGTCCCGCAGTGCGGTGAGAGACGCGGACCGGTGCTCCACCTGATTGCCGAGCGCAGCCGCCTCCCCCACAGCCTTCTCCGCGGCCGAGAGTGCTTGCGCGAGTTCGTCCGCGTCGCCGTCGCCGCCGCGCTGCACGAGCACGTCGATCGCGCGTTCGGCCGCGCCCAGTTTCTCGGTCGCGGTGGTCGACGCCGCCGCGGCCTTCTGCTCCGCCGCGCGTGCCGTGTCCTCGTCGGCCTTCGTGACCGACAGCTCGGACGGTTCGGCGGGCTGCGGATGCTCGGGTGAACCGCACACCTGGCACGCGACACCGTCTTCGAGCGTGCCCGCCAGTTCCGCGGCCATGCCCGCGATCCGGCGTTGCAGCAGGTCGAGCCAGTGTTCGCGCGCGTCCTGGTGCTGCTCCCGGGCCTCGAGCGCCGCGCGCTCGAGGCGATCCCGCTCGACGCGGCGGGTGCGGAGATGCGCCGCCGCGGAGGCGGCGTCGGCTGCCCGGTCCCGGGTGTCGACCAGGCCGGGCAGCGCGGCGCGGGCCTTCTCCGCCGAGTCGAGAGCCTTCTCCGCTTCCCGCAGGGCGAGTGGCAGTCGGTCCCGCTCCCGCGACAGCGCGGCACCGGCCTCGGTGAGTTCGGCCTGCCGGGCGCGCAATTGCTCCACCTCGACGGTGAGGCGTTCGGCGGCAACGGATTCGGCGAGTGCCCCGTCGAGGCGCACGATCTCGTCACGCCAGCTGCGGATACCGGCCCGGATGTGTTCGCGTTCGTCTGCGGTCGGCGGCCAGGACAACTCCGCAACGAGGTCGGCGCCGCCCACCGTCGCGCGCAGTCCGTCGGTGATCGCCCCGACGTTCCGCGCGGCGGCCGCGGCCTTGGCCCGGGCGGCGTCGGCGTCGCGCGCCGCGGTCGCGACCGGTTCTGCCCGGCGCGCATCGGCCAGTTCGGCGACGAGTTCGGCCCGCTGGTCGGCACCCGCCGCGTGGGTGTCGAGTTCCGTCTCGGCTCGCCGACGGCGGTTCTGCAGTTCGAGGACACGGCGCGCCTCGGTGAGCGCGTCGCGGGCAACCTTCGCCCGGCTCTTGGCCTTCTGCAGGTCGTCCGCTGCCAGGTCGCGGGTTTCGCGCGCCTCGTCCTCGAGCTTGTGGGCCCAGGTCACCGGATCGGCGTCGGCGCCGCCCTCGATCCCGGCGGCGGTCGCGACCCTCGCGAGCAGCACGTCGACGGCCCGCTGGTGCTCGTCGAGTTCGTGGGCGCTGGTGCGCCTGCGGTCGAGGAACCACTCCTCCACCGTCCCGAATCGGGTGGTGTCGAACAGCCGCTCCAGCAACTGACCGCGCTCCTCGGTGTCGGCGCGCAGGAACTTCGCGAACTCGCCCTGCGGCAGCAGCACCACCTGGAAGAACTGGTCGGCGCTCATCCCCATCAGCCGCCCGACCTCGTCGGCGATGTCGGGGATCCGGGACAGGTTCTCGCCGTGACCGTCGAGCCAGGTCAGCGTGGCCTTCGCGTTCTCCTTGATCGTCCCCGACCCGCGACGCTTGAGCCGCTCGAACTCCGGGCTGCGGACGAGCCGCAGATGCCGGCCGGCGATCGTCGCCTCGAGCGTCACCGTCGGAACGGATCCGGCGGGCGCATGGTCGGACAGGAGGCGCTTGCCGTCCTTCCGCGCCCCGGGCACGGTGCCGTAGAGCGCGAACGCGACCGCGTCGAGGACCGTCGTCTTGCCGGCCCCGGTATGACCGTGCAGCAGGAAGAGCCCGTCGGCCCCGAGCCGATCGAAGTCGACGTGTACGGATCCTGCGAACGGCCCGAAGGCTTCGACCTCGAGTCGATGCAGCCTCATGCCGTCTGTTCCAGCGCGACGACCTCGGCGGTGTCCTCGCCGGCCCGGTCGGCGTGACCGAGAGCGGCCTCCACGAGCCGGATCTCGCCCGTCGTCGGTTCGCTGCGCAAGTCGGTGAGGAAGCTGCGGGTGATCTGCAGATCACTGCGCCCGTGCACCTTGTCGCGGTACCGCAGATCGTCGGCGCCGGCCGGGCGTTGCCACTCGAGGTGGACGGCGAACGGGAACCGGGTCTGGAGTGAGCGCATGGCGTCGACCGGACGTTCCGGGTCGGTGAGCACCGCCGACACGTAGCAGTCCTCGGCGTCGCGGAACGCGCCGTCCTCGAGCAACTGCTGCACCGTCCCGGTCAGCTGCTTCAGACCGCGGACCACCGGCAGATCGACCCGCTCGACGGAGTGCAGCCCATCGGCGTCGAGGTCCACCAGGAAGACGGCCTTGCCGTGGGTGCGTTCACCGAACGAGTACGGCAGCGGCGAACCCGAGTAGCGGATGTTCTCGGTGAGGGTCTGCGGCGAGTGGAGGTGGCCGAGCGCGACGTAGTCGACCCCGCCGAAAGCCGAAGCCGACACCGTTTCGACGCCGCCGACGGAAATGGACCGCTCCGACCCGGTGGCCTCCGCCCCCACCACGAACGCGTGGGCCAGCACCACCGATCGGGTACGCGGTGCGTTCTCGCGGCGCGCATCGAGGTCGGTGTGGACACGGCCCATCGCGGCGTCGAGGATCTCGGCGTGCGACCGGGCGGACGGCACGTCGAGTTGGGCGCGGGTGATCTCGGGCTCGAGATAGGGAATGCCGTAGAACGCGACGGGTCCGTGCGCGTCCTCGAGCACGACGGGCGCGCCGATCCCGGCGACCGTCGTCATGAGGTGCAGCCCGCCCGCCCGGGAGAACGCGGCACCCGCGCCGAGCCGTGCCGCGGAATCGTGGTTGCCGGACGTGGCGACGATGACCGCGCCCGCGTCCCGGATGGCTTCGAATCCGCGATTGCACACAGTGACGGCGTCCGCACTGGGGATCGACCGGTCGTACACGTCTCCGGGAACGACGACGACCTCCACACCGTGCTCGGCGACGAGAGCGGCGATCGCGTCGAGCACACGGGCCTGGTCGGTGAGCAGGTCCACCCCGTGGAACGTGCGTCCGATGTGCCAGTCCGAAGTGTGCAGGATCCTCATGTCCCGAGACCGTAGAGCACGGTGCCGACAACCTCGAACACCTCGCCCGCGTGGCGTCCAGCCGAATGGGCTGTCGGTGCGCGCGGGTGCACCATGGTCACGCGCCGACGGAGTCGAGGGTCACAGTCACCACCCGCAAGCTCCACGACCTCGACGTCTTCGACGGCGACATCACCGAGGTCAGCGCCGTCGATTCGTGGCCGCGACGCACAAATCTCGAGGATCTGTCGGGCTCCACCGGTCACGCCAACGGAGCTAGTCGACAAGTTGCCGCTACTGTCGTTGTGTGTCTGCAACCCAACGTGCTCGCTCTGGGGTGCCGCTCGACAGGCGGTCGATTGTCCCTACGGTCCCCGGTCTCCCCTGGTGGGGTGTCATTCTCCTGGCCGTCGGAGTCAGCTTTGTCGGATTCGCTGTCGATGCGGCTCGTGGCACCGAACTCACGGCGGCGTTCTCCACCTTCTACTTCCTCGGCTGTGTCCTCGCCGTGGCGGCTGCGGGCAACCGGGCTCTGTTCACCGCGATCGTCCAGCCGCCGCTGATTCTGTTCGTCGCGGTGCCGCTCGGGCAGAGCCTGATCGCGGAGGAGAACAGCACCGCACTGAAAGATCTGGCGATCAACGTTGCGTATCCGCTGGTCAACCGATTCCCGGTGATGCTCGCCGCCACCGTGGTGACGCTGCTGATCGGTGGGCTCCGCCTCTTCCTGTTGCAGCAGCGCAAGACCGGTCCCGCGCGGACCTCGGAGCGTCGCCGTGCGCAGCGGGCGCCCCGCACCGCCCGTCCTCGGCGCGCAGCCGAAGGGTCGGAGCAGTCCCCGCCGGCGCGTCGGGCGCGGGACAGGGACACGGACACCTCGAGGGGTGCCGCACGGGAGCACCCCCGGTCGTCGCGACGGGCAGCCACACCACCGCCCCGCCGCTCGTCCTCGTCAGGCGGGCGCACGGCGCCTCCACCACCGATGGTCGACCGGGCAGCGCAGGCGCCCCGGTCGGCACCGCCGCGGACCACGCAGGCGCCGCGATCGGTCCCGCCGCGGACCATGCCGCGGCCCGACCACGACGTGCCTGCCCACCCCATTCCGCAGGTGCGCTACCGCGACCGGTACGAGCCGCCGTTCGAGTCGGAGCAGCCCCGCTAGAGCGGCGACAGCGCAGGTAGCGGGCCGATCAGGTCCGCGCGGCGCGAAGCTCACGCGGCAGCGCGAAGACCAGCGTCTCGTTGGCCGTGGTGACCGGCTGGACGTCGTGGAATCCGTGCTCGTCGAGCAGATCGATCACACCCCGCACCAGGATTTCCGGCACGGACGCGCCCGACGTGATCCCCACCGTCCGGACACCGTCGAGCCAGGCCGGATCCACTTCGCGGGCGTAGTCGACCAGGTACGACGCCTTCGCGCCCGCACCCAGCGCGACCTCGACGAGGCGAACCGAGTTGGAGGAGTTGCGGGATCCGACGACGATGACGAGATCACACTCGGGGGCCATCGCCTTGACCGCCACCTGACGGTTCTGGGTGGCGTAGCAGATGTCGTCGCTCGGCGGGTCCTGCAGACTCGGGAAACGCTCCCGCAGGCGAGCGACCGTCTGCATCGTCTCGTCGACGCTCAACGTGGTCTGCGACAACCAGATGACCTTCGATTCGTCGCGGACCGTCACGGCGTCGACGGAATCGGGGCCGTCCACGAGCTGCACGTGATCGGGGGCCTCGCCGGCCGTGCCCTCGACTTCCTCGTGGCCCTCGTGGCCGATGAGGAGGATGTCGAAGTCGTCGCGGGCGAAACGCTTGGCTTCCTGGTGGACCTTCGTGACCAGCGGGCACGTGGCGTCGATGGTGCGCAGATTGCGTGCGGCGGCCGATTCGTGGACCGCGGGAGACACGCCGTGCGCGGAGAACACGAGCAGCGCACCCTCGGGAACCTCGTCGGTCTCGTCGACGAAGACCACCCCCTGGTCGCTCAGCGTCTCGACGACGTGCCGGTTGTGGACGATCTCCTTGCGCACGTAGATGGGGGCGCCGTGCTTCTCGAGCGCCTTCTCCACCGTTTCGACGGCGCGGTCCACGCCGGCGCAGTAGCCGCGGGGCTCCGCGAGCAGTACGCGCTTCCCGCCGTCGGCACGCGACGCACCCGAATCTGCCGAACGTGTGATACCCACATTGAGTGGAACAGCCGAAGACATGGTTCCAGACTACGGGTCACCCCGGACGGACGACACTTTCGCGGGGCCTCGGCGGGGTAGTGTGCGCATCGTCGCACCGAAGTCGTCGACGCTGTGGGCACGTCGGCTACCCAAACGTGCCGTTGTCAGGCAGGCTGTGGGAATGATTCGTCCCCCGTTCGTGGCGCGTGTCGCCGCCGGAATCGCCGTGACGGCCGTCGAAGAGGCCAGGAAACTGCCGACCACCGCGGCGACCCTGCCCATGACCGCGGTCAGTCAGGTGCTGCAGACCACGATGCGCGTTCAACAGTCCATGACGGCACTGGCCATCAAGGGCGACCAGGCCTTCGCACTCATCAACTGGACCCACGACGACGAACAGCCCGCCTGGGCCGTCTTCGACGAGGACACCGATCCCGCGCCCGGCGTCGACGGCGCCACCGAGGAGCGGTCTGCCGGACCGGGCCGGTTCGCGCTGTACTCGCTGAGCCCGCAGGACGAGAGCACACCCGAGAAGATCGCGGCCCCGAAGGCGGCACCCGCCGCCACCAACGGCGCCGCCACCACGAAGACGGCGAGCAAGAAGCCCGCCACCACCCGGCCTGCCGTGGCCGAACCCGAGATCGCCGTCGTCCTCGACTACGGCACCCTGACCCTGGCCCAGTTGCGGGCGCGTCTGCGCAGCCTGTCCGTCGAGGACCTCACGGCGCTGCTGGACTACGAGAACGCGACCCTGGCCCGCGCACCGTTCCAGACCATGCTGACCAACCGCATCACCACCGCCAAGGCCAAGTGACCTCCGCACAGCCCCGCGCAGCCAGTACCGGACCGAGTACCGCCGAGCAGCCGTGGCCGGTCCGCACCGTGTCGGCCAAGGTCGCACAGTGGATCGACCGGCTCGGGAGTGTCTGGGTGGAGGGACAGATCACCCAGATCAACGCGCGTCCGGGCACCCGGACGGCGTTTCTGGTGCTGCGCGATCCGTCCGTCGACATGTCGCTGTCGGTGACCTGCTCCCCGCAGTTGCTGCAGAGTTCGCCCGTCCCGCTCACCGAGGGCAGCCGGGTGGTGATGTTCGGCAAATTGTCGTTTTACACCGGCCGCGGGTCGGTCTCGTTGCGGGTCACGGAGATCCGTGCGATCGGGATCGGCGAACTCCTGGCCCGGATCGAACGGTTGCGCGCGCTGCTGGCCGCGGAGGGCCTGTTCGACCCTCGGCTGAAGCGTCCGCTGCCGTTCCTGCCCGGCACCATCGGGTTGATCACCGGTCGCGCGAGCGCCGCCGAGCACGACGTCCTCAGCGTGGCGCAACGCCGCTGGCCCGCCGTGCGCTTCGAGGTGCGCAACACTCCGGTGCAGGGCGCGACCGCGGTGCCGCAGATCCTCGACGCGTTGAAGGAACTGGACGCCGACCCGCACGTCGACGTCATCATCCTCGCGCGCGGCGGCGGCAGCGTGGAGGATCTGCTGCCGTTCTCCGATGAGACGCTGTGCCGGGCGATCGTCGCGTGCCGCACCCCGGTGGTCAGCGCCATCGGCCACGAACCGGACAGTCCGCTCAGCGACCACGTCGCCGACCTGCGGGCCGCGACACCGACGGACGCCGCCAAGCGGGTGGTGCCGGACGCCGTCGCCGAGCAGGCACTCGTCGGCGAACTGCGGTCGCGGAGCGCGGCCGCCCTGCGCAACTGGGTGCAGCGCGAGTCGCATCTGGTCTCCCAGCTGCGCAGCAGGCCGGTCCTCGCGGACCCGTTGCGCGCACTCGACCACCGGTCGGACGAGGTCGAGCGACTACGGGAGGCCGGGCGACGCGACATCAGCCGCGCGATCGCCGCGGAGAGCACCACGATCGAGCACCTCCGGGCACGGCTGACGACCCTCGGGCCCGCCGCGACCCTGGCCCGCGGCTACTCCGTGGTCCAGCGGATCGTGCCGGACGGCGACCCGGAGGTCCTGCGTTCGGTCGACGACGCCCCGCCGGGAACCCAGATTCGCGTTCGAGTCGCCGACGGCGCAATCCGCGCCGCGGTGATGGGAAAGGACAAGTAGGAACATGAGCAACCCCACCGGAAACGACACCGACATCGCGGAACTCGGTTACGAGGCGGCGCGCGACGAGCTCGTCGACGTGGTCAAGGTGCTCGAACAGGGCGGCCTCGACCTCGACGCGTCACTCGCGCTGTGGGAGCGCGGCGAGGCGCTGGCCACACGCTGCGAGGAGCACCTCGCGGGGGCCCGCAAGCGCGTCGAGACTGCCCTCGCCCACGCCGAGGACGAGGGCTGACACCGGTCGTCAGGCGGCGAGGATCGGAGCGTCGGCCGCCGCGGTGGTGAGCTGCTCGAACGCTTCGGGTGACGCACTGCCCGTGACGAGGAGCCGGACGTCGCCGAAATCGGACACCCAGATCGGTTCGACACCCTCCCCGCCGTACACGATCCAGCTGTGACCTGCGACGTCCTCGGTTCCCGTCGCCGTCCGCGGACCACCCGCGACGAACGGCACGAGCACCGTCTCGACGGCGTTGCTCTGCGTCAGCTGGATGTAGCGGCCGGCCTCGGTGATGAATCCGACGGTGCTCGAATCGCCGCCGCCGTCACCGCTGACGATGCTGCGGCTGCCCGAGTTGGGCGTCCAGCCCTCCGGCGTCTCCGGCTTGCGCACCGGGAACGGCAGGTCCTGCGCGTCGTACTTCAGCGCCGCGTCCACGTCGAAGCTGGGAATCGGACCACTCGTGGGTCCGCCCGGGCTGAACGTGCACTGGCTGGCGATACCCGCGATCAGCACACAGAACAGGACAAGGGGTACGAGCGACCACACCATGTCGCGGTTGTTGTGCAGGATGCGGGGTTTATCAGATGCCACGCCCACCAGTATCCAGGGTCGGTCCCGGAACAACGATTCTCGGTCCCCTGATTCGCGCCCCAGCAGCGCACGTCACACATCTTTCTGGGAGAATCAGCAGCGAGATCCACCCGACAATCGGCGGCCGACGGCCACCGACACAGCGTCGACGTACAACGTCGACCGTGACTGCACCAGGAGGCACTGCCCATGACGGCTAGCACCACTTCGAGTCGCCGCGAGGCCCCGGACCGAAATCTTGCTCTGGAATTGGTCCGAGTCACCGAGGCTGGTGCGATGGCTGCCGGTCGCTGGGTCGGCCGTGGCGACAAGGAGGGTGGCGACGGCGCCGCCGTCGACGCCATGCGCCAGCTCGTGAGCTCGGTCTCGATGCGCGGCGTCGTCGTCATCGGCGAGGGCGAGAAGGACGAAGCCCCGATGCTGTTCAACGGCGAAGAGGTCGGCAACGGCGACGGACCGGACTGCGACTTCGCCGTCGACCCGGTGGACGGCACCACCCTGATGTCCAAGGGCATGCCGAACGCGATCTCCGTTCTCGCGGTCGCCGAGCGCGGCGCGATGTTCGACCCGTCCGCCGTGTTCTACATGGAGAAGATCGCCGTCGGACCCGACGCGGCGGATGTCATCGACATCACCGCTCCCGTCGCCGAGAACATCAAGCGGGTCGCGAAGGTCCGCAAGGCGTCCCCCTCCGACGTCACGGTCTGCATCCTCGACCGTCCCCGGCACGCCCGGCTGATCGAAGAGGTCCGGGACACCGGCGCCCGGATCCGCCTCATCTCCGACGGCGACGTCGCGGGTGCGATCGCCGCCGCGCGTCCGGAGTCGGGCACCGACATCCTGCTCGGCACCGGTGGCACGCCCGAGGGCATCATCGCCGCCGCCGCCATGCGCTGTATGGGTGGTTCGCTGCAGGGCCGGCTGGCCCCGACCGACGACGCCGAGCGGCAGAAGGCCATCGACGCAGGCCACGACCTGGACCGCGTGCTGACCACCGAAGATCTCGTGTCCGGTGAGAACGTCTTCTTCTGCGCCACCGGCGTCACGGACGGCGACCTTCTCCGCGGTGTCCGATACTACGGTGGCGGCGCTTCGACGCAGTCGATCGTGATGCGGTCGAAGTCGGGCACCGTCCGCATGATCGACGCGTACCACCGTCTGGAGAAGCTGCGCGAGTACTCGTCCGTGGACTTCACGGGCGAGGACGGCGCCATCCCGCCGACGTTCTAGGCCCTTCGGGCTCGTGCGCCTTTCCGGATGCAGCAGCAACCGGAAAGGCGCACGGGGAGCACCCCCACGACGCGCTCGAAAGTGGCATGTTTGACGCATGACCGAGAGCAACGAGCAGCAGTACCGGATCGAACACGACACCATGGGCGAGGTGCGGGTGCCCGTGGATGCGCTGTGGCGCGCGCAAACTCAGCGCGCCGTCGAGAACTTCCCGATCAGCGGTCGAGGTCTCGAGCGCACCCAGATACGCGCGATGGGTCTGCTGAAGGCAGCCTGTGCGCAGGTCAACAAGGATCTCGGGCTCCTCGACGCCGAGAAGGCGGATGCCATCATCGCCGCGGCCGGCGAGATCGCCGAGGGCAAGCACGACGACCAGTTCCCCATCGATGTCTTCCAGACCGGTTCGGGCACCAGTTCCAACATGAACGCCAACGAGGTGATCGCGTCGATCGCCGCGGCGAACGGTGTGGTCGTCCACCCCAACGACGACGTCAACATGTCGCAGTCGTCGAACGACACCTTCCCCACCGCGACGCACGTCGCGGCAACCGAGTCGGCGGTGAAGGACCTGCTGCCCGCCCTCGACCACCTGCGCCTCGCCCTGCTCGACAAGTCCACCGAGTGGAAGACCGTCGTGAAGTCGGGCCGCACCCACCTCATGGACGCCGTCCCGGTGACGCTCGGTCAGGAGTTCGGCGGGTACGCCCGTCAGATGGAGGCCGGGATGGAGCGGGTGGTGGCCTGTCTGCCGCGGCTCGGTGAGCTGCCCATCGGCGGCACCGCGGTCGGGACGGGACTCAACGCCCCGGACGGATTCGGACCGAAGGTCGTCGCCGAACTGGTCAAGGCGACGGGCGTCGACGCCCTCATCCCGGCGAAGAACAGCTTCGAGGCGCAGGCCGCGCGTGACGGACTGGTAGAGGCTTCCGGCGCGCTGCGCACGATCGCGGTGTCGCTGACCAAGATCGCCAACGACATCCGCTGGATGGGGTCGGGTCCGCTCACCGGTCTCGGCGAGATCCGTCTCCCCGACCTGCAGCCCGGCAGTTCGATCATGCCCGGCAAGGTCAACCCGGTTCTCCCGGAGGCCGCCACCCAGGTTGCCGCACAGGTGGTCGGCAACGACGCCGCGGTCGCCTGGGGCGGTGCGGCGGGCGCCTTCGAACTCAACGTGTATATCCCGATGATGGCGCGGAACCTGCTCGAATCGCTGACGTTGCTGTCCAACGTGTCGCGACTGTTCGCCGACCGGTGCGTCGTGGGGCTCGTCGCGAACACCGAGCACCTCAAGACCCTCGCGGAGTCGTCGCCGTCCATCGTGACGCCGCTGAATTCCGCGATCGGGTACGAGGAGGCCGCGGCCGTCGCCAAACAGGCGCTGAAGGAGAAGAAGACCATCCGCGAGACCGTCGTCGACCGCGGTCTGATCGGCGACAAGCTGACCGAGGAAGAACTCGACAAGCGTCTCGACGTGCTGGCGATGGCGAAGGTGAAGGACTGACCCCGGCCGACGCGAGAGGGCCCGCACTCGAACCGAGTGCGGGCCCTCTCGCATCGAAGTCCTACAGCAGCGCCGACAGCTCGTCGCGGGCCTTCTCGCCCTCGGTGCCGAGGTCGGTGCGTCCGGCGATGTTCCACGAGCGGAGCAGCGGGGCGAACACCTTCTCCCCCTGCTGGGCGGGGTCGTAGATGCCGGCCTCCGCGAGCACCGCGGTGCTGTCGGTTCCGCCGGGCAGTGCCACGCTCGGCACGTCGAACGCGGCGATCCGCGAGGCGATGGCGCGCATCGTCTGGTCGGGCACCAGCTCGAACGCCGCCTCGACGACGTTCCGGTAGAACAGCGACTGCAGTTCGTCGTCCGACGCCAGTCGCTCGGCGATCACGGCCACCAGCGGGTCCTCACCGAGCGCGGCCGTGTTGTGATGACGCACGGCCGCGGCCTTCTCCTCGAATGCAGAGTTCGCGAGCATCTCGATCAGATGCATCGGCGGCATCGCGTAACCGCGGACCATCTCGTCCATCCGGGCGCGCTCGAGGGCGACAGGATCGACGGCGCGCGTCACCATCAGGTAGTTCCGCAGCACGATGGAGTGCCGGTTCTCCTCCGCGGTCCAGCGGCCGACCCAGCGCCACCACGGGCCCACCAGGGCCAGGTGCTTGGCGATCTCACGGTGGTATGCGGGCACGTTGTCGGCCACCAGCACGCCCACCGTCAGCGCGAGCGCCTCGACATCGCTCAGGGTCGACTGATCTGCCGACCAATCCGTTCCACCCATGAACGCGAAGTTCTTGCCCTGGTCCCACGGAACCAGATCGTGCGGCTGCCAGCCGTCCGCCTCGGCGATGTGGCGCGTGAGGTTTTCGTCCACCACCGGGGCCAGCTCACTGAGCAGCTGCGAGTCGTTTTTTTCAATCGGCATCCGCACACCGTAGCGTCCGCGGCCCGGAGCCGGGTCGACCACCGGTGGATTCGACGTGAACAACGCCGGCGTTGTGACGAAAACATCCAGGTCATGGGCTTGCGGTCGTTACGCTGGCAGTTCACGGCTTCCCCGGGCCCGAGCAGAGGATCACCAATGCGCAGACTTCGGAACCTGACGATACTTCTCTCGGCTCTCGCTCTCGGCGGGTCACTCGTGACCGGGTGCGGCTCCGACGCGGACGACGCAGGATCCGCCGACGCGTCCGGCGCCAATCCCACCTCGGAGTCCTCCGGCCCGCCCAACCCGGCCGCCGTCGCGGGCGTCGACATTCCCGACGGCCAGATCGACGATGCCGTGGGCCGCCTCGACGACCTGGCGAACGAGTTGATGGAGAGCTCCGGACTGCCGGGCATGGCGGTCGCCGTCGTCCACGGCGGGCGGACCGTCTACGCGAAGGGATTCGGGGTGCGCGAGGCGGGCACCGATCAGAAGGTGGACGCCGACACCGTGTTCCAACTGGCGTCGATGTCGAAGTCGGTGGGGTCGACGGTGGTGGCCCGTCAGGTCGATGCCGGCGTCGTCGGCTGGGACACTCCCGTGGTGTCCAAGCTGCCCGGTTTCGCCCTCGCCGACCCGTGGGTCACCGAGCACGTCACGGTGGGCGATCTGTACTCACACCGGTCGGGCTTGCCCGATCATGCCGGCGACCGCCTCGAGGACCTGGGGTACGACCAGCAGCAGGTGCTCGACAAACTCCGGCTCGACCCGCTGAACCCGTTCCGGATCACCTACGAGTACACCAACTTCGGTCTCACTGCGGCGGCCGAGGCCGTCGCGGCGGCATCGGGGACGGATTGGGCGACGCTCTCCGAGCAGGCGATCTACGGGCCGCTGGGAATGTCGGCCACGAGTTCGCGGTTCGCCGACTACGAGGCCCGCAGCGACCGCGCCGTCGCGCACCAACTCGTCGACGGCAAGTACGTCGCCGATGCGGTACGCAACCCCGACGCGCAGTCCCCTGCAGGCGGGGTGAGCTCGTCCGTCAACGACATGGGCAAATGGCTGGCAATGCTGCTGGCCGACGGAACGTTCGAGGGCAAGGAGATCGTCTCCCCCGAGGCGCTGCAACCGGCGGTCAGTCCTCAGATCGTGTCCAGCCCACCGCGTTCGATGGACAGCCGTCCGGGATCGTACGGTTACGGGTTCAACGTCTCGACCACCCCGGCCGGCCGGGTCTCCCTCAGCCACTCCGGCGGGTTCCAGCTCGGGGTGGCGACGAACTTCGTCGCGATACCGTCCGCCGACGTCGCGATCGTCGCGCTGACCAACGGGTCGCCCATCGGAATTCCCGAGACCCTCACCGCCGAGTTCGCCGACCTCGTCCAGTTCGGGGAGATCCGCGAGGACTGGAGATCGTTGTACCGGCAGGCCATCTCGCCGATGTCCGAGCCCGAGGGCAGTCTCGTCGGCCAGACGGCCCCCGCGAATCCGGCGCCACCGCAGCCGCTGCCGATCTACGCGGGCACGTACAACAACCCGTACTGGGGGCCCGCGGTCGTCACCGAGAGCAACGGCGCACTGACGCTCGGGCTCGGGCCCGCCGGGCAGACACACCGCCTGACCCACTGGGACGGCGACACCTTCACCTTCACGCTCAGCGGGGAGAACGCCCCGCCCGGAACCATCTCGAAGGCCACGTTCGCCGGCAACGACGTCACACTCGAGTACTACGACACGGAAGGCACGGGGACGTTCGTCCGCTGAGCCCGACACAACCGACGGGGAGAAGATCATGAACACGAACTCGCATGCACCGACGGGAACCGATCGCACGGAGACGGCGGATATCCACGTGGTCCGGGCATTCCTGGACGCCCTCGTCGCCGGCGATCCGGACACCGCGCAGCAGTATCTCCACGACGACATCGTGTGGCACAACGTGTCGCTGCCGAAGATCCGCGGCATCGGCGCCGTCATGCGGATCTTCCGCGGAATGAGCCGTCCCGGTTTCGGATTCGACGTGCGCCTGCACCACATCGCCGACGACGGAACGGCCGTGCTGACCGAACGCACCGACGTCCTGATCTACAAGCGGCTGCGCAGCGAATTCTGGGTGTGCGGCACGTTCGAGATGAGGGATGGCAAGATCGCCGTCTGGCGCGACTACTTCAGCAACCGGGATGTCCTGTGGGGCACGCTCAAAGGCATCGTGAAGGCGTTCTGACGTATCCGCCCGATGTCGCCTCGGTTCGTTCGGACCGTGGTGACATCGGGCGGATCACGCTGCGGGGCAGTCGCCTACGGCGTCGGCCCGAACTCCTCCAGCATCTCCGTCACGAGCGCCGCGATCGGCGAACGCTCACTGCGGGTCAACGTGATGTGCGCGAACAGCGGATGCCCCTTGAGCTTCTCGATCACCGCGGCCACACCGTCGTGACGTCCGACCCTCAGATTGTCGCGCTGGGCGACGTCGTGGGTGAGGATCACCCGCGACCCGGTACCCAGCCGGGACAGCACCGTGAGCAGCACGTTGCGTTCCAGCGACTGCGCCTCGTCCACGATCACGAACGAATCGTGCAGCGACCGTCCGCGAATGTGCGTGAGCGGCAGAACTTCCAGCATTCCACGGCTGATCACCTCGTCCATCACCTCGGTGCTGGCCAGCCCGTCGAGAGTGTCGAAGACCGCCTGGGCCCATGGACCCATCTTCTCGCTCTCACTGCCCGGCAGATAGCCGAGTTCCTGGCCGCCCACCGCGTAGAGCGGCCGGAAGACAACGACTTTCCGCTGAGTGCGACGCTCGAGCACCGCCTCCAGCCCCGCCGTCAACGCCAGCGCCGACTTGCCGGTGCCCGCCTTGCCGCCCAGCGACACGATGCCCACACTGTCGTCCAGCAGGATGTCGAGGGCGATCCGCTGCTCGGCCGAACGTCCGTGCAGGCCGAACGCCTCCCGCTCGCCCCGCACCAGCTGCACCCGCTTGTCGGCGTTCACGCGGCCCAGCGCACTCGACGAACCTCCCAGCAGCCGAATACCCGTGTGGCACGGAAGCTCTCGGGCCTCCTCCAGATCGACGACGCCTTCGGAGAACAATTCGTCGATCGACGAGGACGCCACGTCCAACTCGGTCATTCCCGTCCAACCCGACGGAACGACGTCGTGGGCGTGGTACTCGTCGGCCGGGAGCCCCACCGCACCGGCCTTCACCCGCAGCGGGATGTCCTTGCTGACCAGGACGACGTCACCGCCCTCGGCCTCGAGGTTCAGTGCGCAGGCCAGGATCCTCGAATCGTTGCTGTCCGTGCGGAATCCGACCGGCAGAACCGACGGGTCGGTGTGATTCAGCTCGACCTGCAGGGTGCCGCCGTCCGTGCCGATCGGCACGGGCTGGTCGAGTCGACCGTACTCGAGACGGAGGTCGTCGAGCATGCGCAGCGATTCTCTTGCGAACCATCCCAACTCGTGGTGATGCCGCTTCCCTTCGAGCTCGCTGATCACAACGAGGGGAAGCACCACGCGGTGCTCGGCGAACCTGGTGACGGCCCAGGGGTCGGACAGCAGTACGGAGGTGTCGAGTACGAACGTACGCACTGCAGAATCCGAAGATTTCCTGGGGGCGGCGGACGAACGTCCGACGCGGGCTGAGACGGAGCGTGAAGCAGTCACGTTGGCTCCTAGGTCTGCGTGGCACCCACGCAAACTCGGTTCGCTGGACCGGTCCGTCCCTGGTGTGTCACCACACGAGGGCCGGGCGCCGGCCCCCTCGCACTGAGTGTGTCAGCCACGATCAGGACCTCCCGTACAAGCAACTTCCCCGCTGCCTGTTACCCCCGACGGTACTGCCAAACACGCCGATCGGCTGACCGAGCGGCGGGCGTGTCGGTGAACAACTGGTTACACGGAGAAGGCGCTTCGCGCCCGTGCGCGGTTAACGAGTCTCTGCAGTCGTCAACCACGCACGGGCGGCGGAGCCGCCTAGATCAGGCGCCAGTCCTCGAGGCCCTCGTACAGCGGGAAGTCGGCGGCGAGCTTCGACACGCGGGCCTTCAGCGTCTCGACGTCGGACGGACCGGCGAGCGCGGTGCCGATGATGTCGGCGACCTCGGTGAACTGCTCGTCGCCGAATCCGCGGGACGCGAGCGCGGCGGTGCCGATCCGGAGACCGGACGTGACCATCGGCGGGCGCGGGTCGAACGGCACGGCGTTGCGGTTGACAGTGATGCCGACCTCGTGGAGGAGGTCCTCACCCTGCTGGCCGTCGAGCTGCGAGTTGCGCAGGTCGACGAGCACGAGGTGCACGTCGGTACCGCCGGTGAGGACGCTGACGCCCTTGTCCACGACGTCCGAGCCGGTCAGGCGCTCGGCGAGGATCTTCGCACCGGTGAGGGTGCGCTGCTGACGATCCTTGAACTCGTCGGTGCCTGCGATCTTCAGGGAGACGGCCTTGGCGGCGATGGCGTGCATCAGCGGCCCACCCTGCTGACCGGGGAACACGGCGGAGTTGAGCTTCTTCGCCCACTCCTGCTTGGCCAGGATCAGGCCGGAGCGGGGCCCGCCGAGCGTCTTGTGGACGGTGCTGGACACGACGTCGGCGTAGGGCACGGGCGACGGGTGCAGCCCGGCCGCGACCAGGCCCGCGAAGTGCGCCATGTCGACCCACAGGTACGCACCGACCTCGTCGGCGATCGACCGGAACGCGGCGAAGTCCTCGTGCCGCGGGTACGCGGACCAGCCGGCGACGATGACCTTCGGCTGCGCGGCGACGGCGATCTTGCGGACCTCGTCCATGTCGATGCGGTGGTCTTCCTTGCTGACCCCGTACGACTCGACGTCGTAGAGCTTGCCGGAGAAGTTCAGCTTCATGCCGTGCGTGAGGTGGCCGCCGTGCGCCAGATCGAGGCCGAGGAGCTTCTCGCCCGGGTTCATCAGGGCCATCAGGACCGCTGCGTTGGCCTGCGCGCCGGAGTGCGGCTGGACGTTCGCGAAGTCGGCGCCGAACAGTTCCTTCGCCCGGGTGCGGGCGAGGTCCTCGACGACGTCGACGTGCTCGCAGCCGCCGTAGTAGCGGCGTCCCGGGTAGCCCTCGGCGTACTTGTTGGTGAGGACGCTGCCCTGTGCCTGGAGGACGGCGCGGGGAACGAAGTTCTCCGAGGCGATCATCTCCAGCGTGTCGCGCTGACGGGCCAGCTCACCTGCCATGGCCTGGGCGACTTCGGGGTCGAGTTCGGCGAGGGGGGCCGTGTTGACGTCGGTACCGGGCACAGCGGTCATCGAGGAATCTCCAAGCTGGATGCGGAAACGAATGCTCCCAGTCTACGAACTATCCGTGAGGACTTCCTAACCGCCCGCGGTGAGGTATCCCTCACCGGCACGCAGGACGCTGGGAACGAGCGGCTCGTCGAGCAGTCGGCGGAACCGTTCCGACCGTTCCGCGCCGACGGGCACCTCGGCCAGCCAGCCCCCGAGCAGGCGGTACCCCTCCACGTACGTGCTGGTGTACGCCCGCCACAGCGGGGAGGACAGGAAGCGCAGCGACTGCCGGGCCCGCTCGGGGGTCGACAGGCTCCACCGCTGCAGGAACGCCGCGACGTCGTCGTGGCTGCGGCCTTCGTCGTGCAGCATCATCGCCGCGTCCTGCCGCACCCCGAGCAGCTGTCCGGACGCACCGGACAGGCGTTGCGCCTGCTCACCGTCGAATCGCAGACCGAGGTCGGCGTAGATTTCCTGCGCCCACAGCCCCCAGTCGGACCCGACGATCGATTCGAGCGCGAGGTCGGCGAGGCCCTCGGCCATCAGGCACTGCGGGGTGTTGACGACGAACAACGTCTGCTCGAGTTGTCCGGCGCCGACGAGTCCGGCTTCCTTCCGGCAGTGCTCGGTGTGGTGGCCCGGGTACGACTCGTGTGCGATGAGCCGCGGCAGGTTCGCCATGTGCTGCTCGAGGTCCGAGTTGATCGCGACCTTCGAGCGGTAGTCGCCGAGGTAGTAGTTGAACCCGGACCACGGCTTGTCGCCCACGACCTCGTACTCCACCACCTCCGAGTCGGGCAGCGCGTAGTGCTGCCGCACGAGGTCGCGCAGGGCGCTCGAGAAGGCGTCGACGCATTCCTGCAACCGGTCGGCGGGAATCGCGTCCTTCGCCCGGTGCACCCGGACGCGTTCGGCCAGCGGTCCCGGTCCGGGCAGCACGGCGTCCATCTTCCGGTGCGCCTCCCGGTACTGGTCCTCGTCGCCGCGTTCGATGCGGACGTCGAAGTACGCCTCGACCTCGTCGACGAAGCCGACGTCGTCACCGGCGAATTTGCGCCCCGAGCATTCGAGCGCGCGCAGGTGGACGTCGAGGAACCGGGTTCGCTCCTCGGACAGTCCCGCCGAGGGCAACTCGGCGCGGAGGTTCGCCGCCGTGCGGGCGAGGTCCCTCGGATCGGGCTTCGGCGCGTTCTCCACCTGCCTGCGCAGCGCCGGATCGCCGGTGTACGCGTCGACGAATCCTTCCTCCAGCCGATCGAAACCCAGCCCGAGCAGCAAGTATTCGCGAACGAACGAATCGGATTCCATGCCGTCCGACCTTAGTCGCAGACGCGTCTGCCTGACCCGCCGACAGCGCAACCTGTGGCACCAAGCACAATCCGACTATGCAACCGCTACTCGCCAGCGCGACGACGACGGCAGAGATTCTGGGCACGGACCGCTCACTCCCCCGTGTACCCGAGTGTGAGCGGAACTGATGGCGCGGACGAGCGAGTCCAGTCCGTACGTCGAATTCGACCGGAAGCAGTGGCGCACACTGCGTAAGTCGACGCCGCTCGTCCTCACCGAGGAAGAGCTGTACGGACTGCGGGGCCTCGGCGAGCAGATCGACCTCGAGGAGGTCGCGGAGGTTTACCTGCCGCTGTCGCGTCTCATCCACCTACAGGTGGCGGCCCGGCAGCGACTGTTCGCCGCGACCGCGACGTTCCTCGGCGAAAAGCATCCCGACCAGCAGGTGCCGTTCGTGATCGGCGTCGCGGGCAGCGTGGCGGTCGGCAAGTCCACCACGGCGCGTGTCCTGCAGGCGCTCCTCGCGCGCTGGGAGCACCATCCCCGTGTCGACCTGGTGACGACGGACGGCTTCCTGTACCCGACGGCAGAATTGAACCGCCGCGGGATCATGCACCGCAAGGGCTTTCCCGAGAGTTACGACCGCCGCAAGCTGCTGCGGTTCGTCACCGAGGTGAAGTCGGGGGCCGAAGAAGTGGCCGCACCGGTCTATTCGCACATCTCGTACGACATCATCCCCGGCCAGTACCACCTGATCCGGCAGCCGGACATCCTCATCATCGAGGGTCTCAACGTGCTGCAGACCGGTCCGCGGCTGATGGTGTCGGACCTGTTCGACTTCTCGATCTACGTCGACGCCCGGATCGAGGACATCGAGAACTGGTACATCCAGCGATTTCTCGCGCTGCGGAAGACGTCGTTCTCCGACCCCGACGCGCATTTCCACCACTACGCCGGACTGTCCGACCGGGACGCGACGTCTGCCGCGCAGGAGATCTGGCACAACATCAACCGGCCGAATCTGGTGGAGAACATCCTGCCGACGCGTCCGCGCGCGACGCTCGTGCTCCGCAAGGATGCCAATCATTCGATCAACCGGCTGCGCCTGCGGAAGCTGTAGGTGAGTGGCGAAGTGTGTTCCGGCACGCTTCGCCGCTCACGTCAGACGCCGAAGCGGCGGTGCCGGGCGGCGTAGTCACGCAGCGCCCGGAGGAAGTCGACGCGGCGGAACTCCGGCCAGTACGCCTCCGTGAACCAGATCTCCGAGTACGCGCTCTGCCACAGCAGGAACCCCGACAGCCGCTGTTCCCCCGACGTGCGGATCACGAGGTCGGGGTCGGGTTGGCCGGAGGTGTAGAGGTGGCCGTCGATGCCGTCGATGGTGATCGATTTCACGAGTTCGTCACCCGACAGTCCGGCGAGGAGTTTCTCGCTGAGCAGCGACTGCACGGCGTCCGCGATCTCCTGGCGCCCGCCGTAGCCGATCGCGACGTTGACGTGGGTGCCGGTGCGACCCTCGGTTCCGGCGGCCGCGTCGCGCAGTCGGCGGGACTGTTCGGCGGGCAGGAGATCGAGGGCGCCGACGATCTTGACGCTCCAGTTCTTGTCCGGTCCCGAGATCTCTTCGACGACGTCGGTGATGATCTCGAGCAGGGTGTCGAGTTCCTCGGGGTCGCGGCGCAGGTTCTCGGTGGACAACAGGTAGATGGTGGCCATCTCGATGCCCGCGGCGTCGCACCAGCCGAGCATCTCGGAGATCTTCAGGGCGCCCATGCGGTGGCCGTGGCTGACGTCCTCGAAGCCGTTCTCCCGGGCCCACCGCCGGTTGCCGTCGCACATCACGGCTATGTGCCGGGGGTGCTGTAGACCGTCGAGCCGCTTCAGTAGCCGACGCTCGTAGATGCTGTACAGCAGTCCTCGCGCACTCACCTGGAGATCACCATGACACGCAAGACTACGCCGCAGCCGTAGGCGATCCGCGACGGCCGTCACACAGCGCACGACTTCCTGCTACCGACGGGTACGCTCTCACCACAAGCTAACCTACGGTTGCGTAGGTTAGCGCCACGCACAGCGAGAAGAGGTGTTCGGTGACCGCTTTCGGCCTCGACGAATTGCCCGTCAAGCCCCGACTGCGAGGGTGGATCCACCTGTGGGCGTTCGGCGTCTCCGTGATCGCCGGCCTCGTCCTCGTCACGCTGTCGGGCACGCAGGTGTCCGGGGAAGCGGCGCTCGCCACCGCGGTCTACAGCCTCACGGTGTGCGGCGTGTTCGGGGTCAGCGCCACCTACCACCGCATCCACTGGAACACCGTCGCGGCCCGCACGTGGATGAAGCGCGCGGACCATTCGATGATCTTCCTGTTCATCGCAGGCAGCTACACCCCGTTCGCGGTGCTGGGTCTGCCGCCCGACACCGGCCGGACGCTGCTGATCGTCGTGTGGGCGGGGGCACTCGCCGGGGTCGCGCTGAAGATGCTGTGGCCGACGGCACCGCGTTGGGTCGGGGTGCCGCTGTACCTGCTGCTCGGCTGGGCCATCGTCCCGGTGGCACCCGAACTGACGCACGAGGTCGGCGTCCTGCCGATGCTGCTGCTGCTGATCGGCGGCATCCTGTACTCGGTCGGGGCGATCCTCTACGCCACCAAGTGGCCCAACCCGTGGCCCACCACGTTCGGGCATCACGAGTTCTTCCACGCCGCCACCGTCATCGCGGCGCTGTGCCACTACATCGCCGTGTGGCTGGTGGTGTTCCGGTAGGCCGGACTACCGGCTCAACGCGGCGGCGAGGTCCTCGGCCGTCGACACCGGGCGGTCGCACACGAACCCGCGGCACACGTACGCCGCCGACGTGCCGCCGACCAGCGGCCGGTCGGCGAGCAGCGGGGACGAATCCGGTTCGCCGCCGACCACGACGGCACCGCCGGGTGCGAGCCTGCGCGCCTCCCGCAGCAGCGCGGAATCGCCGTCGGTGGCCACCGCGACCTGGATCGGGCCGCGCACCGAGGCCTCGGCCACCGCGAGCCAGTGTCCGGCCGATCGCGGTGCGCGCTCCAGGAGCAGCGCGACGCGGTCGAGCGATGCGGCGGCCGCGGTCGCGTACCGGCCCGAGGCGTCCGCGCCGGCCACCGCGGCCGCGGTGAGCAGCGCCTCGGCCAGGCACGACGCCCCGGACGGTGTCGCTCCGTCGACCGGGTCGCGGGGACGGGTCACGAGGGTTTCGGCGTCGTCGGCGGTGTCGAACCAGCTGCCCGGCCGCTCGTCGTCGGCGAAGTGAATCAGAGCGCGATCGAGCAACGACTGCGCGTGCGCCAGCCATTCGGTGCCGCCGGTCGCCTGATACAACGCGAGCAGCCCCGTCGCCAGGCAGGCGTAGTCCTCGAGCACCCCGGCCGGCTCGCCCACCGACGTTCCCAGGGACGCCCGCCGCAGCCGACCGTCCACGACGTGCAAGTCCAGCACCACGCGCGCGCACTCGGCGGCGGCGTCCACCCATTCCGGTCTACCGAGTCCGGCGCCCGCCTCGGCCAGTGCGGTGATCGCGAGGCCGTTCCAGGCGGTGACCACCTTGTCGTCGCGGCCCGGCTGCGGCCGCGTCGCACGACGGGCGAGCAGGGTGTCCCGGATCCGGCGCCAACGGTCCCAGTCGTCCGGGTCGCGCGGGAGCTGCAGCACCGACGCGCCCGCCTCGAACGTCCCGCCCGCGGTCACTGCGAACACCCGGGCCGCCCACTGTCCGTCGTCCGGTCCGAGGACCTCGACGAGCTGCTCCGGGGTCCACACGTACGTGAGTCCCTCGACGCCCTCGGTGTCGGCGTCGAGGGCGGACGCGAACGAACCGTTCCCGGTGCGCAGATCGCGCAGCAGGAACCCGACCGTCTCCTCGGTGACGCGGACGGCCAGGTCCGAACCCGTCCGCCTGCCCAGGTGCGCGTAGGCGCGCAGCAGCTGGGCGTTGTCGTAGAGCATCTTCTCGAAGTGCGGCACCACCCAGGCGGCGTCGACCGAATAGCGGGCGAAGCCGCCGCCGAGCTGGTCGTAGATGCCGCCTCGCGCCATCGCCGACGCCGTCCGCGTCACAACGCCGAGCACGTCCGCGTCACCGGACCGCTCGTACGTGCGCAGCAGGCCTTCCATCAGCGCGGACGGCGGGAACTTGGGGGCTCCCCCGAACCCGCCGCGTTCGGCGTCCTCGTCCCGCAGCACGGTCCCGGCGGCCGCGTCCAGCAGGTCGGCGGTCACCCGGACATCGCCTTCGGGGATGCCGCCGGCCCCGCGCCGCAGTTCCGCGACCACCGAGGCGGCCGCGTCGTCGACGTCGCCGCGGCGGTCCCGCCACGTGTCCGCGATGGCCCCCAGCACCTGGGTGAACGACGGCATCCCGCCACGCGGCTCGGCCGGGTAGTAGGTGCCGCAGTAGAACGGGGCACCGTCCGGGGTGAGGAAACACGTCATCGGCCAGCCGCCCTGGCCGGTCATCGCGACCGTGGCGTTCATGTACACGGCGTCGAGGTCGGGACGCTCCTCGCGGTCGACCTTGACGCACACGAAATGCTCGTTCATCAGCGACGCCACCGCCTCGTCCTCGAAGGACTCGTGGGCCATCACGTGGCACCAGTGGCACGCCGAGTATCCGATCGACAGCAGGATCGGGACGTCCCGTTCCCGCGCCCACTCGGTCGCCTCGGGACCCCACTGCTGCCAGTGCACGGGGTTGTCGGCGTGCTGTCGCAGATAGGGGCTGGTGGACCCAGCGAGCGTGTTGTGTTCGCGTGGGTCCATGTCCAGCTCCTGTCGACTACTTCTGCAGGTTCGGCGGGGTGTCCGTGGGCTTCGGCGGCTCGGTCTTGCCCGCGCCGCCGCCGTGGATCGCGCCGCGGTCGGTGCCCTCGTCCACTTCCTGATCCGGTTCGGGGTGCTCCGGCTCGAACGTCTCGGGCAGGTTCTTGAGCTTCTTGTTCATCGAACGCACCAGCAGCACCACGCCCGCGAGCAGCGCGAGAATGACGACGAGGCCGATGGGCGACGCCTTGCCGAATTCGGGACCGGACGGGGTGCTCGGCGTCTGCGCCAGGATGTCTGCCGCGCCGGCCACGATGTTCACCGTCAGCGCATTCACTGCTGGCCGTCCTCGTGGATGCCCGCGAACAGATCGCTCTCCGGGATGGAGGTGGTGACCCGCGTCTTGGCGAGCTCGAATTCCTCGGTCGGCCAGATCTTCTGCTGGATCTCGAGCGGAACCGCGAAGAACGAGCCGTTCGGGTCGATCTGCGTCGCGTGGGCGCGCAACGCGTCGTCACGCTGCGGGAAATAGTCGCCACACGTGATCTGGGTGGTGACGCGCGCCATCAGGTCGCCCTGCTCGGTCTTCCACTTCTTGAGCCACTCGGCCATCGGGAATTCTTCGCCGCGGCGCTCGTACTCCTCCTGGAACTGCAGGAGGCGCTTCCGGATGAAGCCGTGCGAGTAGTAGACCTTCTGCACCTTCCACGGCTCCCCGGCGTCGGGGAACCGCTCCGGGTCGGCGGCGGCCTCGTAGGCGGCCATCGACACCTCGTGGCAGCGGATGTGATCGGGGTGCGGGTACCCGCCGTTCTCGTCGTACGTGGTCACGACGTGCGGACGGAACTCACGGATGGCGCGCACCAGCGCCTCGGTCGACTCCTCGAGCGGAACGAGCGCGAAGCACCCCTCCGGCAGCGGCGGCTTCGGGTCGCCCTCCGGGAGGCCGGAGTCCACGAATCCCAGCCACTGGTGCTGGACTCCCAGGATCCGCGCGGCCTCGGCCATTTCCTCGATGCGCACCTCGTGGATGCGGTCACGCACCCCGGGCACGTCCATTGCGGGGTTGAGGATGTCGCCACGTTCACCACCGGTCAACGTCACGACCTTCACTTCGTTGCCCTCTGCGGCGTAACGGGCCGTTGTCGCGGCACCCTTGCTCGACTCGTCGTCGGGATGCGCATGGACGGCCATGAGCCGGAATCCGCTCACGTATTCGTTCACCTCAACTTCGCCAGTAGCCGTTGCCGGCTTGTCCGTGTCGCGCGTTCTCGCCTCCGCCATCGCTGACGGCGCACCGACGCACGTCCTCTATAGTTCCACCCGAGAGTTCCGCTTGCAGCCGTGCCCCCGCTCGAGTGCTGTGAGTTACGTGGAACCGGAGCGGTACGAGAGTTGAGAGATGACGAGAACGCTTCCCCCGGGCCGATACACAGCCGCGGCAAAGCCTGCGCGCCCGAAGCGCTGGCTCGTGTGGGCGCTCTCCGCGGCGGTAGTCGTCGTCGGCGTGGTCGTGGCACTCGTCGCATACGACAAGTTCGCCGTCTCCGAGATCGACAGTGAAGCCACATCGTTCGATCTGGTGAGTGATTCGCAGCTCGACATCACGTTCACCGTCACCCGGGAGGATCCGTCCCGGGCCGCGGTCTGCATCGTCCGCTCCCGCTCCAAGGACGGTTCCGAGACCGGCAGGCGCGAGGTGTACATCGCCGGCGGCGACAGCCAGACGGTGAAAGTCACCGCTCCCGTCTACACGTCGCGCCCCCCTGCGATGGGCGACATCTACGGCTGCAGCCTGGACGTTCCTGCCTACCTGACCGGCGGCTGACACCCGCGCAGCCGAGCGACCGTTCGGGTTATTCGGGGTTTGCACTCCCCGATCGTGCTAGAATCGCCTGGTACACGGTTCCGTTTGGAACCGTGTATTGCTGCATTGGCGGCAAGGCGGAAGATGAACGGCCCCGGCCGTCGAATCCGCCGAGCCGTTGATCACTGCTGTTGCAGTGGTCTGTCGAGGGAGCCCGGCGGCTCCAACTACGAGGGAGTGATCGAGATGACCGAGACCCAGGTGACCTGGCTGACCCAGGAGTCACATGACAGGCTCAAGAGCGAACTCGACCAGCTCATTGCCAATCGTCCGGTCATCGCCGCCGAGATCAACGAGCGTCGCGAAGAGGGCGATCTGAAGGAGAACGGTGGCTACCATGCGGCCCGCGAAGAGCAGGGTCAGCAGGAGGCGCGCATCCGTCAGCTCCAGGAACTCCTGAACAGCGCGAAGGTCGGCGAGGCCCCCACCCAGTCCGGTGTCGCACTGCCCGGTTCCGTGGTGAAGGTCTACTACGACGGCGACGAGAAGGACACCGAGACGTTCCTGATCGCGACCCGCGAAGAGGGTGCACGCGACAACAAGCTCGAGGTGTACTCGCCCAACTCTCCGCTGGGTGGCGCACTGCTCGAGGCGAAGGTCGGCGAGACCCGCGAATACACGCTGCCCAACGGCAGCAGCATGAAGGTGACGCTCGTCAGCGCGGAGCCTTACCACAGCTGATCTCGGATCAACCGCCGAAAACTCCGGTCCGGGCCCAGTGCCCGGGCCGGAGTTTTCTGCGTCGAGCCCTGCGGATGTGATCAGAAGACCCGGCGGGCCTTCATGTCGGCGAACACCGGTCCGATGCGCACCACGTCGCCCGTCGTCGGGGCGTGCAGCATCTGGCCGTTTCCGACGTAGATCGCCACGTGACCCGGCCCACCCGACTGCCAGTTGCCGAACAGCAGATCTCCGGGCCTGGCCTCCGACAGCGGCACCTCCACACCGACCTTCCACTGCGTTTCCGACGTGCGGGGCAGTGTGATGCCGGTGGCGGCGTACACGGCGAACGAGGTCAACCCCGAGCAGTCGAACCCGCCGCCGGACGGTCCGTTGATGTTGCCGCCGCCCCACACGTACGGCAGGCCGATGAACCGCATGGCCGCCTCCACGACGCGGCTCGTGTCACCGGCGGCCGCACCGTAGAAGAACGGCGACAGCATCCGCGCGAACGACTCCTCGAGCGATCGGATGCGTGCGACGTACGGCTGCGTTTCGTGCTCGTAGTCGAACTTGCCGACGGGCATGCCCCCGGCCGTCCGGACCGCACCCGCACCGGCGTTGTAGGCGGCGATCGTGAGGTCGAGGGTGTCGCCCTTGACCACGCCCTCCTTCTTCCACCCGTCGATCTGACCGAAGAGGTCGCACAGCATCTGACCGGACGCCATCATCGGGTCGGCGACGCCGTTGATGTCGACCTTGCCGTCGCCGTCCGCATCCTTGCCGTACCTGGCCCAGGCTTCGGGCATGAACTGGCCGGGGCCGCGGGCACCCGCCCGGGACACCGGCGACGTCGCGCCGTAGCGGAACCCGTTCTCGACCGAGTACAGGGCCGCCAGTGTCGGCGGCTTGATGCCCTCGCACAGCGATCCGGCCTTGCGGATCCACGGTGCGAAGACGGCGATGGCGCCGACGGGCGCGAGCGAGACACCGGGAAACCCTGCGGGCACGGACGGGATCAGCGATCCGAGTCCGCTGATGAGGGCCGGTACCCCCGGCAGAGCGGCGAGGCCCCCGATCGCGGTTCCGACGTCGGGGGCACTCATCACGGGGGGCTGGTCGAGCGGGGTGTCCGGCAGGGCCAGTGGCGGTACCGGGGCAGGCGGCGGCACCGCCTCGACGGCGGGTGGCGGCGGAATGTAGGGGTCGGTTGCCTGCTTCACGACATCCGAGGCCTGGGCCACCATCTGCTCGGCCTGCACGCGGGCCGGTTCCGGGAGGATCGATATTGCGTCGTTTACCTGTTTCTGAACGTCGGGTGAGGCCTGCTCGACCACCTGAATTGCTTCTGCTGCTTGATCTTTGACCGGCTGCGGTATGTCCGCTCCCTGAACGATGGCCCCCGCTGCGGTGGTGATCGCCACGATGATCGCCGCTGCATCAACTGACATACGTGCGCTCCTCCTCCTCGGTGCACCTAACCGAGTGAGTTCACGTTACGACGGGGCACAGCAGATGCGAGGCGATTCTGCGGGATTGATCCGTTCCCTACCGTGACCTGCGGGAGAGCGGAACCCGGCGAATCCCGCCGCCCCGATCACCCGCTCACCGGCACGAATCGTTCGCTGAGGATCTCGACCAGGTCGGCCGGATCCGTGGTTTCGTCGTCCAGCGCCTCGACGAGGCGCGCACGCCGATCCTGCGAGATCGGTTCGATTCCCCCGAAGATCTGCCACGTGTCCCCCGCCGGGACGACGCGGGCACAGATCAGATTCCCGACGTGCAGTTGGTGGCTTGCGGTGACTTCCCTGATGTCGCGCCGGTCGCCGGTGCGCAGGTCCCGCAGTGTCAGACCCGCACCCGGCCGGACCTCTTCCACCTCGTGCAGGGACCGTTCGACTTCCTGCCACTGTTGTGCGAGTACGAACTCGTCCGGCGGCAGCAAGTCGCCGCGGCACTCGACGAAGTCGGCGAACGCACCGCCCTCGAAAAGTGCGATGTCGGTGACCAGAGGGTCCTCCAGCGCATCGAACAGCGCCGCGTCACCGGGCCAGTTCTCGGAACGGATTTCGGCGTAATCGACGATCTGATCGCGCCAGCCGAGTTCCTGCGCGTGCAACTTCGCCTTCTGGTACAGCCACCCTGCCCGCTCGGACAAGGCATGGTCGCCCTTGCCGAGGTGGCACGTCTTGTACTTCCTTCCCGACCCGCACCAGCAGGGATGGTTGCGGCCCAGCCCCGGCCGCGGCGTCGGCTGAAAGTATTCGAGCACCGCGTGCAGCGGCTCCGCATCCCCGGCGGCCATCCGGTTCAGTAACGACAGCCCGCGGACTGCATCGCCGCGATCCGAGGCGAAACGGGCAAGGTCGAAGAGAGCGAGATCGAATGCTCCATCCAGGACGAGCGCGTGTTCGTAGTGGTCTTCGGCCTGTTTCGGGAAGCCCTGCATCTCGGTGGCCCGGCCGGCGATCCACGACGCGGCGGCTTTCACTTCGCGCGGTCCCGACACGAGCAGCCGCTGCGCTGCGAGCAGGAGCACCTCGGGATCGACGTCGACGTCGAACAACTCCTGAGCGGCGACTTCCATGACAGCCGGATCGGCGAGGGCCGCGTAGCGCTCCGGCCTTTCGAAGAACCTCGCCTGGATGTCCTGGTCCTCGTCTTCCTCGAGAGCGGTGACCAGCGATACCAGCGTGGCGACGGCCACCGCCGCGTCCATGGGCACCCCGAGCTCGTCGGCGTACACGCCGATCATCAGGTCTCGGCCGTAGGCCTCGAAATCGAATCCGCGACGGGCGACGAGTTGCCCGGACCTGTCGAAGTCGGCTGCCGCGACTATTTCCGCCAACGGCAGCGCCGGCACGGTGAACGCCGTCGGATCGTCGACCAGGAGGTGGCAGACCTCCTCCTCGAGGTCGATCACCGAAGTCTCGCTCAGCCGACGAGTGAGCCGCAGCGCAAGCTCGGGAGCGTCCGCGACCGGCTCGCCGACGAAGTCGAGGCGCACTCCGCCGTCCGTGGCGATCACCGCCAGAAGATCCCCGGGAGAACACTGCGCGAGGGTGCCCCGGGGAAGCATGAGCACTTCCTCGTCCGACCGGTTCGCGCCGACGCCCCCTCTCGCGGCGAGTTCGTCGGCCTCGTCCTCGAAGAACACGACCTCGAAGCCGTCGACGTCGGGGTCCCCGGATGCGAGGCGCGGAAGTGCGCCGAAATCGTCTGGCGCCACGACATCGGCCGAGATCTCCTCCGCGGTGAGGCGGTGCGTGAGGACACGTCCCGCGAGCAGAACGTCGAGCGCCACCCATCGGTCGTCGGGGAGAGTTCCGAGAAGCGGCGCGTCGAACTCCACTACGTTCTCGATCAGGTCGTCGACGCCTCCCCAACCCGAGTCCGCAAGCGCGACTGCGAGCTCCCGGTCGGACAGGGGGCCGCGCTCCCGCAGCACGCCCAGAGCGGCATCGAGCAGTTCCTCATGGTCCGCGATCACGGATCCGATCGTAGTGACGACTCCGTCACAGCGGTGGATGTCGGGTACGACTGCGCACTCGGCGCCGAGAGTCAGATTCTTCCCAGGTTGTTCTAAGGTTCGTCGGGGAAGCTGGTCGGCATGAGTGAAGACCGACGGATTTCCCGCCTGCTTCCCGTTCGCCGCGTGTTGGCGGCAGCCGGAATCGCCGGACTGGTCGCCGGTGGCGGTATGGCGGCGGCCGCTGATCCCGCGACCCCCGATTCGACGGTGGCGGCGCCCCTCGTCTCGGCCGGATTCGGCGCACCGGACGCCGTGTCCAGCGGTTCCTGAGATCCCGCCACCGGAGAACCACCACATGACCAGCGCACGCAGCGCAACCGAATGGTCCACCTGGGGTGTGCACGCACGGATCGTCGTCACCGATCCCGACGCCCTCAGCTCGGCGTCGAACCTGATCCGCGGCTACCTCGCGGCCGCCGATGCCGCCGTCAACCGCGACCGCGCCGACGCCGAGATCCGCGCGCTCGACGAGGGCCCGAACACCGTGACCCCGATGTTGGCGCGGTTCCTCACCGACGCCCTCGCCGCAGCGCGCACCACGGACGGCGCCCTCGACCCCACGGTGTCGGCGCCCGCACCCCACTCGTGGCGGTCGATCACCGTCGACGGCACCGAGGTCACGCTCCCCGCCGGGGTGGAACTCGACCTGACGGCCACCGCCAGGGCGAGTTCCGCCGACCACTGTGCGTCGACGACGGCGGAGTTGCTCGGGTGCGGCGTCCTGGTCGCGCTCGGCGGCGACATCGCCACGGCCGGGACCACACCGCCGGGCGGCTGGCAGGTCCAGGTCCAGGATCTGCCGGGCGATCCCACCTGCCAGGTGTCGATCCCGTCCGGTGCGGCCGTCGCGACCGCCAGCACCGTCAAGCCCCTGCACCCCGACTCGGTCTCGTTGTGGCGGACCGTGTCGGTGGTCGCCGGGTCCTGCACCACCGCGCACGCGTCGAGCACGGCGGCGGTCGGGATGGCCGGCGGCGCGATCGACTGGCTCACCAACCTGGAGTTGCCTGCCCGGCTGGTCGATCAGGAGTTCCGGGTGATCACCCTGGGCGGGTGGCCGAGCTAGGTCCGGCCTACTCCTGCAGGCGGACCGAGTACCGGGCGTCGCGCAGGGCCTCGAGGAGATCCTGGCGGTGTCCGGGACCGCGGGTCTCGACGGTGAGGAACACCTCCACCTCGTCGAGTGCGAGCGCGCCGCCGGTGCGGGAATGGACGACGTCGACGACGCTGGCGCCGTTGCCGCTGATCACGCCGAGCAGGCTGACCAGACCACCCGGTCGGTCCGGAATGGTCACGTGCACACCGAGATACCGTCCCGCGGCCCGGAGACCGTGATTGACGACGTGGGTGAGCAGCAACGGGTCGATGTTGCCGCCGGACAGCACCGCGCACACCTTCCCGGTGAGTCCCAGCTCTTCCGTGGAGCAGCTGATCAACGCGGCCACCGCCGCCGCGCCCGCGGGCTCGACGATGAGCTTCGCGCGTTCGAGGCACAGGAGCAGCGCCCGGGACAGCGCGTCCTCGCTGACCGTGACGATCGCGTCGACCTGGGAGCCGACGTGGGCGAACGGCACGTCTCCGGGGCGGCCGACCGCGATGCCGTCGGCCATGGTCGACATGGTCTCCAGCGGAATCGGGCGACCCTCGACCAGCGAACGCGGCCAGGCCGCCGCCTGCTCGGCCTGGACGCCGACGATCCGCACGTCGGGCCTCGTTGCCCTCACCGCGGCGGCGATACCCGCGATCAGGCCGCCCCCGCCGGTCGGGACGACGATCGTGCCGACGTCGGGTTCCTGCTCGAGGATCTCCAGCCCGACGGTCCCCTGCCCGGCGACGATGTCGACGTGGTCGAAGGGATGGATGAGGACGGCGCCGGTCTCGTCCGCGTACGCCTTCGCGGCGACGAGCGCGTCGTCCACCGTGTCGCCGGTGAGGTGGACGGTCGCGCCGTACGCCTTGGTGGCGACGAGTTTCGGCAGGGGTGCGCCGGTGGGCATGAAGACGGTGGACGGGATGCCCAGTTCGGTGGCCGCCCAGGCCACACCCTGCGCGTGATTGCCCGCACTGGCCGCCACGACCCCGCAGGCCCGTTCCGCGACCGCCAGGTTCGCGATCCGGTTGTACGCACCACGAGGTTTGAAAGATCCTGTGCGCTGCAGATTTTCGCACTTCAGCGACACGACGTGCCCGCATCGTTCCGACAGCGCCCGGGACGCGATCACCGGCGTCCGGCGCATGACGGGGTCCAGCAGCTTACGGGCTGCTCTGATCTGGTCCAGCGTGACAGGCTCCACGCGGGTCAGCATAGGGCGCTCCGCGCCCCGTGCGTGGTTACCGAGTGCAGAGACTCCGTAACCACGCACGGGCGGCGAAGCCGCCTACTTCAGCGCCTGCTCGATGTCGCCCACCAGATCGGCGGCGTCCTCGATGCCGACGGAGAGGCGCACCAGGTCGTCCGGCACCTCGAGGAGCGAACCGGCGGTCGAGGCGTGGGTCATGGCGCCCGGGTGCTCGATCAGCGATTCGACGCCGCCGAGCGACTCGGCCAGCGTGAAGATCTCGGTGCGCGAGCAGAAGTCCAGCGCAGCCTGCTTGCCGCCCGTGAGGCGGACCGAGATCATGCCGCCGAAGCGGCGCATCTGCTTCTCCGCGACTTTGTGGCCGGGGTGCGACTCGAGCCCGGGGTAGATGACCTGCGACACCGCGGGGTGCCCGCTGAGCAGTTCGACGACCTTCTCGGCGTTGTCGCTGTGCCGCTCCATGCGCAGTGAGAGGGTCTTGATGCCGCGGAGGGTGAGGAACGCGTCGAACGGTCCGGGGACCGCGCCTGCCCCGTTCTGCAGGAACGCGAACGCCGTGTCGAGCTCTTCGTCGTTGGTGACGAGTGCGCCGCCGACGACGTCGGAGTGCCCGCCGATGTACTTCGTCGTCGAGTGCAGGGCTATGTCGGCGCCGAGCTGCAGCGGCTGCTGCAGGTACGGCGACGCGAACGTGTTGTCGACGACGATCTTCGCGCCGGCCTCGTGTGCGATGTCGGACAGTGCCTCGATGTCACCGATGTTGAGCAGCGGGTTGGTGGGCGTCTCGACCCACACGAGCTTGGTGTTGGGCCGGATGGCGGCCCGGACCGCGTCGACGTCGGACACCGCGGCGGGCGTGTACTCGATGCCCCACTGGGTGAAGACCTTGTCGATCAGGCGGAACGTTCCGCCGTAGGCGTCGTTCGGGATGACGAGGTGGTCGCCGGGGCGGAGCGCGGCACGGAGCAGGCAGTCGGTGGCGGCCATGCCCGACCCGAAGGCGCGACCGTACGTGCCCGACTCCAGGGCGGCGAGGTTGGCCTCGAGCGGTCGTCGGGTGGGGTTGCCGGTGCGGGCGTACTCGAATCCGTTCCGCATGCCGCCGACGCCGTCCTGGGCGAACGTCGAACTCGCGTAGATGGGGACGTTGACGGCGCCCGTCTGCGGGTCGGGGTCGAATCCTGCGTGCACGGCCTTGGTGGAGAACCCCTGCCAGCTGATGTTGTCCGCTTTGCTGCGCTGCTCACTCATGGCCCCCAGCCTAGTGGGGACCTAATTCTCCAGATACTCCGCGATGGCGAAGGCGACGTCGAGCTTGGTCGCGTCGCTGACGGACGGGTCGAACGCGTTGACGATGATGCTGTGCTCGGGTGTGAGCAGGGCCATGGCCACGACGTCGAGGACCACCCCGCCGAACTCGGCGGACCGGGGGTCTGCGACGACGTTCGTCCCGTTCCGCATCTCGACGATGACGGCGGGATCGGTGACCTGCGGCCTGACCGATGCGGTGATGGTGCTCATCACGTTGGTCGGCCCCTTGGACCACGAGCAGGTCGGATCGGTCGATCCGGGGAGGACGGCCTCGGTGAGATGCGGCCGGTCCGAGACGAGCCGGCCGAGCGCCTTCGTCAGCGCGGCGCAGTCGGCGGACGCTCCGGACGGAGACGTGCCCGAGGACACCGATCCGACGTCGGACGAGCCCGGCTGTGCGACGGCGGCACCCTCGATCCTGTTCCCGCATCCGGCGGCGGCGAACCCGAGCAGGGCGACCGGAACCACCAGGACACGACGCAGACGAGCACTCACTGTGACCTCCCCCTCACGGACAGCGGACCGGCACCCCACTGTGCACCGCACGTTCCGTGCGCAGCGGGGACCGGTCTTACCTCGTCATGCCCTCGACGTGTCGTCTAGGAGCCGGCGCTGAGGAAACCGAGCAGGTCGTGACGGGTGATGACGCCCGCGGGCTTTCCGTCGTCGACGACCATCAGCGCGTCGGTGTCGCCGAGCGCCTTGGTGGCGGCCGACACCGGTTCGCCCGAACCGATGAGCGGGAACGGCTTGCTCATGTGCTTCTCGACCGGGTCGGCCAGGTGTGCGCGTCCCTCGAACACGGCGCTGAGCAGGTCGCGCTCGGTGACGCTGCCCGCCACCTCACCGGCCATGACGGGCGGCTCGGCACCGACGACCGGCATCTGGGACACCCCGTACTCGCGGAGGATCTCGATGGCGTCGCGCAGCGTCTCGGACGGGTGGGTGTGGACGAGGTCCGGGAGTTCGCCGGACTTGCCGCGCAGCACGTCGCCGACGGTCTTCTCGTCGGGTTTGCCGTCGAGCGGGGTGCGGAGGAATCCGTAGGACGCCATCCACTTGTCGTTGAAGATCTTCGACAGGTATCCGCGGCCGCCGTCCGGCAGCAGGACGACGATGACGGCGTCGGGGCCCTCACGCTTGGCGACCTCGAGCGCGGCGACGACGGCCATGCCGCAGGAACCACCGACCAGCAGGCCCTCCTCGCGGGCGAGACGACGGGTCATCTCGAAGGAGTCGGCGTCGGACACGGCGATGATCTCGTCGGGGATGGACGGGTCGTAGGCGCTGGGCCAGAAGTCCTCGCCCACTCCCTCGACCAGGTACGGGCGGCCGGTGCCCCCCGAGTACACGGAACCCTCGGGGTCGGCGCCGATGACCTTGACCTTGCCGCCGGACACCTCCTTGAGGTAGCGACCGGTGCCGGTGATGGTGCCGCCGGTGCCGACGCCCGCGACGAAGTGGGTGATCTTGCCGTCGGTGTCGGCCCAGATCTCGGGGCCGGTGGTCTCGTAGTGGCTCTGCGGGCCGCCCGGGTTGGAGTACTGGTTGGGCTTCCAGCCGCCGGGGAGTTCGCGGGCGAGCCGGTCGGAGACGCTGTAGTAGCTGTCCGGGTGCTCGGGCGCGACCGCGGTGGGGCACACCACGACCTCGGCGCCATACGCCTTGAGGACGTTCCGCTTGTCTTCGCTGACCTTGTCGGGGCACACGAACACGCACTTGTATCCGCGCTTCTGGGCGACCAGCGCGAGGCCGATGCCGGTGTTGCCGGACGTGGGCTCGACGATGGTCCCACCGGGCTTCAGCTCGCCCGACGCCTCCGCGGCGTCGATCATCTTGACCGCGATGCGGTCCTTCGAGCTTCCCCCCGGGTTGAGGTATTCGATCTTGGCTGCAACGGTCCCGTGGTTCTCACCGATGACGGAAGTGAGCTTGACGAGAGGGGTGTTGCCGATCAGGTCGACGACGTGTTCCGCGATGCGCATGCCTCCATGCTCCCAGATGCCCTGATCCGATGCTCACAGACGTCCGGCACGGGGGCCCCGATCCGACTAGATTGGTGCCGACGCAGTCCGCTGGAACCCGTGAGATGAGCACCACGTAGCGGAAAGGTGAGACCAGTGCCCAAGAGGACCTGGCAGACCGGAGTGAAGGCCGGCGCCGCGGCTGTCGTGGCAGGTTCGAGCGCAGGCACGCTGTCGTGGGCGGCGTACTCGTATCTGATGTCGCAGGCGACGGCGGCCCGCGGGGTGATCGGCCACAACGTCGCCAAGCCGCCGGAGGCCGACGGCGTCTACTCCCCCGGCGCGGCGGTGCCCGAACGCTGGCTGCGGACCACCCCGTACGACGTCCACTTGATGATTTTCGGCGACTCCACCGCCGCCGGGGTGGGCTGTTTGTCGGCGGAGGAGGTGCCCGGCGTGCAGATCGCGCGGCGCCTCGCCGACGAGACAGGGAAGCGGATCCGGCTGAGCACCAAGGCCATCGGCGGTGCCACGTCCCGCGGGCTCAGCGGTCAGGTGGACGCGATGTTCGTCGCCGGGCCGCCGCCGGACGCCGCGGTGATCCTCGTCGGCGCCAACGACGTGACGAGCAAGAACTCCATCCGGGCGTCGGCGCGCAGGCTCGGGGAGGCCGTCGAACGGCTCCGCGCCCACGACTGCGCCGTCGTCGTCGGGACCTGTCCCGATCTGGGGGTGGTGACGGCGATTCCGCAGCCCCTGCGTACCGTCGTCCGGACCTGGGGACTACGACTGGCCCGGGCGCAGGCGGCCGCGACCAGCGCGGCGGGCGGCCACCCGGTGGCACTCGCCGACCTGCTGGCCCCCGAGTTCCTGGCGGCACCCGACCGGATGTTCTCCTCCGACCACTTCCACCCGTCGGCGGCCGGCTACGAATTGGCGGCCATCCAGATCGTGCCCGTACTCGCGACGGCCCTGGGCATGTGGCACGGCGGACCGCTGCCCGATCTGCCGGAGGTGTCGGAGGCCGCGGAATCACGCAAGCTGTCGACCCGGATAACGGCTTCGCTCAACCGTTTTCTGTGGCGACGCGACGTCCGGCGACGCGCACCCGCCCGCCTCGACGAACTCCTCGCGATCGAGGAAGCGTCCGCGCCCGGGACGCGACGGGTCGCTGAGTGAGATGGCGGCGACCCCGGCGGCGCCCGGCAACGTAAGTTGTCGGAAAGGCCACAGAACGGGTGGTCTGAAACACAGTGCAGACACCCGCAGTTGACAAAGGAGTTTTCATGCCCGAGGCAGTCATCGTCTCCGCAGTACGCTCACCGATCGGCCGAGCCATGAAGGGCTCGCTCAAGACCATCCGCCCGGATGATCTGACGACGCAGATGGTGGCCGCGGCGCTGGCGAAGATCCCCGAACTCGACCCCACCGAGATCGACGACCTGCTCCTCGGCTGCGGCCAGCCCGCCGGACAGTCGGGCTTCAACATCGCCCGCGTCGTCGCAGTGGAACTGGGTTACGACTTCCTGCCCGGCGTCACCGTCAACCGCTACTGTTCGTCCTCACTGCAGACCACCCGGATGGCGCTGCACGCGATCAAGGCCGGCGAGGGCGACGTCTTCATCTCCGCCGGTGTCGAGTCGGTGTCCAGCTTCGTCACCGGCAACGCCGACGGCCTGCCGAACACCAAGAACGCGAGGTTCGCCGACGCCGAGGCACGCACCGCGAACCTCGCCGAGGGCGGTGTCGCCTGGACCGACCCCCGCGAGAACGACCAGATTCCCGACGTCTACATCGCCATGGGGCAGACCGCCGAGAACGTCGCTTCGGCCACCGGCATCACCCGCGAGGAGCAGGACCGCTGGGGCGTCCGCTCGCAGAACCGCGCGGAGGAAGCGATCAAGAACGGCTTCTTCGAGCGGGAGATCACCCCGGTCACCCTCCCCGACGGCACCGTCGTCAGCACCGACGACGGCCCCCGCGCCGGCACCACGTACGAGGGCATCAGCCAGCTGAAGCCGGTGTTCCGACCCGACGGCACCGTCACCGCCGGTAACGCGTGCCCCCTCAACGACGGCGCCGCCGCCCTGGTCATCATGTCCGACACGAAAGCGAAGGCCCTCGGCCTGACCCCGCTGGCCCGCATCGTGTCCACCGGGGTGTCCGGCTTGTCGCCCGAGATCATGGGTCTCGGCCCGATCGAGGCCGTCAAGAAGGCACTCGCCATCGCGGGCAAGTCCATCTCCGACATCGACCTGTTCGAGATCAACGAGGCGTTCGCCGTGCAGGTTCTCGGTTCCGCCCGCGAACTGAACATCGACGAGGACAAGCTGAACATCTCCGGCGGCGCCATCGCCCTCGGCCACCCGTTCGGCATGACCGGCGCCCGCATCACCAACACCCTGCTGAACAACCTCCGCGAGCAGGACAAGACGTTCGGCGTCGAGACCATGTGCGTCGGCGGCGGTCAGGGCATGGCGATGGTCCTCGAGCGCCTGAGCTAGGCGGCTCCGCCGCCTGTGCGTGGTTGACGAGTGCAGAGGCTCGTTAACCACTCACGGGCGCGAAGCGCGAAAAGGCCCCGAGAGCTTCCGCTCCCGGGGCCTTCTTCGCGCTTTCGCGCCTAGTCGCTGTTGAAGTAGCTCAGCAGTCGCAGGATCTCGACGTACAGCCACACCAGGGTGACGGTGAGTCCGAAGGCGACGCCCCACGCTGCCTTCTCCGGCGCCTGGGCGCGGATCAGCTGGTCGGCGGCGTCGAAGTCCAGCAGGAAGCTGAACGCGGCGATGCCGATGCAGACGAGGCTGAAGATGATCGCCACGGGACCGCCGTCGCGGAGGCCGAGGCCGCCTTCTGTGAAGAAGCTGGCAATCAGGTTGCCGAGGGCGAGGACGACGACACCGATGAGGGCGCCGATGATCATCCGCGTCAGGCGGGGTGTGACCCGGATGGCGCCGGTCTTGTAGACGACGAGCATGCCGAAGAACACGCCGAACGTGCCGAGCACGGCCTGCCCGATGAGCGCCGCACCGCCGACTCCACCGAAGGTGACGTCGGTGAACATGAACGACAGCGCGCCCAGGAACAGGCCCTCCGCGACCGCGTAGGCGAGGACGATGCCCGGGTTGTCCATCTTGCGGCCGAACGTGGCCACGAGGACCAGTACGAGACCGACGAGGCCGCCGCCGATGACGAGCGGGGTCGCCAGGTTCGCGTCGTTGCTCACCAGGAAGTAGGAGATGATCGCCGACACCGTGAGCACGCCGAGCGTGACGCCTGTCTTGGTGACGACGTCGTCGATGGTCATCGAACGGTGGTCGGGACCCGTCCGGTAGGGCTCGGCCTGCGTGTACTGCGGCTGACCGAACTGCTGCGTGACCTGCGCGGCGCCGGCCGTCGTAGATCCGAACGAGGCGTATCCGCCGCTGCCCTCTTGTTTGGGCAGGTTGCGGAACACCGGGTTACTGGTGGTGCGCACCGTGCACATCCCTTCTCGTGGCTCGCCGGGTGGATCCGGGTGTCTTGTACGTTGAACGTCCCGCACCCACCGCAAGTTCCCGTTCGTCGCTTTCGGGTCGGACAATTCGGACTCTACCGGTGCCGCGGGGACACTCGCCAGACGAGGCCGGTCGGCGTGGCGGTCAGGCCACCGACCGGGTGACCGTGAACTTGGGATTCCGCCCGACCACGTCGGTTCTCCCGACGAGCCGCTGCAACCGGCCCCGGTATCCGAGGTGGGAGTTGTACACGGTCCACAACTCTCCGCCGGGCCGGAGCACGCGGCCGGCTTCGGCGAACATCTTCGACGCCCCACCGGTGTGGACGGCCGCGCCGACGTGGAACGGCGGGTTGCACAGGACGACGTCCTGACTGTCGGTCGCGAGGCTGGACATGGCGTCGTCGCGCAGGGTGGACACCCGCCCGTCGAGCCCGTTGGCGCGGGCGGTCGCGGCAGCAGACGCCACCGCCGCCGACGACTGGTCCGTCGCGATCACCGCCACCTCCGGGAGGAGGCGGGCCAGGCCGACGGCGAGGATGCCGGTTCCGCAGCCGAGGTCCACCGCGGCCCGTGCCCGGGGGTTCACCCGGGGCAGGAAGTCGAGGAGGTATCGGGTCCCGATGTCCAGTTTGGGGCCGGCGAACGCCGCCCCGTAGGAGACGACGTCCAGCCCGATCTCGGCGAGGTGATCGGTGACGGGGTACGTCTGCTGCGCCGAGTCCCGCGGTCCGCGCGCGATCAGCACCCGCGACTTCTGTCTGCCGAGGGTGGCGCGGACGTCGGAGAACGACCGCCCCAGCACGTCGTTCATGGCGGTGGAGATGTGCTTGTTGCGTCCGCCCGCGTAGACGACGACGGACGGATCGGCGTGGCGGGCGATCGTCTCGGCGACCTCGGTGAGCTCGCCGAGGCTCCGCGGCAGCTGCATCAGCACGACCGTCGCCCCCGCGAGCAGTTCCTCGCCGAGCGCGCAGGCCCGGTACCGGTCGGCGAGCCCGACGGTCGCGGCGTTGGCGGCCAGCGCCAGTTCGCCGGTCAGCGGGTCCTGGTGCACGCGGATTCCGGTGGCACCGTGCGTCGCCGCGGCGCCGAGGGTGAGGGCGCCGTAGTGGTCGCCGATCACGGTGAGCGTCCCGGGAGACGCCGCGGACAGCGCGGCCGCGGCCTCGTCGAGGATCAGCCGGTCGGCGGCGTCGACGGCCGTCAGGTTGGGGGCCTCGACGTCGGGGCGTCGACGCAGCCGGGAGAACAGGTCGTCCCGGTCGAACGCTTCGGAGTCGAGCACGTTACCGGGACACCCACTGCGCGACGTGAGCGACGGGTTCCCGGTGGGTGCGGAATCCGTTGACGGGGTTCTCGGTGTCGGGATACCCGAACGAGATCGCGCAGACCACCCTGCGGTCCGCCTCGAGCGCGAAGAAGTCGTGGATGAACCGCGAACTTCCCGCGACGGCGGCCTGCGGGATCGTCGCCACTCCGAGGCTCTGCGCGGCGAGCAGGAACGTCTCGACGTACAGGCCGCAATCCACGGCGCCGTAGGTGCCGAGTGCTTCGTGAGTGGTCACGATCGCGACGTGCGGCGCCCCGAACAGGTCGAAGTTCTTCATCGTCTGCTCGGCGGACGCGGCCCGGTCGCCGGGGGCGATCCCGACGCTGGCGTACAGCTGCATGGCGCACTCGCGGCGGCGTTGCTTGTGTTCGCCCACGTATTCGCGCGGCCAGTCGAAGTCGGACTCCTGCGGGTGGGTGCGGACGTACTCCGCCAGCCCGGCGCGGAACCGCTCGGTGCCCTCCCCGTCGGTGATCGCGACCTGCCACGGCTGCGTGTTGCACCACGACGGCGTCTGCTGCGCGAGTTCGAGGATCCTCTCGATCACGTCGCGCGGCACCTGCTCCGGCAAGTATGCCCTGCAACTGATTCGCGCGTCGAGGAGCTGGGCCAGGGTGCGCTCGGCCGGGGTCGTGCGCGCTGTCGCAATGCCGGTATCCGTCACCGTCGAATTCTCCTCGGGTCTACTCGTTCTCGAACACCGCTCTCCGTGTCACACGACCGCGATATGCTGGCGTCAGTGCACCGAGAAGGTGATTTCATTGAGTGTGCCACGACACCCGGAAAGCAGTTCCGGGCCGACCGACTCGGATCCGCAGGCTACCAAGCGGATCGTCGTGACCGACATCGTCGCGGAGCTGTCTTCGGAAGGATTCGACGACGCCCGCGAGATCGGCCGGGGAGGGTTCGGGGTCGTGTACCGCTGCCTGCAGACGGCCCTCGACCGCACGGTCGCGATCAAGGTGCTGTCGTCCGATCTGGACGGCGAAGACCGGGAACGTTTCCTGCGCGAGCAGCGTGCGATGGGAAAATTGTCGGGGCATCCGCACGTGGTCGACATCCTGCAGTCCGGGGTGACACGCAGTGGCAGGCCCTACATCGTGATGCCGTATCACCAGCGCAACTCGCTGGACGCCTGGATTCGCCGCGAAGGGCCGCTGCCGTGGAGTGAAACGCTGCGCATCGGCGTGAAGCTGGCCGGCGCTCTGGAGACGGCGCACCGCCTCGGCACGCTGCACCGCGACGTGAAGCCCGCGAACATCCTGCTCACCGGATACGGGGAACCACAGCTCACCGACTTCGGCATCGCGCGCGTCTCGGGGGGTTTCGAGACGACGTCGAGCATGATCACCGGTTCGCCGGCGTTCACGGCCCCGGAGGTCCTGCGCGGTGACGCGCCGTCCGCGTCCTCCGACGTGTACAGCCTGGGCGCCGCGCTGTTCTGTCTTCTGACCGGGCATGCCGCGTTCGAGCGGCGGAGCGGCGAGCGGCTCGTCGCGCAGTTCCTCCGCATCGCCACGCAACCCGTTCCGGATCTGCGGGGCGAGGACATTCCCGACGACGTGTGCACTGCCATCGAGCGGGCCATGTCCGAGGAACCGACCGACCGACCGGAATCTGCAGCGGAATTCGGGCAGGAACTCCGCGACATCGAACGCAGGCACGGACTCGACGTCGACGAGATGGCGCTCCCCGCCGCGGCGGACGAGTTCCCGCGCACCGAGCACAGTTCGACGCCGACCACGCAGTCCGGGCGCAGTCGCAGCTACCGGCGGCGGTCGGGTGCCACCCCGCCGAGCGCCGCCGCCCGGTTCCGGCCGCCGACCCCGATGCGTTCGCTGGTGGAGCGCACCCGCCTCCTGGATCTGCTGCGGCTGGGCCAGCGGCGGCGGTTGACGCTCATCCACGCCCCCGCCGGGTTCGGGAAGAGCACCGTCGCGGCCCAGTGGCGCGACGTCCTCATCGAGGACGGCGCCGCCGTCGCCTGGTTGACGGTGGACAACGACGACAACAACGTCGTGTGGTTCCTGTCCCACCTCGTCGAGGCGATCCGCCGGGCCGAGCCGACGCTCGCGGACGAACTGGGGCAGGCGCTCGACGAGAACGGCGCCGACGCGGAACGGTTCGTGCTCACGTCGCTGGTGAATCAGGTCCACGACAGCCGCCGGCACGTGGTGGTGATGATCGACGACTGGCACCGTGTCACGTCATCGGACACGATCGCGGCGATGGACTTCATCCTGGAGAACGGCTGCCATCACCTGCAGATGGTGGTGAGCAGCCGTAGCCAGGAAGGACTTCCGCTCGCCAAGATGCGGGTGCGTGACGAGCTCGTCGAAATCGACTCCGTGGCTTTGCGTTTCGACCTCACAGAGTCGCAGCGGTTCCTGGTCGACCTCGGCGGACTGCACCTCGACGACTCCGACGTGGAGGCGCTGGAGGAGACCACGGACGGGTGGGTGGCGGCGCTGCAACTGGCGTCGCTTTCGCTGCGCGATCGCGCCGATCCCGGCGACCTCATCCGGCACATGTCGGGCCGCCATCACGCGATCGGCGAGTACCTGGCGGAGAACGTGCTCAGCACTCTCGAGCCTGCACTGCTCGACTTCATGCTGGCCACGTCGATCACCGAGCGGGTGTGCGGCGACCTCGCGTGCGTGCTGGCGAACGTGACCCGCGGTCAGGCCCTGCTCGAGCAGGTCGAATCGCGCGACCTGTTCCTGCGCAGCCTCGACGAGGACCGGGAGTGGTTCGAGTACCACCACCTGTTCGCCGAATACCTGCGCCGACGGCTCGAGCGCGATCATCCGTCGCGCGTCGCGGATCTGCACCGTGCGGCCGCGCACTGGTTCGCCGATCACCACTACGTCAGCGACGCAGTGGATCACGCGCTGGCGGCGGGCGATCGCGACGTGGCCGTCGCGGTGGTCGAGGAACAGGGCATGTACCTGGTGGAGCATTCGCGGATGGTCGCGCTGCTCGGCCTGGTCGACAAGCTGCCGCAGACGCTGGTCGAGTCCAGTCCGCGCATCCAGATCGCGGTGGCGTGGGCGAACATCCTGCTGCAGCGGGTGTCGCCGGCGCTCAAGGCGCTGTCGCTGGTCGCGTCGAGCCTCGAGTCCTCGGCGCTGAGCGAGTCCGAGCAGGCGGACATCCGGGTGGAGGCCGACATCGTCCGCGCCGTGATCGCGGTGTCGTCCGATCGCATCGCCGGAGTGCCCGACCTCATCGCGGAATGTCTGGCCCGACCGGAAACCCTACGCGCGTGGGTGGTCTCGGCGGGGTCCAATCTCGCCTCCGCGGTCGCGATCGCCCAGTTCGATTTCGTGGAAGCGCGCCGCCTGCAGGAGTGGGCCACCGGCTACCACCAGCGGACCATCGGACCGTTCAGCAAGATGTACGGCTACTGCTTCGCCGGTATCGCCGCGATGGAGCAACTCGACATCACCGCGGCCGAGGACAACTTCCGGCTGGCCGTGCAGACCGCGACGAAATCGATCGGCTCGCACTCGCACGCCGCACGTCTCGCGGGGGCGCTCCTGGGCGAGCTGATGTACGAACTGGGTCGCCTCGACGAGGCCGAGCGACTTCTCGACGAGAGCTACGAACTCGGACCGGAGGCAGGCATAGTCGATTTCATGATCGCCCGGTTCGTCACGGGCGCCCGGCTGAAGGCGGCACGCGGCGACGTCGTGTCCGCTGCCCGGCACCTCGACGAGGGGGCGTCCGCGGCGGCCTCGCTGGGACTGCCCCGGCTGCGGGCCCGGGTCGAGAACGAGCGGGTCCGGCTCGGCCTGCCCGCCTCGCCGCAGCCGCCGCCCACTGCCGGGAAACCCACCCGGGAACCCGATTTCGGTTTCGCCGAGATCATCGCGCAGCTCGACGACGCCACCGAGATCCGGAAGCAGTCGGCGGTCGAGCCCGACGTCGCGTGTCGCCGCGCGCAGGAGTGGGTGCGCCGGGTCGAGCAGGACCGCAGGCCGAGGGCGGCGATGCAGGCCAATCGCCTGCTCGTCGCGTGCCTGGTCGCCGCGGGACGGGTCGACGAAGCGAAGCCGGTGCTGGCGTCCATCGCCGCGACGTGTGTGCGAATCGGCTTCGTGCGCTATCTGATCGACGGCGGTCCGCGCATGGTGCCCGCCCTGACGGCGCTGCTCGAGGACAGGCGAGCGGGCCGGTGGCCGTCCGACTGGCCGGATGTTCCGGCGGAGTTCCTGGCCGCGGCACTGGAGACGGCGACGCCGATCGAGAGCTAGGTAGCTAAAAGCGGCGTAGCCAGATTATTGAGTCAAGTTTTGTGATGTTCG
>NZ_JARJBD010000061.1:0-62306 GCF_029269925.1 Rhodococcus sp. T2V
ACGTACCCACCGGGACCGGCTCCGAGGACAACGACGTCATAGTGTGAGGTCACGGTTGTTCAGGGTAGTCCCGTCCCGATTCGCTGTCTCCACGCGGTCGCGTTACTCGCGGGTAGCCTCATCCGTCACACCTTTCCCGCCGCGACCAGGCACGACACCGCCTGCAAGAATGGCGCCATGACGGATCCCTTCCTCTGGCTCGAAGATGTCACCGCGGAACGGTCACTCGACTGGGTCCGGGAACGCAACGCCCGCACGCTCGCCGAGTACACCGAGAACGCCGGGTTCTCCGCGCTGGAGAGCCGGATCCTGGACGTGCTCGACACGGACGACCGGATCCCCTACGCGGGCATGCGCGGCGAGTACCTGTACAACTTCTGGCGCGACGGCGAACACAAGCGCGGCATCTGGCGGCGCACCACCCTGGAGCAGTACCGCACCGACAACCCCGACTGGGACGTCCTGCTCGACGTCGACGCACTCGCCGAACGGGAGGGCGAGAACTGGGTGTGGGCAGGCGCGAGCGTGCTGCGACCCGAGCAGTCGCGTGCCCTGCTGTCGTTCTCCCGCGGCGGCGCCGACGCGTCCGTGGTGCGCGAATTCGACCTCGAGAAGCGCGAATTCGTCGGCGGCGACCACGCGTTCGACGTCCCCGAGGCGAAGACCAGCATCAGCTGGATCGACAAGGACACCGTGTACGTCGGGACCGACTTCGGCGAGGGCTCGATGACCGACTCCGGCTACCCGAGAATCGCGAAACGCTGGCATCGCGGCACCCCGTTCACCGAAGCGGTCACCGTCTTCGAGGGCGAGACCACCGACGTGTCCGTCGGCGCGTCGTACGACGACACCCCCGGGTACGAGCGGCACTTCGTCGGCCGGTCGATGGACTTCTACAACTCCGAACGCTACGAACTGCTCCCCGACGGGTCGAAGGTCCGGATCGACACCCCGGACGACGCGGGTTCGTCCGTGTACCGCGAGTGGCTGACCATCCGTCCGCGCACCGACTGGGAGGTGGACGGCACCGTCTACCCGGCCGGGTCGCTGCTCGCCGCGAACTACGCCGACTTCCTCGCCGGGTCCCGTGAGCTGACGCCGCTGTTCACGCCGGACGAGCACACGTCCCTCGAACAGGGAACGTGGACGAAAAACCACCTCCTCCTCGTGCGACTGTCGGATGTGCAGACCAAGCTGTCGGTGCTCACGCCGAACGACACCGGGTGGGAGGAGAAGCCTCTCGACGGTGTCCCGGAACTCACGGCGAGCGGGGTCATCAGCACCGACCCGCGCACCGGCGACGACTTCTTCGTCAATTCCAGCGGATTCACCACGCCTGCGACGCTGCTGTACGGATCCGTCGGTGGTGCGCTCGAACCCGTCAAGCAGGCACCCTCGTTCTTCGACGCGGACGGCATGTCGGTGTCGCAGCACTTCGCGGTGTCCGACGACGGAACCGAGATCCCCTACTTCGTCGTGCGCCGCGACGACGTGACCGGACCCTGCCCCACCCTGCTGTACGGATACGGCGGCTTCGAGAACTCGATGGTCCCCGGGTACAGCGGGTCGGTCGGGTTCGCGTGGCTCGAACGCGGCGGCGCGTACGTGGTCGCGAACATCCGCGGCGGCGGCGAGTACGGCCCGTCGTGGCACACCCAGGCGGTGCGGGAGGGCAGGCACAAGGCGTTCGAGGACTTCGCCGCGGTCGCCCGCGACCTCGTGACCCGGGGTATCACCACGTCGAAGCAGCTCGGGATCCAGGGCGGCAGCAACGGCGGGCTGCTCATGGGCGTCATGCTCACCCGCTATCCGGAACTGTTCGGCGCGATCGTGTGCCAGGTTCCGCTCCTCGACATGAAGCGGTACCACCTGCTGCTCGCCGGGGCGTCGTGGATGGCCGAGTACGGCGATCCGGACAACCCGGACGACTGGAAGTTCATCGGCGAGTACTCGCCGTATCAGAACACCGACCCGGCGGCGGACTACCCGCCGATCCTCGTCACCACCTCCACCCGCGACGACCGCGTCCATCCCGGCCACGCCCGCAAGATGACGGCGCTGCTCGAGGAGCAGGGTCACGAGGTCTGGTACTACGAGAACATCGAGGGCGGGCACGGCGGGGCCGCGGACAACGCGCAGGCCGCGTTCAAATCGGCGCTCACGTTCACGTTCCTGTGGGAGCAGCTCACCCGTTGACCCCCTGTGAGTACTTCTCAACCGCCCGCGGTTAAGAAGTACTCACAGGTCAGGTGTGGTCGTGGATCCAGTCGACGATCCGGTCGACGGTGCTCGCCGGCTCGCGGATCCACCCGTTGTGGCCGAGTGGTTGCGGCTGGTGCCACAGCGTGACGTCGGCGTTGGGGAGTTTCGCGAGGAGGTTCTTCGCCGCCGATTCCGGCGCCAGATCGTCGCCCTCGACCGTCACGGACAGCACCGGCAGTGTCAGCCGGGCGATGCGTTCCTCGTAGTCGATGTCGGCTCCGTCGGGTTCGATCCTGCCGGTGCGGGCGAATCGCGACCAATCGGTGATCAGCACCTTCGACTGCCGCCCGAACCCGCCGATGTCCAGTTTGTCGCCTGGCCAGAACCCGGCCAGGTTGGCGGTCATCGACATCGCCGCGGCACCGACGAGCATCCTCGGGGCATGGATCCCGGGGAACCCGCGGTGATACGGCGACCCGGACGCAACGAGCACGATTCCGCCGAGCCGGCCCCGGATCCGTGCCCCGTACATCACACCGAGCTGACCGCCCATGCTGTGCCCCAGCAGGAACGGCGTCGCCGCAGGAAAACGCTCGCGCACCACTTCGAAAATCGCGGGAAAGTCGAGGGCCACCAGTTCGTGGTAGCCGTACGTGCTGTCGCTGCTCGGGCGGGGGCGGCTGTCGCCCTGGCCGCGGAGTTCGCCGATCGCCGCGTTGAATCCCCGGGACACGAGTTCCTCGGCGAAGGGTTCGTAGTAGCCGGCGGGAATTCCCAGGCCGGGAAACACCACGATCACGGAGGCGTCGTCCGGGCCGGGAAACAGGCGAACCGGAGTGGTGGTTCCGTCGGGCATCTGGATCGGTACTGTCTCCACTTCGTCAGACTAGACGGCTCGACCCCCGCAGATCCGGGATCTGCGGGGGTCGATTCTGTTCCGAGACCGGACGCTAGAGGCCGATCGACGCGGCGAGCATCGGCCACGACTTGTGCAGGTCTTCCTGCCAGTAGGTCCAGGAGTGGGTGCCGGTGGGCCGGAAGTCGAACGTCGCAGGAATCTGCAGTTCGTTCAGTCTGTCCGCCAGCGCGTGGGTGCACTGGTTGGTGGCGGCCTCGATGGCGCCGCCGACGAGGATCTGGTTGGCGAGCGTCCCGATGTCGCCGTTGATTCCCGGTGCGTTCAGCTGATCGCCCGCCCCGGGCAGCCCGGATCCGTTGCTGACATAGATGTCGAGTCCGCGCAGCTTCTCCGCGTTGATGTACGGGTCGTTGGCGGCCCACCCCGGACCGTCTTCAGGACCCCACATGTTGGCGGTGTCGCCGCCGCCGCGACCCTCGACGACCATACGTACGTACGCGCGACCGGGGTCGGTACTGGTCATCGCGCACCCGCTGTAGGCGCCGACGCTCTGGTACAGGTCGGGCGCCGACTGCGCCAGGCTCAGCACGGAGCTGCCGGCCATCGAGATGCCGGCGATCGAGTTGACGCCGTTGGTGTCGAGCGCGGAGTCGACGATCGGCGGAAGTTCCTTCGTGAGGAACGTCGTCCACTTGTTGTTGCCCAGTTCCGGGTCGGTCTGCTCCCAGTCCGTGTAGTAACTGAACGCGCCCTCCATGGGCGTGACGACGTTGACGTTCTTGTCGGCGAAGAAGTCGACGACGTCGGTCCGGGCCTGCCACGTGGCGGAGTCCTCGCCGCCGCCCGCACCGTTGAGCAGGTAGAGCGTCGGCCTCGGCGCGCTCGTGTCCGCGGGGGTGATCACCCGCAGCGGAATCTCGCGGTCCATGGACGCCGAGTACACGTGAATGGTCGACTGCCGGTCGTCGATCGGGTCGGTGCTCACCAGGTGGGAGCCGCCGTCCGCGACAGTGGCGTCTTCGGCGGGATCTGCGGAAGCGGACGCCTGGACCCCGAGGCAGGGAACGGCCGTCGTCAGAGCGACCGCGAGCGCCAAGCGCACCCCGTACCTACCCGCTGCAGTGCGGTTGACCATCGTTCTCCTTCGCTGCGACGTCGCCTGCCCGACTCCGTAGAGGCGAGAGCTGGAGCCCACATGATGTCATGCGAACTCCAGCTCTCGTTCAGAAGTGGGGTCGAAACGGGGTGTCCCTATCCCCCGACGGACCCGAGGAAGCCGATCAGTGTGGTGAGCGCTTCGAGCAGACCCAAAAGGCTGTCGGACATAGTATTACTCCTATTCGACGCAGTGGATTTTCGAACTCCCCCTGCGATCAGGGGCTCCGTCATTTGTACCCGAGTTTTCGCTCCGAATAAGCACGAAGTGGTAAACATTTGCGATCGTTGACTTAACGAAGAACCGTTGATCAAACACCGGCTAATCCCCAATTACCTCCGAAACACGCCGCACCACCAGGGAATACGCCGAGACCTCGACCCCCGGATTCCCGATCCCGTAATCGAAGAGCGACAGAACATACCTCGATTCACCGTTTCCGGGCATTTTCTTGTCGTTTCCCTTGAATTCCCCTCCGAAGAAACGAAGAGTTGGCGAATTTCGCACATCTCTTCTGTGGCCGTGGTACGCGCATCTCATTTGTCCAGAAAAATGGATGACGCAAAAAAATTCTTCATTATTACACCAATTTGACCCGAAGAGTGGGATTTCGGAGTTCCTGGGCGCGTCGTCACTGCTCAGGGTGAAAGACCAGGGTAGAGATCGGGGTACATCCCGATGGTGCGGGCCGGTCCCGCCGAACAGGATGGAGGCATGACATTCGACAGCAACACTCCCCGCCAGTTCACCCGTTCCGACAGCCAGAAGATGCTCGCAGGCGTCTGCGGCGGCATCGCCGAATACTTCTCGGTGGACGTCAACCTCGTCCGGTTGCTCACCGTGGTGGCCACCCTGGTCACCGGCGGCACCGCGGCCCTCGTCTACCTCGCCGCCTGGATGCTGATGCCTGCCGGACACTGAGACGAGAACACAACCCCGAAAAGCACTGTGGCCGTGAAACGGACCCGGCAAACGACGCACAGACGAGAAAGAGCCCGGGACACCAGTTGGTGTCCCGGGCTCTTTCGGAGCACTTCGTGCCCGTGCGCGGTGAACGAGTCCGAGGACTCCTCAGCCACGCACGGTAGGCGTGGCCGCCTTTAGAAGTCCATACCGCCCATGCCGCCGGTCGGGTCGCCCACGGGCGCTCCGGCCTTCTCCGGCTTGTCGGCGACGACGGCCTCGGTGGTCAGGAACAGAGCCGCGATGGACGCTGCGTTCTGCAGCGCGGAGCGGGTGACCTTGACCGGGTCGTTGATGCCGGCTTCGAGCAGGTCGCCGTACTCGTTGGTCGAGGCGTTGAGGCCGTGACCTGCGGGCAGGTTGCGAACCTTCTCGGCAACGACGCCGGGCTCGAGGCCCGCGTTGAAGGCGATCTGCTTCAGCGGTGCTTCGAGGGCGACGCGAACGATGTTCGCACCGGTGGCCTCGTCACCTTCGAGCTTCAGGTCGTCCAGTGCGGGAGCCGACTGCAGCAGCGCCACGCCACCACCGGCGACGATGCCCTCTTCGACGGCAGCCTTGGCGTTACGCACGGCATCTTCGATGCGGTGCTTGCGCTCCTTGAGCTCCACCTCGGTGGCAGCGCCGGCCTTGATGACTGCAACGCCACCGGCCAGCTTGGCCAGGCGCTCCTGCAGCTTCTCGCGGTCGTAGTCGGAGTCGCTGTTCTCGATCTCGGCGCGGATCTGGGACACGCGACCGGCGATGGCCTCGGGGTCTCCCGCGCCTTCGACGATGGTGGTCTCGTCCTTGGTGATGACGACCTTGCGTGCCTGGCCGAGCAGCTCGAGTCCGGCGGTCTCCAGGGAGAGGCCGACCTCTTCGCTGATGACCTCGCCACCGGTGAGGATGGCGATGTCGGCGAGCTGAGCCTTGCGACGGTCACCGAAGCCGGGAGCCTTGACGGCCACGGACTTGAAGGTGCCACGGATCTTGTTGACCACCAGGGTGGACAGGGCTTCGCCCTCGACGTCCTCGGCGATGATGACCAGCGGCTTGCCGGACTGGATGACCTTCTCCAGCAGCGGCAGCAGGTCCTTGACCGTGGAGATCTTGGAGCTCACGAGCAGGATGTACGCGTCCTCGAGGACGGCTTCCTGGCGCTCCGGGTCGGTGGCGAAGTACGCCGAGATGTAGCCCTTGTCGAAGCGCATGCCCTCGGTGAGCTCGAGCTGCAGGCCGAAGGTGTTGGACTCCTCGACCGTGATGACGCCTTCCTTGCCGACCTTGTCCATGGCCTCGGCGATGAGCTCGCCGATGGACGGGTCGCCTGCGGAGATACCAGCGGTAGCAGCGATCTGCTCCTTGGTGTCGATCTCCTTGGCGGTCTCGAGCAGACGCACGGTGACGGCCTCGACGGCCTTCTCGATGCCGCGCTTCAGACCCAGCGGGTTGGCGCCGGCAGCGACGTTGCGGAGGCCCTCACGGACGAGAGCCTGGGCGAGAACGGTAGCGGTGGTGGTTCCGTCGCCGGCGACGTCGTCAGTCTTCTTGGCGACCTCCTTGACCAGCTCGGCACCGATCTTCTCGTAGGGGTCCTCGAGCTCGATCTCCTTGGCGATGGACACACCATCGTTGGTGATCGTGGGGGCGCCCCACTTCTTCTCGAGCACGACGTTGCGACCCTTGGGGCCCAACGTCACCTTGACTGCGTCGGCGAGGGCGTTGAGTCCCCGCTCGAGGCCGCGACGGGCCTCTTCGTCGAACGCGATGATCTTGGCCATTGCGAAGTGATCCTCCGGATTGGGGGTGACACACAAGGCGACCGCTAGTCGGGTCGCCTCATTTACGCCTTCGGCCGAGTTCGGTGCCCGCGACGGACGACCAGGGGTGTCTGTGGTTCCCGGTCTCACCGTCCCGACCTGGCACTCACCCGTGGCGAGTGCCAAGTGCATTTTTAGCACTCGAACAGGGTGAGTGCAAGGTCGGGACGGAAGCGCTGTGCCGGCGCGATCAGCGCATCGCGCAGACCTGACCGGTGTTCAGGTTGAAGGCGAGGGACAGCGCGCCGACGCAGTCCACGCCGTTCGCGTCGGCCGTCGCGCCCGAACCCCAGCCCGCGATCGCGACGGTGGTGGTGCCGTCGGCCGCGCCGGAACGGGCGATGCCGCCGCCGAGCGAGACGGCGTACGCCTGACCCGAGCCCGTCGCCGCACCGAGAGACGTTCCGTATCCGTTGGCGTACGTGGTGGCGCCGCTGTGCCCGTTGGCGACGCTCACCGCGGTGCCGCTGTCCGCGGCCATCGCGTGGGCGGTGCCGGCCTCGGTCGCCTTGGCGCCGCAGCTCGCGGTGTCCGACACCTGGACGTCGTTGGCCGACGGCGGCGAGACGCAGTTGACGGGGGCGGCACCGGCGACGCCTGCGCCGGCCACCGAGATTCCCGCCGCGACGCCCAGACCCACGGCCATCGCCGCTCCCACACGTGCCAGCCGTCGGCCGAAGAGAGACGAGATACGAGTACGCGATGCCGAGGCGGTCGAGGTGACGGGGGTGGAGACAGCGAGCATGGAAGCTCCTTCTGGGAACGTCGAATTGGAGGATTCGCCGCGAGAGTACCCGCTCCGGGCCGGTTAGTCCCGGACCCCGCTCAGGCGAGTTCGTCGAGGAGCTTCGGCAGCTGCGCGACGGAGTCGACGACGTGGTCCGGTCGCTGCGCGGCGAGGTCCAGAATCGACTGGCGGAACTTGCCCGTCCGCACCAGCACACCGATGAGTCCCACCCGCTGCGCAGCCAGGACGTCACCCGTCAGATCGTCGCCGACCATCATCGTCACGTCCGGTCCCGTGCCCATCAGATCGGTGGCGGTGAGGAACGCGGCGAGCGACGGCTTGCCCACCGACACGACGTTGGTTCCCGCGACCTCCTCCATCCCGGGGAGGTAGGTGCCCGTGTCGATGCGCAGCCCGTCGTGGGTGGCCCACGTGGTGCCCCGGTGCATCGCGACGACGGGGACGCCGTCGAGCATCAACTCGACCACGCGGCTGAGTGCGTCGTGGGTGAATTCGGGCCCGGCGCCGCCGAGGATCACCACCTCCGGGTCGTCGTCGTCCAGTTCGATCCCGGACAGATCGGCGGTGATGTCGCCGCTGTTGAGGACCCAGGCCCGCGACCCGGGGTAGGTCGACCGGACGTACTCGGCGGTGAGCCGGGCCGCGGTGACGATCTCGCTGGAGTCGGCTTCGATGCCCGCCGACCGGAGGCCGTCCGCGACCTCGTCGCACGTCCTCGACGTCGTGTTGGTGAGGTATGCGCACGCGAGTCCGCGCTCGCGCACCTCCCGCACCGCGGCGGCGGCGCCGTCGATCGGATGCCACGAAGTGACCAGCACACCGTCTATATCGAGCAGGACACCCTCGACCCCAGCCATGACAGGAGCCTATCCCGGCGTCACTGCCGAGTCCGGCAGACGAGGACGGGACAGGGAGCGTGATGCACGAGATTCTGGCTGACGGATCCGAGCAGGGCACCCATCACCTTGCCCCGGCCGTGGCTTCCGACGACCAGCAGTTGCGCGGTCGCCGCGTGCCGCAGCAGGACGTCGGCGGACGCGCCCTGTGTCGTCACCTCGGTCACCGGTACGTCGGGATACTCGTCCCGGATCCCGGCGAGGCATTCGGACACGACGGCCTTCTCCCCTTCTTCGTACGCGGCCCAGTCGACGTACTTCGACGCGTGCGCGAGTCCGTGCTGCTTCTCCCCGCTCCATGCGTGCACCGCGTCCAGACCGACCCCGAACGCGGACGCGAGCGCAAACGCCTCCTCGACGGCCTTCTCACTGACCTGGCTGCCGTCCACGCCGACGACGATCGGGCGGGCGTCCGGTGAGGCCGGCGCAGGCTCTCCCCGGACCACCGCGACCGGGCTGTGCGCGTGATTGACCGTCCGGAGGACCGTGGATCCGAGGAGATAGTCGGTGACCGCACCCGCACCCTGCGCGCCGACCGCCACGATCCGCGCCGCCCGGGACAGCTCGATCAGGTGGGATGCCGCGGTGCCGGATCGGACGTCGCGCTCGACGGCGAGTCCGGGCTGATCCTGCAGGGCCGCGGCGGTGGCGGCGTCGAGCATCGAGTTGCCGTCCTCGCGCAGTTCCTGGATGAACTGGGCGTCGATCATCATCGCGGTGCCGTTGTAGAACGTGGCCTCGTCCGGGTACGTGTGGGCGAGCAGGAGCGGGGCGCCGAGCCGGACCGCCGTGCCCGCGGCCCAGCGCGCCGCGTCGAGCGCGGCCCGGGACCCGTCGATACCGACGACGACGGGTGCCCCTGCGTGTTCGCTCATATCTCTCTCCCTCTACGGCTCGAGAACTGCTGCACCGCTGAACTTTCCGCCTGCCAGATCCTTCAGGGCCCGATCGGCGCGGTCGAGTGGGTACGGGTGGGTGTCGATGCTCAGCCGGTGTTCCGCTGCGATGCGCAGGAATTCGACGGAATCCGAACGGGTGTTGGCAGTGACGCTGCGGATCTGCCGTTCCCGGAACAGGTGCCGCTGGTACTCGAGCGCGGGAATGTCGGTGAGGTGGATTCCGGCGACGGCGAGGGTGCCGCCGTCGGCGAGCGCCTCCATCGCGACGGGCACCAGGTCGCCGACCGGGGCGAACAGGATCGCCGAGTCGAGGGGCTCCGGCGGTGTGTCGCGCGCGCCCTGCACGGACGTCGCCCCGAGTCGTCCCGCCAATGCCCGGGCCTCCGCCCCTCGCGTCATGACGTGCACCCGGGCGCCGCGCGCCGACGCGACCTGGGCGGTGAGGTGCGCGCTGCCGCCGAACCCGTAGATGCCGAGCACGCCTCCGACGGGGACCGCGGCGCGCTCGAGTGCCCGGTAGCCGATGATCCCGGCGCACAGCAGCGGGGCGAGTTCGGTGTCCGTGTACCCCGCCGGCAGGTGCAGCGCGTAGCCGGCCGGGACCGTCGCGAATTCGGCGTACCCGCCGTCCGCGTCCCATCCCGTGTACTGCGACTGCCTGCACAGGTTCTCCGCGCCGCGCAGGCAGGCCGCGCACCGTCCGCACGTGTGCCGCAGCCAGGCGATGCCCACCCGGTCCCCGACGGCGAACGATTCGGTCACCGAATCACTTAGTGCGGCAACCTCCCCCACCACCTCGTGGCCGGGAATCACCCGGGGCCGGTGCACGGGAAGATCCCCCTCGGTCACGTGCAGGTCGGTGCGGCACACTCCGCACGCCAGAACCTTCACGAGAAGTTCGCCCGGCGCCGGCTCGGGTATCGGCTCGCTCGCCCGTTCCAGCGGGTGGCCCGTGACGGGGCCTGGAGCGACCACGCGCCACGCGGTCATCGTTCCGGTTCCGCCCTGCGTCGCCGCCATACCCCCACAATGCCCGTGACTGGTGGCCACCGCCAGGACCGAAGAGGGCCGTGTCTCGACGACACGGGACGGCGGCGAAGACCCGGCCGGACCGCGGCCGGCAACTAGGCTCGCACCCATGGACCTGCGCGGTGAAGACCTGTTCACGGTGGCGGGGTCGCTGGCCGAGCTGATCGGGGCCCCGATCACGATCGAGGACGAGAACTCGACGGTCCTGGCCTATTCGAGCGGCGAGCAGGCCGTGGACCAAGCGCGCATCGAGACCATCCTGGGACGGCAGGTGCCCGGGAAGTACCGGCAACTCCTCGAGGATGCGGGCGTCTTCGAGCGCCTGCACCGGGACACCGACGTCTTCTACGTGGACATGGGACTGCCGGACATGACTCCCCGCGCGGTGATCGCGGTGCGGGACGCGGGACGGTCGGTCGGGTCGATCTGGGCGGCGATGACGTCGGCCCCCACCCCGGAACAGGAATCGATCCTGCGGTCCGCGGTCCCGGTCGTCGCCGAGCACATCGCGGCGGAGCGGGAACGAGTGGACGTGACGCGCCGGATGCAGGTCGACCGCGTCCGCGCGCTGATCAACGGCGGCGAGCCCGCCTTCCGTGCCGCCGACGACCTCCGGCTGGAGGGACGGCTGACGGTCGCGGCGGCCGCCCCCGTCGCGATCGGGCGCCCGCTGCCGTCCGGTCTGCTCGCCTCCCTCGGCCTGTACCTCGACACACTGGCGGTCGATTCGGTGGCCGCCCAGCTCGACGACGTCATCTACGTGGTCATCGCCGCGTCGGAGAAGGACGTCCGGCGCCTCGCCGAGGACTTCCTCGGTCGCGCCCGCAGCGGAGCTACGTTCGTGGTCGCCGTCGGACGCGAGGTGAGCACGGCCAGCCAGGCACACCTGTCGCGCGGGGACGCCGACCGGGTACTCACCGTGCTGCAGCACGCCCGGTCCGGTGGTGTCGCCGGGACGATGCGGGACAGTCTCGCGTCCGTGCTGGCGTTGCGCGTCGCCGACATCTTCGACGGCCTGGGCGAGCTCACCCCGCTCGCGGCGCTCACTCGGCACGACGAGCAGCACGGCACGGATCTCGTCGCCACGGCCCGCGCCTTCCTGGCGCACGGCGGCGACGTCGCCGATGCCGCCGCGGCGCTGCACGTGCACCCCAACACGCTGAGGAATCGGCTGCGGCGCTGCGTCGATTCGTGCGACGTGGACCTGACCGACGCGGACACCCGGCTCATTCTGATGCTCCACCTGAAGCTGACGGGACTGCGGGATCGGTGACCGCTGGGGGAATTTGTGCCCCCTGGCCGATTGCACAGGGGGCGCTGTCCGGGATTGGCCGAACGGCTACTGCCCCGGCTCCGTCGCCCGCCGATGATGGAGTCATGAGCACAGTGCAGCGCCCTGACCATGTCGCGATCGTCGGAGCAGGCGTCGTCGGATTGTCCACGGCGTGGTTCCTCCAGGAGCGTGGCGTGCGCGTCACCGTCGTCGACCGTGCGGGTGTCGCGGCGGACGCGTCGTGGGGCAATGCGGGTTGGCTCGCACCGGCATTGACGCTGCCGCTGCCCGAACCGGCCGTGCTGCGGTACGGCCTGCGCGCGATGCTGAATCCGTCCTCGCCGGTCTATGTGCCGTTCACGACGGATCTGCGGCTGGTGCGTTTCCTCGTCGGTTTCGCCCGGCACTGCACGCCGTCCCGGTGGGCGGACGCGATGAAGGTGTACGCCGAGGTCAACCGGATCTCCCTGGGCGCCTACGACGAACTCGCGGACGGCGGCGTCCGGGAGCACACGCATCTCGCCGACCCGTTCCTCACCGCGTTCAAGTCGGACGAGGACCGGGAAGCGCTCGTCGACGAGTTCCGTCACGTCGAGGCCGCGGGCGGCGAGGTCGAGTACGACCGCGTCGACCGGGACGAGATCCACTCTCTCGAGCCGAGTCTCGGCGACGGCGTGCACTCCGGTCTGCGGCTGCGCAACCAGCGTTTCATCGACCCGCCGCGCTTCGTGCATTCGCTCGCCGACGCCGTCCGCGCCCGGGGCGGCGAGATCAGGTCCGGCTTCGACGTCGCGACGGTGCAGGATCAGGGGCAGTCGGGCGTCCGGCTGGTCGCGGCTTCCGGCGACACGGTGACCGCCGATTCCGTCGTCCTCGCGGGCGGCGCACACCTCAATACTCTCGCCCGCCCGTTCGGTGTCCGCGCCCTGGTGCAGGCCGGCCGCGGGTACAGCTTCAGCGTCCAGCCCGAGCAGATGCCGAAGAACCCCATCTACTTCCCCACCCAGCGCGTGGCGTGCACCCCGCTGCACGACCGTTTCCGCGTCGCCGGAATGATGGAATTCCGCAGTCCCGACGCACCTCTCGACCCGCGCCGGGTGCAGGCGATCATCGCGGCCGCGACGCCCATGTTCACCGGCATCGACTGGGAATCGCGGCGAGAGGAGTGGGTCGGATCCCGGCCCTGCACCACCGACGGACTTCCGCTCGTCGGCGCCACCCGCTCCCCCCGTGTGCACGTGGCGGGCGGCCACGGCATGTGGGGCATCGCGCTGGGCCCGCTGACCGGACGCATGATGGCCGACTCCATGACCGGGGGCGAGGTTCCCGCCGTCATGCGGCATTTCGACCCGCTGCGCTGAGCACGGCTCAGGACCGGGCCGCCCAGAATCTGCGCAGTTCGACGACCAGTTCCCGCGCACGCTCGTCGGGGAAGAACAGCTTGCCGCCCCGGATCTCCACGACTTCCCGCGCTCCCGGAATGAGATCGCGGAGGCGGTAGGCCCACGAGGTCCGGAAGAACAGGTCCCCGGTGCCCCACACGATGAGCGTGGGCACCTCGAGCGCCGCGAGGTCCGACTCGACCGCGAGCAGATCGCGCGGATGCAGGGAGGCGATCCAGCGCTGGAAGAGCAACGCGCGGTCGCGGGTGCCGAGCAGCGGCTCGACGTACGCCGCCACGACCTCTTCCGGCAGCGAACGCACGTTCTGATATCCGGTGCTGTACAACAGCTTACGAGCCCTCGTCACCTTCCGCGTCAACGGCGGCAGAATGCGGGCGAGCAGTCCGGCCCGGGCCAGCAGCACGGCCGGCAGGAATGCCTTCGGCGGCACGTTGTCCTGGGTGTCGCAGTTCGTCAGCGTCAGCGTCGACAACCGGTCGGGGTGCCGGGCGGCGTAGATCTGCGCGAGAGCGCCGCCGGTGTCGTTGGCGACCACGTCGACCTTCCCCAAACCCAGCGCGTCGCAGGTGGCCGCGACGACGTCGGCCAGTGCGCCCAGCGTGAAGTCCTGATCGGGTGCGGCGGGGGTGCGACCGTGCAGCGGGAGGTCCAGGGCGATGCACCGTCGTTCGTCCTCGAGTTGACGGATCACGTTGCGCCACAGATAGCCGGACGTCCCGACGCCGTGAATGAAGAACGCCACCCGGCCGGCGCCGGAATCGAGGTAGCTGACCGGTCCACGGTCGGTGTCGACGGTCTTCCGGCGTGTGTCGAACTCCGCGAGAGTCATGCGGACCATCTCCTGCAGTCCACGGTAGTCGCAAGACTCGAGACTTGACGCCGTCAGTCCAGCCGCCCCACCACCGCCTCCGCGCTCGCGACCAGTGCGCCGGACGCGGCGAGGGCTACCGCGGCCTCGATCTCCGGCGCGAGGTGACGGTCGGTTCCCGGTCCGGCGACGTGCTCGCGGATCGTGTCCCGCACCGCGCCCGTCGCCGGTGACGGTGCGAGCGGGGCCCGCAGGTCGAGCGCGCGAGCAGCCGTCAGCGCCTCGACGGCGAGGACCCGGGTGAGCCCGTCGATCGCCCGGCGCAGCTTCCGGGCGGCGGACCACCCCATCGACACGTGGTCCTCCTGCATCGCCGACGACGGAATCGAGTCGACGCTCGCCGGTACCGCGAGCCGCTTCAGTTCGGACACGATCGCGGCCTGCGTGTACTGCGCGATCATGTGGCCGCTGTCCACCCCCGGATCGTCGGCCAGGAACGGCGGCAGCCCGTGGTTGCGGGCGACGTCGAGGAACCGATCGGTGCGGCGCTCGCTCATGCTCGCGACGTCCGCGACGACGATGGCCAGGAAGTCCAGGACGTACCCGACCGGCGCCCCGTGGAAATTGCCGTTCGACTCCACCCGGCCGTCGAGCGTGACCACCGGGTTGTCGACGGCGCTCGCCAGTTCCCACGACGCCACCTGCTCGGCGTGCGCGAGCGTGTCCCGCGCGGCACCCGCGACCTGCGGCGCGCACCGCAACGAGTAGGCGTCCTGCACCACGGTGCAACTCGGGTTGGCGTGGCTCTGCACGATCTCGGAGCCGGCGAGCAGGCGGACCATGTTCGCGGCGGCGCGGGCCTGGCCGGGGTGGGGCCGCAGCGCCTGCAGGTCGGGGGCGAACACCTTGTCGGTGCCGAGCAGCCCCTCGACGCTCATCGCTGCCGTGACGTCGGCCAGCCGCAGGAGCGCGTGCAGGTCCTCGCACGCCAGCACCAGCATGCCGAGCATGCCGTCGGTGCCGTTGATGAGGGCGAGTCCCTCCTTCTCCTCGAGGACCACCGGCACGATCCCGGCCGCGGACAACACTGCCGCGGCCGGCACGAGTTCGCCGTCCGCGTCCCGCACGGTGCCCTCGCCGATCACCGCGAGCGCGACGTGGGCCAGCGGCGCCAGATCGCCGGAGCACCCGAGGCTGCCGTACTCGTGCACCACAGGAGTGATCCCCGCCGACAGCAGCGAGGCGTAGACCTGCGCGACTTCCGGCCGGGCGCCGGTCCTGCCGGTGGCGAGGGTCGACAGCCGGAGCAGCATCAGAGCGCGCACCACCTCGCGTTCCACCTCGGGCCCGTTTCCGGCGGCGTGCGAGCGGACGAGACTGCGCTGCAGTTGCGTGCGCAGGGCAGAGGGAATGTGCCTTGTGGCGAGGGCCCCGAACCCCGTCGAGATGCCGTAGACGGGCTTCGGGTCCGCGGCCAGCGCCTCGATGCGCTTGCGGGTTTCCGCCATCGCCGACATCGCGTCCCGCGAGATCCGCACGGGCGCGCCGTGGCGCGCCACCCGGATCACTTCTTCGGCGGAGACCGCACCGGTTCCGACCACGACACACTCTTCGGCTCCCACAACCCCAGTCTCCCCCGCGTCCGGGCGGAGAGTGACGGGATTGCGGGAGCCCCGACCGTGTCTACAACCGGCCGCGGAGAGCTTCCTCGATTTCGCGTGGCGTCATCAGACGTTCGAGCTTTTCACTCGGCCACGAGGACGGACGTCCTTGCAATCGGGCTGATTCGAGTAGAGGGAGAGGGCTGCGGTCCCACCGCAGGATCGAATGAACATTCACTACCGATCACTTCCGAACACCGACTCGACAACTTTCCAATTTGCGCCATTGCATCGGCGACAGTTCGTCGCACTATTGACTCATCGCCAATCGTGCCCCTTTGGTTACACGGTTTCGATGAGGCGCGCGGAAGTGCTGGAAAACTGCAGTCCGGGCCACGTTTCAGTGACCTACCGCACAGCTCGCCGGCCACAGGGCCTACCATGACGCGAAAGTAATTGTTACCTTACGTACCACCTTCCCTGACTGGAGACAGCCGATGGCAACCACCCTCGAAGCAAGCATCGACATCGACGCGACCCCGCAAGACGTGTGGGCGGTCGTCTCGGATCTGAAGCGGATGGGCGAATGGAGCCCGCAGTGCCGCAAGATGCGCGTCCTCGGCGGCGTCGTCGAGGCGGGCACGAAAACCGTCAACATCAACCGCAAGGGCTTCCTCGTGTGGCCGACCACGTCGAAGGTCGTGAAGTTCCAGCCCAACAAGGCCATCGCCTTCCGGATCCTCGAGAACCGCACGATCTGGTCGTACGAACTCGAGCCGACCGCAAGCGGAACCAAGGTCATCGAGCGCCGCGAAGCCCCGACCGGAACGTCCAAGGTGTCGCAGTTCCTCGTCAAGACCGTCCTCGGCGGCAACGAGGACTTCGAGGTCGACCTCGTGAACGGCATGAACACCACCCTCGCCCGGATCAAGTCGGCGGCCGAGGGCAAGTAGCCGGGTTGACCCTCGACCTGGTCGAGGCCTCAGCGTGGTCCGCATGGACACACCGGACGCCGTCATGGCGAGGATCGCGCAGGGGCAGGAACGGGCGATAGCGGGTGACCGTGAGGGCGCCCGGCGCATCTTCGAGGAGGTGTGGGACGCCCTCCAGGGGTCCGGCGACACCGCGCCGGACCCGCTGCACGTCGTCACGCTGGCCCACTACATGGCGGACGTCCAGACCGACCCCGCCGAGGAGTTGCGCTGGGACCTGCGAGCCCTCGGCGCCGCCGACTCGCTGACCGACGACCGGGCGCGGGAACATCACTCGTCGCTGTCGGTCGCGGGTTTCTACCCGTCGCTGCACCTCAACGTGGCGGCCGCTCATCACGCCCTCGGCCAGTCGTCCGAGGCGCGCCACCATCTCGATCGGGCAGCGCAGAGCTGCGAACACCTCGCCGACGACGGCTACGGCTACGGCTACGGCTACGGCTACGGACGGATGATCCGCGGCGCCGTCACCCGGCTCCGCGCCGAACTGGACGCGACTGTCGGACCGCCGGGGCAGAGTGGACGCCGTGCTCAGCATCGGTGAACTCGCTCGCGCGTCCGGTCTGTCGGTCAGCGCACTGCGGTTCTACGACAAGGCCGGGGTGCTCACCCCGCACGCGGTCGATCCGCGCACCGGTTACCGCTGGTACACCGACCGGCAGGTGGACGCCGCCGTCCTCGTCGCCGCGATGCGCCGGGTGGGAATGCCGGTGAAGGAGATGGCGGCCGTGCTGGGCGGCACCGACGCCCACGGACTTCTCGACCGGCACCTCGGCCGGCTGGAGCAGGGGCTGGACGACGCCCGCCGTGAACTGACGCGGATTCACCGCCTGCTCGACACCCGAACGGACCGGACGCGGACGGTCGTCCTCCGCACCGCCGACCTCCGCGCCGCGGTCGGCGCGGTGCGGTTCGCCGCCGACGCCGACTCGGAGTTCCCGGTGCTGCGCGGCTGCCTCTTCGAGACGGACCACGACGTGCTCCGGCTCGTCACCACCGACCGCTACCGGCTGGCGGTCGGAACGGCGACCGTGCTCGAACCGCCGGACCCGCCGATCTCCGTGATCGTCCCGTGCACGTTCCTGGACGACGCTGCCGGATTGCTGTGGCGCCACGACACGGTGACCGTCGTCGTGGGAGCCGACTCGATCACCCTCCGCTGCGGCCGCGAACAGCTCACCACCGGTCTCGTCGACGGCGTCTTCCCCGACCATCGCAGCCTGTCGCCCCGCGACCCGGGAATCGAACACACCTTCTCCTCGGCGGCCCTGCGGGCACTCCTGGCCGACGCGGGTGACCGGGTGGATCTGGGGGTTCTCGAGTCGGGCGAGATCGTCGTCGGCCACCCGGGCACCGAGCGGCCCGTCCGCTTCCGTGTGCAGGTGAACACCGGTTTTCTCCTCGAAGCGGTCGACGCGCTGCCCGGCGAGCAATTGACGTTCCGGGTCGGTGGACCCATCACACCCCTCGCCATCCGGCCACGATCCGTTCACACACCGGACCCGGCGAGTGCGTACTCTCTCCTGATGCCGTTGCAGCCGGAAGCGCTCACGTAACCTGTGGGTGCGGCGCGATGGCGCGCAGGCAGCACGTCCGTCCGAACACAGTTAGAGGAGCCCGTGGCACGCAAGCCCACACCCCCCGGAACCCCGCAAGCCACGAGCGTCGGGCACATCGTCGACCTCGTCCGCGGAGCAGTTCCGCCCCTGCATCCGGCCGGGCTGCCCTTCGTCCTCGCACCACTCGGCGTGGCCGTCCTCGGCCGCAACCGCAAATGGGTCCGTCGCGGAGCACTGACCTCCGCCGCCGCCTGCGCCGCCTTCTTCCGGCATCCGCACCGCGTTCCGCCGAACCGTGTCGGCGTCGCAGTCGCACCCGCCGACGGTGAGGTCGCGCTCGTCGACTCCGCGGTCCCGCCGTCCGAACTCGACATGGGAACCGAACCGCTCCCCCGGGTCAGCATCTTCCTGTCCGTGCTCGACGTGCACGTCCAGCGCAGCCCCGTCGGCGGCGAAGTGAAAAAGGTCGTCCACCGGCCGGGCAAGTTCCTCTCCGCCGACCTCGCCGACGCCAGCGAGGTCAACGAACGCAACAGCATGCTGCTGCACACCGCGGAGGGCCACGACGTCGCCGTCGTCCAGATCGCCGGTCTGCTCGCCCGCCGGATCGTCTGCGACGCCAAGGCCGGCGACACCCTCCCGATCGGTGACACGTACGGCCTGATCCGGTTCGGCTCCCGCGTCGACACGTACTTCCCGGCGGGCACCACGCTGCTCGCCGAGCGGGGACAGCGGACGATCGGCGCCGAGACCGTCATCGCACAACTGCCGTGATCGCCAACGCGAAGAAACAGCGGAGGGGACGACCCCAGCAGGCGGTCCGGCTCCTGCCGAGTGTCGTCACGATCCTCGCGCTGTGTGCGGGACTGTCCGCCGTCAAGTTCGCGCTGGACGAGGATCTGGGAACGGCGCTGGCCATGATCGGTGCCGCCGCGGTGCTCGACTCGCTCGACGGGCGGATCGCGCGGCTGCTCGACGCCACCAGCAAGATGGGCGCCGAACTGGATTCGCTCGCCGATTCCATCTCGTTCGGCGTCGCCCCGGCTCTCGTCCTCTACGTCACGCTGCTGGACGGCCAGAGTTTCGGCTGGATCATCGCCCTGATCTACGCGGTGAGCATCGTGCTGCGGCTGGCCCGGTTCAACACGCTCCTCGACGAGGACGACATGCCGGGTTACGCCAACGAGTACTTCACGGGTGTCCCGGCGCCGGCGGGTGCGCTGGTCGCGCTGGCCCCGCTGGCCGCCGCCGCGCAGTGGGGCGACGGCTGGTGGTCGTCGTATCCCGTCGTCGTCGCATGGACCGTGTTCTCCGCGGCGCTGATCGTCAGCCGGATCCCCACGCTCGCACTGAAGACGGTGTCCGTGCCCCCGCACATGGCGGCCGGCCTGCTCGTCCTCGTCGCGCTCGCGGCGGCGGCCCTGGTCACCTACCCGTACATCCTGCTGATCGTCCTCGTCGTGGTGTACCTCGGGCACATTCCGTTCGCCGTCCACTCGAAGCGGTGGGTGGCCGCGCGGCCCGAGACGTGGGACATCAAGCCGTCCGAGCGGCGGGCCATCCGGCGTCAGCCCGACGCCCGCGGCAGGCGGTCCGCGGCACGACTCGGACTGCGCCGTCCCCGGGCCCGGTAGGTCGCTCCCGCACGTAGGCTCGACGGCGTGACCTCCCCGGAACTCGCGCTCACAGTCCGACTGAACACCTCGGCCGCCGACACCCGGCGCGGCGTGGTCCGGTTGCATCCGGAAGCCCTGGCCGCGCTCGGTCTCCGCGAGTGGGACGCGATCGCCCTGATCGGTGCGCGCCGCACCGCCGCCGTGGCCGGTCGCGCGCCTGCCGGAACCCCCACCGGCACCGCGCTCCTCGACGACGTGACGCTGTCCAACGCCGGGCTGTCCGAGAACAGCACGGTCGTCGTGACACCGGTGACGGTGTACGGCGGGAAGACGGTGACGGTCAGCGGCTCCAATCTGGCCGTCAACTCCGTCTCCGACGTCACCCTGCGTCACGCCCTGCTCGGCAAGGTCCTCACGGTCGGCGACACGGTGTCGCTGCTGCCCCGCGACCTGGGCCCCGGAACCAGCACCGCCCCCGCGACACAGGCCCTGTCCCGGACGTTCGGTGTCGCCTGGACGTCCGAACTGCTCACCGTGACCGGGGTCGACCCGGCCGGTGGTCCGGTGAGCGTGCAGCCCAACACCGCGGTCGGGTGGGGTGAGGGTGTGCGCGCGACGGTGACCGCGCCGCCGTCCCGCCTGCCCGCGCCGCCGGTCCGGCCCGCCGAGGAGGTGCCCCCGGTCCCGGTCGAGGACCTGGTCGGCGCCCACACCCAGGCCGCCAAGCTCACCGAGTGGCTCGGGTTGGCACTCGACGAACCCGAACTGCTCCGCACGCTCGGGGCCTCGCCCCACCTGGGCGTCCTCGTGACCGGGCCCGCCGGTGTCGGGAAGGCGACGCTCGCCCGTGCGGTTCTCGCGTCCCGGCGGGTGGTCGAACTCGACGGGCCGAGTGCCGGCGCGCTGGAGGCGGGATCCCGGCTGCAGCGGGTCACCGCGGCCGTCGAGGCGATCCGCAGCGGCGGCGTCCTGTTGATCACCGACATCGACGCCCTGCTGCCGTCCACCCCGGAGCCGGTGTCGGCGCTGATCATCGAACAGCTCCGCCACGCGGTCGAGACCGTCGGGGTCGCGTTCGTCGCGACGTCGGCGCACCCGGAGTCGGTCGACACCAGGTTGCGCGGGCAGGACCTGTGCGACCGCGAACTCGCCCTCACGCTGCCCGACGGCTCCACCCGCCGGGCCCTGCTGGAACTGCTCCTGCGGAAGGTCCCCAGCGACGGCATCGCCCTCGACGCGATCGCGGCCCGCACGCCCGGGTTCGTCGTCGCCGATCTCGCCGCGCTGTGCCGGGAAGCCGCCCTTCGGGCCGCGTCCCGTGCGGCCAGGAAACCCGTCGAGCCGGCGCTCACCCAGGACGACCTCCTCGGCGCACTCGATGTCATCCGCCCGCTGTCGCGATCGGGCAGCGAGGAACTCGCGATCGGCAGCGTCACCCTCGACGACGTCGGGGACATGGTGGAGACCAAGCAGGCGCTGACCGAGGCCGTGCTGTGGCCGTTGCAGCACCCGGATTCGTTCGCCCGGCTGGGTGTCGATCCGCCGCGCGGCGTGCTGCTCTACGGCCCGCCCGGCTGCGGCAAGACGTATCTCGTTCGGGCGCTGGCCAGTTCGGGACATCTGAGTGTGCACGCCGTCAAGGGCGCCGAGCTGATGGACAAGTGGGTGGGCGCGTCCGAGAAGGCGGTCCGCGAACTGTTCCAGCGGGCACGGGATTCGGCCCCGTCGATGATCTTCCTCGACGAGGTGGACGCGCTCGCGCCGCGGCGCGGCCAGAGTTCCGATTCCGGGGTGGCCGATCGGGTGGTCGCCGCGCTGCTCACCGAACTCGACGGCGTCGAACCGCTGCGCGACGTGGTGGTCGTCGGCGCCACCAACCGGCCCGATCTCATCGACCCGGCGTTGCTGCGCCCCGGCCGCCTGGAGCGGCTGGTGTTCGTGCCGCCGCCGGACGGCGACGCCCGCCGCGCGATCCTCCGGACGTCCGGGAAAGCGGTCCCGCTCGCCGACGACGTCGACCTGAACGCTCTGGCGGACGATCTCGACGGCTACTCGGCCGCCGACTGCTCGGCGTTGCTGCGGGAAGCCGCGCTGGCCGCGATGCGCCGGAACATCGACGCCGCCGACGTCACCGCGGCCGACGTGGCCGAGGCACGCGAAAAGGTGCGCCCCTCACTCGATCCCGAGCAAGTGGCGCACCTCGAGGCCTATGCGCTGTCGCGCCCGTGAGTACTTGTTAACCGCCGGCGGTTAACAAGTACTCACGGGTCAGGACCAGCGGCCGAGCAGGGTGGCCGCGTGTGCGGCGAGCGCGGCCTGGAAGAACGGGCCGAAACTCACCCGCGCGACGCCGAGCGGTCCGAAGCTCGCCGGATCGTCCTGATCGGGCAGCCCGATCGCGTTGACGGGCAGCGGAAGCTCCGACGTGAGCCGCTTCTGGGTGGCGTCGTCGTGACGGCCGACGGGGTAGAGCACGTCGGCTCCGGCCTCGGCGGCGAGCTTCAGGCGCGCGATCGCGCGGTCGACACGGTCGGACTCGTCGCCCACCTGCTTCACGAACAGGTCGGTCCGCGCGTTCACGACCACGTGGACCCCGGCGGCGTCGGCGGCCTGCCGCAACCCTCCGACGAAGTCGGCGTGCTCCTGCGCCTCGCGGAGGCGTCCGCCCTCGCTGTGGACGGTGTCCTCGATGTTCAGACCCACCGCACCCGCACCGATCAGTCCCTCGATCAGGCGGGCAGGCTCGAGCCCGTAGCCGGATTCGATGTCCACCGACAGCGGCAGCTCCACCGCGGCGGTGATCTGCGAGATGCGGTGCAGCAGCTCGTCGAACGTGATCCCCTCGTTGTCGGGCTTGCCGATCGAGTCGGACACCGGGTGGCTTCCGACCGTCAGTGCCTGAAACCCGGCGGACACAGCCAGATTCGCGGACCACGCATCCCACACGGTGGGCAGGATGACGGGGTTGCCGGGCCGGTGCAGCTCCAGCAGGGTGGTGGCCTTCTCGTTGATCGACGTCATAGGGGGCTCCTCGCCTCGGGTGTATTCGATCGGAGTCGTTCTCGGGCACGCCTTCGGTGCCAACGCCGGGTTCGCCATTTCCATTCCTACCCGCTCGAGTACCGTGGGCAAATGGACTTCCGGGAACCCCTGTCCGCCGCGGCCGCTCTCGCGTCCGGCGCACTGGCCGGGTTCGTCCTCACCAATCCCCGTAACCGGGCCTGGACGATCAACGCCTCCGATCGCGAGATCGACCGGTGGATCAGCAGCCAGCCGACGGGTGTGGTGGTGGCCCTGGTTCTCGCCGTCATCGCGGTGGGCGGTCTGCAACGGTCGGGCTCCCGGCGGGTGTCGTGGCTCCTGGCCGCGGTGTGCGCGGTCGTCCTGATCGGCGCGCGCTGGGCGGTTCCCGGCGCCGGCGGCGTCGACACGTTGATCGCCCTGCACTTCGCCAAGACCGCGACTGCCGGGTTCCTGCTGGGCGCGGCGGTCGCCGCGGTGTGGGGTCGCTGGGCTTCGCAGCTGGCGCTGACTCTCGGAGTGGCGGGCGCGTTCCTCCTCGCGAGCGTGCAGAAACTGCCGCGCGGCGATACCGCATATGTCGAGCCCGCGAGCATGAGCACCTCGGCGATCGGCGAACCTCCGCAGTGGCTGCTGATCGGTGTCCTCGTGCTCGCGCTCGCGTCGGCGGTGCTGGCGCGGTCGCAGTTCCGGGTGCAACGCCCCGAACGGAAGACCCTGCTCACCGCGCTGGTCGGAGCCCTGGGACTCGCGCTGCTCAACCGGCTGCTCGGGGCGTGGATCGACGATCAGGAATTCGGCGAACCCCTGACGGTCTGGCTGATCGTGGCGTTCTCACTCGCCGTGATCCTGGGGGTGACCGTGCTGATCGGGCGACGGCTCCCCGGGATCGACGGACACTTCCTGGTGGCGGCGACCGGGGTCACCGCCGCGGCCGTGCTCGTCCTCGACGACCTCCGGACCCCGCGGGTGACGACGCCCGCGCCGGCGTTGCTGGCGGTCGGCGTCGTCACCCTCGCCGCGGGAATGGCGGTGGCGGTCAGGGTTCCGCCGAAGAGGCGACGGCCCGGGTGGGGTCTGTGTGTCGCCGCCGTCGTTCCGCTGGTCGCCACCATCTCGCCCGACTTCGGCAACGACGGCGTCGCGCTCCTGCTCCGGCTGGGGGTCCTGGGCGGCGGGACGGGTTTCGCGCTCGCCTCCGCGCTGCCGGGTTCTGCGCCGGTCGCGGTGCTCGGTCTGGCGCTGCCGTTCGCGTCGCTGGTGTTCGTCGCGGCGACCACGGTCCCCCGCAGCCGGGTGGTCTACTCGGGTGCGCCGAGCGAACACCGTCTGCCGTCGTCGCCGGCCTCGACCGCCGCGTCCGACCATCTCGCCGGTGTCGCGATGCTGCTCGTCGTCGCGTTCTGCGTCTACTCGCTCCGTGAGCGCCACGGTGCACCGGAGGGCACCGCGCCACTCACCTAGTCGAGGAGGCCGAGCGACTGCAGCCGGCGGAACACGAGCATCGAGCCGGGCGCGACGTCCGGCATCGCCGCGTATTCGTCGACGGTGAAGTACCGCAGTTCGGCGATCTCGCTCGTCGGCCGCGGATCGGTGCTCAGTTCGGCGAGAAAGCAGGTCATGTGCAGGTCCGTGCCCTCGGGATGTCCGTACGCGGGGGCCTCGAAGACCCCCAGACGTTCGAGCGTCCCGTCGACGATTCCGGCATCGAGTTCTTCCCGGATCTCGCGGTGCAGAGCCTGTTCGGCGTTCTCGCCCGGGTCGATCTTGCCGCCTGCCATGTAGAACGCGGTCTTCCCCGCCGAACGCGTCTGGAGGAGTTTGCGGTCACGGATATGGGCGAGCGCGGCGGTTCGAATCTCGGCTGGCACCGACCCAAGATAGATCAGTCCGGGCACGCGCCCATAACACAATGCGCCCCATTAGTCCGATTTGCCGCGATTGTGGGTCCGAATAACCGACCCAGTAGGATGTACACGTAGCCCAGTTCGCTAGCTAAGCGAACGGTCTACACGACTCGGTTCGTTTCGTTCCGACACCCCGCCGCCCGCTGACCCCCGACGGAGTGCCTTTTGCTTGCTGTTCTGCTCGCCCATGCCGTTGCCGCCGTTCTGGCTCCGCTTGTGGTGCGCCAGTTCGGCCGCAACGGTTTCTATCCCCTCTCCCTCGTCCCGCTGGTGTCACTCGGATGGGTGATCGCGAACTGGGGCACGGTGCAGACCGTGTCCGTCGAATGGGCTCCGGGCCTGTCGATGGACCTCGACTTCTGGTTCGATCCGCTCGCCGCGATCATGTCGGTGCTGGTGCTGGGCATCGGCACGCTGATCCTGGTCTACTGCGCCCGCTACTTCACCGACGACGAACCCCGTCTCGGCATCTTCGCCGCCGAGATGGTGGCGTTCGCCGGGGCCATGTTCGGGCTCGTCGCGAGCGACAACATGTTGCTGCTGTACACCTTCTGGGAGCTGACGACGGTCCTGTCGTTCCTGCTGGTCGGGCATTACGCCGAACGCGCCTCGAGCCGCCGCGCCGCGACGCAGGCCCTGCTCGTCACGACCGCGGGTGGTCTGGCGATGCTCGTCGGCATCATCATCCTCGGCCAGGTCGGGGGCACGTACAACCTGTCCGAACTGATCGAGGTCGCACCTCGCGGCTGGCTCGCCGGTGTCGGTGTCGTGCTGGTCCTCATCGGTGCGCTGTCGAAGTCGGCGATCGTCCCGCTGCACTTCTGGTTGCCCGGCGCGATGGCGGCCCCGACCCCGGTCAGCGGCTATCTGCATGCCGCCGCGATGGTGAAGGCCGGTATCTATCTCGTGGCCAGGTTGTCGCCGGGTTTCGCCGACGCGGCGCCCTGGCGGTTCACGATCGTCACGCTCGGCCTGCTGACGATGGTCCTCGCCGGGTGGCGGGCGATGCGCGCGTTCGACCTCAAACTGGTGCTCGCGTTCGGCACCGTCAGCCAGCTCGGCTTCATGATGGTGCTGGTCGGTCTCGGCACCCGCGACGCCGCGCTCGCCGGCATGACGATGGTCGTCGCGCACGCGATGTTCAAGGCGGCACTGTTCATGGTGGTCGGCATCATCGACCACACGACGGGGACCCGCGACATCCGCAAACTCGCGCACCTCGGCAATCGTGCGCCGGCGCTGATGGTGTTCGCCGCGCTGGCCGCGGCCAGCATGGCCGGGCTTCCGCCGTTCCTCGGGTTCGTCGGCAAGGAGGCCGCATTCGACTCACTGCTGAGCACGACCGTCCTCGCCGACCCGGCGCGGATCGCCACCGTCGGCGTCGTCGTGCTGGGTTCGATTCTCACGCTCGCCTACAGCGTGCGCTTCATGTGGGGTGCCTTCGGCCGCAAGCGGCTAGCGCGGCCGAGCCCGGCCGTGCAGGGCATGCACGCGCCCGGGCCCTTGTTCCTCGCCGCACCCGCCGTCCTCGCGGTGCTGAGTCTGGCGGCGGGACTGGCGGCGCCGCAGCTCGAGAAGCTGCTGACGCCGTACTCGCGCACCCTGCCCGCGGAGGCCGCCACCGACTACCACCTCGCGCTGTGGCACGGCGTCAACACGGCGCTGCTGCTGACGCTGCTCGTCTTCGCCCTCGGCACCGCGCTCTTCGTGGCGCAGCGCTGGGTCAACCGGTTGCGGTTCGAGCACCCGCCGCTCGGCAACGCCGACCGCATCTACGACGCGACGCTGCGCGGCATGGACGCCCTGTCGATGCGGTTGACCGGTGCCACCCAGCGCGGTTCGCTACCGCTGACCCAGGCGACCATCCTCGGGACCCTGGTGCTGGTGCCGCTGGTGCTGCTCGTCGTCGGCACCGACACCGGCGCCGACGTGCGCCTGTGGGATTCGCCGGTGCAGTTCGTGATCGGGCTGATGATGGTCGCGGCCGCGCTCGCCGCAACCGTGATGCGCAACCGTCTGGCCAGCGTGATCCTCGTCGGTCTCAGCGGCTACGGCTGCGGTGTGCTGTTCGCTCTCCACGGCGCCCCCGACCTCGCGCTCACCCAGTTCCTGGTGGAGACACTGACGCTCGTCATCTTCGTCCTCGTGTTCCGGAAACTGCCCGCCGAGGTGGACGAGCGCCGGGCGATCGGATTCAAGATTCCGCGGGCGCTGCTGGCGGTCGCGGTCGGTGCCACCATCACCACGATCGGCGCGTACGCCATCAACGCGCGGAACTCGGTGCCGATCTACGAGCGACTCCCCGACGCGGCGTACTACCTCGGCAACGGCAAGAACGTTGTCAACGTCCTGCTCGTCGACATCCGCGCCTGGGACACGCTCGGCGAGATCTCGGTGCTGCTCGTCGCGGCCACCGGTGTCGCGAGCCTGGTGTTCCGGAACCGCCGCTTCGGCAGCGCACCCCGGGTGGCCGACGCCCCCGCGGTCATGGCCGAGTCTTCGGCCTCGCATTCCGAGACGACGTGGCTGCTCGGCGGCGACCTCATCGATCCGAAACACCGGTCACTGGTCCTCGAGGTGACGACCCGGCTGATCTTCCCGACCATCATGGTGCTGTCGGTGTACTTCTTCTTCGCCGGTCACAACGCGCCCGGCGGCGGTTTCGCCGGCGGCCTCACCGCCGGTCTGGCGCTGGTCCTGCGGTATCTCGCGGGCGGGCGGTACGAACTCGGCGAGACGGTCCCGATCGACGCGGGCAAGATCCTGGGGCTCGGGCTCACCCTCGCCGCAGGCACCGCGCTGGCGTCGCTGTTCCTCGGTGCCCCCGCGCTGTCCTCCGCGGTGTTCGAGGTGACGCTGCCGGTGTTCGGTCACGTCAAAATGGTCACCGCCCTGTTCTTCGACCTGGGTGTGTACCTCATCGTGGTCGGACTCGTACTCGACGTACTCCGCAGTCTCGGGGCACGTCTCGACGCACAGGTCGAGGTGAACCAGTAATGAGCGCCAACCTCGGATTTCTCGTCATCATCGGCGTCCTCGTATCGGCCGGCGTCTATCTGCTCATCGAACGCAGCATCACCCGCATGCTGCTGGGACTGCTGCTGTTCGGCAACGGCATCAACCTTCTCATCCTCACGTCCGGTGGGCGGGACGGCAATCCGCCCATCGTGGGCCGCGAGTCGATTCACGAGTCGATGGCCGACCCGCTGGCTCAGGCGATGATCCTGACGGCGATCGTCATCACGATGGGCATCGCCGGTTTCGTGCTCGCGCTCGCGTACCGGTCGTTCAAGATCACCACGCAGGACGCCGTCGAGAACGACCCCGAGGACACCAAGGTCCTGCGGCGCCGGTCCCCCGCCGAGGCCCCGGACCGCGACCGCTCCGACGACCCGGTCACCGGCGAGCCGAGTTTCAGCGGCGACGCCTTCGACAAGGACGGAAACCCCATTCCCCTGGACGAACTGAAGAACCTCGAAGACCTCGAATGCTACGAAGACCTGCACGACGGTGACTTCGACGACGACGAGGACATCGACAAGGCTGGGATCGGGGAGAAGTCGTGACCATTTCCCCGCACGTCATCACGGCGCTCGCGCCGCTGCCCGTCCTCGTCCCGATGCTCGCCGCCGCGGCCACGCTGGTGCTCGGACGGCGTCCGCGGGCCCAGCGGATCATCACGCTCGTCGCGTTGATCGGCGTCCTCGTCGTGTCGGGACTGCTGCTGTTCCTCGCCGACCGCGACGGCACGACGGCCGTTCAGGTGGGCGGCTGGGACTCGCCGATCGGCATCACGCTGGTGGTCGACCGGCTGTCCGCGATGATGCTGGTGGTCTCGTCCATCGTGCTGCTCGCCGTCATGGCGTACGCCGTGGGTCAGGGTATCCGCGACGGCAGCGAGGACCAGCCCGTCTCGATCTTCCTGCCCACATATCTGGCGCTGACGGCGGGCATCTCCAACGCGTTCCTCGCCGGCGACCTGTTCAACCTGTACGTCGGTTTCGAGGTGCTCCTCGCCGCCAGTTTCGTGCTGCTGACACTGGGCGCGAGCGCCGACCGCGTCCGCGCGGGTGTGTCGTACGTGATGGTGTCGATGGTGTCCTCGCTGATCTTCCTGGCGGGCATCGCGTTCGCCTACGCGGCCACCGGCACCCTCAACCTCGCCGACATGGCCACCCGCCTCGACGGCATCCCGTCCGGCACCCGCACCGCCATCTTCGGCGTGCTGCTCGTCGCGTTCGGCATCAAGGCCGCGGTGTTCCCGCTGTCGACGTGGCTGCCGGACTCCTACCCCACCGCGCCGGCCCCGGTCACCGCCGTGTTCGCCGGCCTCCTCACCAAGGTGGGTGTGTACGCGATCATCCGCGCGCACACGCTGCTCTTCCCCGAGGGCGAACTCGACAACGTGCTGATGGTGTGCGGCCTGCTGACGATGCTCGTCGGTATCCTCGGTGCGATCGCGCAGAGCGACATCAAACGTCTGCTGTCCTTCACCCTGGTCAGCCACATCGGGTACATGGTGTTCGGTGTCGCGCTGTCCACGCAGTCGGGGCTCTCGGGTGCCATCTACTACGTCGCCCACCACATCCTCGTGCAGACCACCTTGTTCCTGGTGGTCGGTCTGATCGAACGCCAGGCCGGGTCCTCGTCGCTGCGGCGTCTCGGCGGGCTCGCCGCGGCCAGCCCCGTCCTGGCCATCGTGTTCCTCATTCCGGCCCTCAACCTCGGCGGCATTCCCCCGTTCTCCGGGTTCATCGGCAAGGTCGCGTTGTTGCAGGCCGGCTCGTCGGACGCGAGCGTGCTGGCGTGGACTCTCGTCGCAGGCGGAACCGTCACCAGCCTCCTCACCCTGTACGTCGTCGCACGCGTGTGGACCAAGGCGTTCTGGCGGGCCCGCGCCGACGCCCCCGAGGGCGACCTCGCGGACGTCAGCCCGTCGGCGCTGCTCGACGAGTCCGAGGCCGACATCGCGTTCGACGACCGCGCCGACGTGGGCCGGATCCCCGCAATGATGCTGATCCCCACCGTCGCCCTCGTCGCCGTCGGGCTGGCGATGACGGTGTTCGCCGGCCAGATCATCCAGATCAGCGATCGCGCGGCGAGCGATCTGCAGAACCGGTCGATCTACATCGACGCCGTCCTCGGCGGTCACCCCGGCGGCGAAGCGCAGGAGGCACCGCGATGAAACGCGAGAGAATTCTCCAGTTCGGCGCGTTGCTGTGGCTGATGTCGGTGTGGATCCTGTTGTGGGGCAACGTCAGCTGGGGCAACATCCTCGGCGGACTCGCCGTCGGCGCGATCATCATGGTGCTCATGCCGCTGCCGCGGGTGCCGGTGGAGGGCCGGGTGCATGTCCTGCCGCTGCTGCGGCTGGCGGTGATGTTCGTGTACTACTCGCTCCAGTCGAGCCTCCAGATCGCGTGGCTCGCACTCCGGCCCGGGCCGCCGCCCGTCACCGGCGTCCTGCGGTACCAGCTGGGGATCAAGTCGGACCTCGTGCTGACCCTCTGCATCGACGTGCTGAACCTCATCCCCGGGACCATGGTTCTCGAGATCGACCAGGTCCGGCGGATCGTCTACGTCCACGTCCTGGACATGGGCTCGCAGAAGGCGGTCAGCCAGTTCTACCGCACGGTCGCGCAGCTGGAGCGGTTGTTCATCGAGGCGTTCGAACGGGACTCCGACTGGAAACCGAGCCCCTGGCACAACCGCGACCAGCAGTACGACGACCCCGCTCAGGAGGGCAGCTCATGACAGTCGTATCGGTCATATCCGGAATCATCCTGGTCGTTGCCGGGGTGCTGACGACGTTCCGGCTGCTCGACGGTCCGAACTCGCTAGATCGTCTCGTCGCCCTCGACACCCTGATCGCCCTCGCGATGTGCGGGCTCGCCGTGTGGGCGGCGTACACCGGCGACACGACGATCGTGCCCGCCATCGTCGCGTTGTCGCTGGTGGGGTTCATCGGCTCGGTGTCGGTGGCCCGGTTCCGGGTGAGTGACAAGTCGTGACCACCGTGCTGAACGTCATCGGGGCCACCCTCATGCTGTGCGGGTCGTTGCTCGCACTGACGGCCGCCATCGCCATCGTCCGCTTCCCGGACACCCTGCGCCGCATGCACGCCGCCACCAAACCGCAGGTGGTCGGTCTCATCATGGTGCTCGCGGGCGCAGTCCTCGAACTGCGCGGCAACGTCGACATCTGGATGCTGATCCTCGTCGGCATCTTCACCCTGTTCACCGCGCCGGTCATCGCGCACAGCGTCGGCCGGGTGGCGTACCGGGAGCAGCGCGATCAGGACGGGCTGCTGATGATCAACGAGTTGGAGCCACCAGAACGTCCGTGACCGCCGCCTTCGCGCCGTTGCCCCACCGGGCGAGCGCGGTGTCGGGCCGGGCGAAGAACGTCGCATAGAAGCCGAGACTCATCGCGGCAAGGGCGCCGAGAACGAGCGGTCCGGACATCTCCGGGAATCGGCCCATCGGCACCGCGAGGTAGCGGTAGCTGAGCAGCAGTCCCGTCAGCACCAGCACGCCACCGCCGACGAGACGGACCCGGAACCAGCCCCACCCGCGTTCGGGGTCGCGGAGCGCGGACTCGACGGTCAGGCACAGGACAGCTCCGGCGACCAGGTCGACGCCGTAGTGGTAGCCGAACCCGAGGGTCGCGGTCAGTGTGCACACCAGCCAGAACGTGCCGCCGAGCCGCAGCCACCACGCGCCCTGCCGGGAATGGATGAACAGCGCGAGTGCCCACGCCGTGTGCAGGCTCGGCATGCAGTTGCGCGGGGTCGTCGAATCGAACGACAGGGGTTCGGGCGCGAAGTCGGGTGCCGGGACGAGGTTCGGCCAGTAGTCGCCGACCTGGAACCCCTGCCCTTCGGTGCCGAACGCGAAGATCGGACCGACCACGGGGAACAGCACGTAGAAGATGGGACCGACGAGACCGATCAGTAGGAACGTGCGCACCAGGTAGTGCGAGGGCCATCCGTTCCGAAGCTGGTAGACGGCCACCGCGATGGCCGCGACGGGCAGTTCGATGTAGACCCAGTGCAGGATGCCGTATCCGACGGGACCGAGCGCGTCGACGAACTGCCCCATGTGCCACGACGGGCTTCCCAGCGCGTGATCCGCGAGCTGGGCGAACTCGTCGAGGACCATCGGCCCGGCCATGATCGTGACCTGCAGCCAGGCGTCGCCGAACTTGGTCGCGAGAATCAGCAGCGCACCCAGCCCGACACCCTTCAGGGCGCTGCGCCGCTCCTCACCCGTCCACCGGACCGCGGCGTGGACACCGACCGCCGTCAGAACCCACGTCGCGCCGTTACCCACGGTCAGCGGGCCACCCGACAGGTAGCGCACAGCCGCGACCACCACGTCGATGCCCGCCGCCGCGGACAGCGCCACGACCCGTTGCCGGTTGCTGAGCCCGACCATCGCGAGCGCGAGGCCGGCCCACGGAACGGACGCCGACTTGGGGGTCAGGACGTAGTCGCGGAACAGGCTCTCCAGCGGCCCCTGGAAACCCTGGACGGACGCGACCGCCTGGACCACGACCAGCAGGATCGCGACACCGAGCGCCCCGACCGCGACGAACATGCGGGAACGATCGACGGGCCCACCCGGCCGTACAACGGCAACATCGTCGATCGACACCCGCCAAGTGTAAACAACACGTGAACGGCAGGTGGACGAGTATCCTGCCCGAGACCGGCTTTCAGGTCCCGAGCTCCTTCACCAGCGCATCGACGACGGCCACCAGGTCACCGCCGGTCGCCTCCGCGACCTGACGTTGCCGCTGGTAGGAGGCGCCGCGGCGGGGAATCTCCGCCACAGCGGCCAATTCGTCCGCGCAGCCGAGACGCACGGCGGTCGGCGCCAGCTTCTCCAGCAGGTCGTTCAGGTCGTCGGTGACGAGTCGCTCGTTGCTGTCCTCGTCGAGAATGATCTCGGCGTCGAGCCCATACCGCGCGGCCCGCCACTTGTTTTCCTTCACGTGCCACGGCTGCAGGTTCGGCAGGTTCTCGCCCGCCTCGAAACGCCGGTCCAGGTCGACGATCAGGCAGTGCACGAGCGCGACGAGAGAACTGAGTTCGGCGCGGGTGGAGATACCGTCGAAGACGCGGACCTCGATGGTGCCCCACCGCGGCGCGGGCCGGATGTCCCAGTGCATCCCGCCGATCTTGGTGATCACCCCGGTCTTCATCTGGTCACTGATGAAATCCTCGTACTGCGCCCAGTTCGCGAACTGGTACGGCAGCCCCGCGGTGGGAAGTTGCTGGAACATCAGGGCGCGATTGCTCGCGTACCCCGTGTTGACGCCCGCCCACATCGGTGACGACGCGGACAGCGCGAGCAGATGCGGGTACCGCTGCAACAGCGCGTTGAGGATCGGGAACACCTTCTGCGGCGAGGACACACCCACGTGGACGTGCACACCCCAGATCAGCATCTGTCGGCCCCACCACTGCGTGCGCTCGATCAGCTCGTCGTAATCCGGTGTCCGCGTGACCAATTGGGTCGACCACTGCGCGAACGGGTGCGTTCCGGCGCAGATGAGATCGACCCCGAGCGGGTTCGCCGCCCGCCGCAGCAGGTCGAGCGACTCGTCGAGGTCGTCCATCGCCTCACCGACGGTGGAGTGGATGCCGGTGACGAGTTCGACGGTGTTGCGCAGCAACTCCTTGGTGATCCGCGGATCCTCCGGACCCGCGAGATTCGCGACCGCGTCGAACACCTCCGCGGCCGTGTTGGAGAGATCCCGCGTGACCCTGTCGACCAGCGCGATCTCCCACTCGACACCCAGTGTCGGCCGCGGCGAACCGGGAAAGGGAACTACCACGGTTTCGATCCAACCACAGGCCGCGGCCCGCGGCAGCGCGCCGACACCCCGGCCGCAGCCGGGGTGTCACGCGACTCAGCTGGCGCCGATGACACCGCAGGCCACACGAGAGCCTGCGTCACCGGTGTTCAGGGTTTCCTGATCGGGAGCGGGTGCGTAACGGGTGGGGATGTTCGCGAAATTATCGGGACCCGAGTGGATCATGACCGCGGTGCCGCTGTCGCCGTTCTTCAGGTCCTCGACCGTGAAGGCGTCGGTGGTGGTGACCAACTCGGCGGTGCCGTCCTCCAGCACCTGCAGCGAGGTGAGGTCGCCGCTCGCGGGATGCCCCGAGTGGCCCGCGGCCTGGAAGTGCCCGCCCGCGGACAGGAAGTTTCCGGGCGCACCACCGGTCGGTGCCACGGAGTTCGTCTCACACTTTCCGACGGAGTGCACGTGGAATCCGTGGAATCCGGGCGTCTGATCCTTGACGGACACGGTGACCTCGACGTGGCTTCCCGACTGCTTGAACGTGGCGGTACCCACGTTCACGCCCTCCGCGTTCTTCAGCGTCGCGGTGAGCGCGCCGCTCTCCGCGTGTTCGCCCGAACCGCTCTCGGCATCGCCGGGAACGCCTGCGGCACTGGGATCGGCGGCGCCGGTCCAGACGGGAGGAGTGGTGCCGGGAACGTCGGACGGCTCCTCGTTGTTACTGCAGGCGGTCAGTCCGAGTGCCGCAATGGCCACCACCGGGGTGACAATGCGCCAGGACATCCGACGGGTAGAACTCGAGGCCATCAAACCGCTCCTTTGAGGTGGCGAAGAAGTGCACCTGATCATAACCGCGGCGCCGATGCACCGACCGTCCGGTCTACTGCGCGGAAGTGACGATGACGACCACACCGGCAGACGAATTCGCGATTCCCGGGAACTTCGGCTCGGCCGACACTCCGAGTTGCGCCGCGATCTCGGTGGCCGCTTCCTTCTCCGCGGCGGAAGTCCCGTAGTACACGGTGGTTTCGGAAATGGTGCCGTCGCTGTAGTTGCCGGTCTCCGACACCGTCCATCCCGAGGACATCAGTTCGGTGGCGGTCTGGCTCGCGAGACCCGTGACGTTGCTGTTGTTGAGCACCCGCACCGGCACCGACGCTGCGTCGGCGGCCTTCGTGGTACTGGACGCACCGGACGTCGTGCTCGCCGCGGAAGCCGAGGTGCCTCCCGCCGCTCCGGCGGCCGTCGTCGGACGGGCGGCGGTGGTCGTGGCAGCCGCCGAGGTCGTGACGGTGGCTGCGGTCTCCTCCGAGTCCGAACCTCCGAGGGAGGCGAACCCGAGACCCGCGAAGAGAATCGCGAGGGCGATCAGCACCATCGCGAGGGCACGTAACGGCGGGCCGGACGATTCGGGTTTCGGAGTACTCACGATGTCGACCTTAGCGACCGGGTGCTACGTGACGTCGAACCCGAGGCGACGGGCCGCGCGGGCCTTCTGCCTGCTCGCGCGCAGCCGTCGTAGGCGCTTCACGAGCATCGGGTCGGCTGCGAGTGCCTCCGGCCGGTCCACCAGCGCGTTGAGCACCTGGTAGTACCGGGTGGCAGACATGTCGAACAGCTCTTTGATCGCTTCTTCCTTCGCGCCGGCGTACTTCCACCATTGGCGCTCGAAGGACAGGATGTCGTGCTCCCGACGCGAGAGACCGTCGTCGACGACGTCGTCGACCCCCACGGAAGTGTCGCTGTCGGTGCGCTCGGACTGGTTCCGACTACGCGCTGTTGCGCCGTCCATCTCACTCCTCGACTACTAGCTCTCGCTCGACGTCAGCGAAACCACGTTCCCCCGGCTCCTCGATCGCGTGGCCGACCGAGCAACGAATTACACAGCTGTACTTCAGCGACCATTCAACCACGACGAACCCCGCGGGCAGTGCGAACGGCTCGGGCGCGCCGCACTATCCTTGACGACCATGGCCATCCTCCCCATCCGGATCGTGGGCGACCCGGTATTGCACGAACCGACCGAGACGGTGTCCCAGTCACCTGCGGAACTCGCAGACATCATCGCCGACATGTACGACACGATGGACGCCGCCAACGGCGTCGGGCTCGCCGCCAACCAGGTCGGCCTGCCGATGCGGTTGTTCGTCTACGACTGCCCGGACGTCGACGAGAACGGAAAGCCGTTCCGCCGCCGGGGCTGCGTCGTCAACCCGGTCCTCGAGACGTCGGAACGCCCCGAGACCATGCCGGACCCGGACGACGACGTCGAGGGCTGCCTGTCGGTTCCCGGCGAGCAGTTCCCCACCGGCCGGGCCGAGTGGGCGAAGGTCACAGGCACCGACGCCGACGGCAACGCCGTCGAGATCGAGGGACGCGACTTCTTCGCGCGCATGCTGCAGCACGAGGTCGGTCACCTCGACGGTTTCCTCTACGTCGACATGCTCGTCGGCCGTAACGCACGCGCCGCCAAGAAGACCATCAAGCGCGCCGGCTGGGGAGTTCCCGGGCTCAGCTGGGTGCCGGGAACGGTCGAAGACCCGTTCGGGCATGACGACTGACATTCCGCTCGGAAGCCGGGTGGTGCTGCGCTACCAGCTGCCGCCCGGGTCCAGCCATCCGATGACCGACGTCATCGGGGTGCTCGAGAGCATCGAGCCGGTCGTGGTCGTCCGCGACGCGGCCGGCTCCGCGATCGAAGTGGAGCCGGAGCGGGTGGTCGCGCTGAAGGCGGTCCCCGCACGACCGGTGCGGGCGAGCGAGATCCGGTCCCTCGAACTGGCCTCCGCCGACGGCTGGCCGGGTATCGAGCACGCATGGATCGACGGCTGGCTCGCCCGGTACGGCCACGGCTTCACCGGACGCGCCAACTCGGCTGCGCCGCTCAGCGACCGCGGGACGATCGGGAGTCTCGACGACCCCTCCCCCGGCGGCACGCTCGACCGCCTGCGCGAGTGGTACGCCGAACGGGACCGTCCGCTGCGACTGCTGATCCCCGACCGCCTGGGCGAGGTGCCGCTGGGCTGGAACGTCAGCGACGAAGTGGTCGTGATGGCCGCCGACGTCGACAACCTGGCGCTGCCCGAGGGTCCGCGGACGACGACGGTCACCGATCACCCGGATTCGGACTGGCTCGCCCTGTACCGCTACCGCGGGTCCGCGCTGCCCGACTTCGCGGTCGACGTGCTGAACGCGGTCCGTGGCGGGACGCTCGGCTTCGGCCGGATCGGCGCCGCCGACTCGACGCTCCTCGCCGTCGCCCGCGGATCCGTCACGACCGCGCCCGACGACCGCCGCTGGGTCGGGCTCACCGCGGTCGAGGTGGCGCAGGCCCACCGCCGCCGCGGAATCGGCAGCCTGATCTGCGGCGACATGATCAATTGGGGACGCGAGCACGGCGCGACCCACGCGTGCCTGCAGGTCGCCGTCGAGAACGAGGGCGCGCAGGCGATGTACCGCAACGTCGGCTTCGTGGCGCACCACCGGTACCGTTACGCCACCGAACCCGGCGACTGAAAATCTGTCGGAGCGTGCCGCTAGGGTGGCTGCCGTGCGCATCGCAACCTGGAACGTGAACTCTGTTCGTGCCCGTACCGACCGGATCCTGGACTGGCTCCAGCGGTCCGACGTCGACGTGCTGGCGATGCAGGAAACCAAGTGCAAGGACGAGCAATTCCCGTACGAGCGGTTCCGCGAACTGGGGTACGAGGTCGCGCACGTGGGCCTCAGCCAGTGGAACGGTGTCGCCATTGCGTCCCGTGTCGGTCTCGACGACGTGCAGATCGGCTTCGAGGATCAGCCCGGGTTCCACAAGGACCCGGAGGTCGCGCCCGCGCAGGAAGCCCGCGCCATTGGCGCCACCTGCAACGGCGTCCGCATCTGGAGCCTGTACGTCCCCAACGGCCGTGAGCTCGCCGATCCGCACTACACGTACAAGCTGGAGTGGCTGGCGAAGCTGCACACGGATGCGGTCGGATGGCTGGACCGGAATCCGGACGCGCAGATCGCGCTGGTCGGCGACTGGAACGTCGCGCCCACCGACGAGGACGTCTGGGATCCGGCGCTGTTCGAGGGCAAGACCCACACGTCCGTCCCCGAGCGCGAGGCCTTCCAGGCGTTCGTCGAATCGGGATTCGCCGATGTCGTCCGGCCGCACACCCCCGGCCCGGGTGTCTACACCTACTGGGACTACACCCAGCTGCGGTTCCCGAAGAAGCAGGGAATGCGCATCGACTTCGTGCTCGGGTCGCCCGCCCTCGCGGGCCGTGTCGACAAGGCCGAGATCGACCGCAACGAACGCAAGGGCAAGGGTGCCAGCGATCACGCGCCGGTCATCGTCGACCTCGGCGACTGAGAACGCAGCAACCCGAGACTCACGACCGCACAACCGAACCCGATGAGTACTCCGTGCGCGATGCGCAGCGGGGCGTCGGCGTAGAACTGCGGGATGAACAGTGCGAACCCCACTGCCATCGGAATGCCCGACCAGCCGGCGAGTAGCCGGGCGCGGGCGATGGCCACGGCGGCCGCCGCCGCGCCGACCGCGACGAGGAGCAGGCCGGTGGCGAACAGCGCCGCCTGCGCCGCTCCCATCCGCACGCTCTCGGCGAGGGCGGTGACGGCACCGTCGTCCAGGCCGCTGTCGCCGAGGGTGTGCAGCGCGAACGTTTCGGCCCCGTAGTACGGCAGGGTCAGTCCGATGCCGATCCACGACGCCGCCACCGCGACCACGCCCACCCGCCTGCCGGCCGTCCCCTCCAGCAGGCCGGCGAGCGGAACGAGCGCAAGTGCGAATGCGATGAATCCGCCGACGGCGGCGAGGTGGGCGACGAGCCACCACGGTGAGGCGAATTCCGCCCGCCCGTCCGGCGCCCCGCCCGCCGCGTACGGACGCACCACGGGGTAGACGACGAACAGCGCACCCGCGAGGACGAACAGCGCTGCGGCGGAGATCCGTGCGATCCCGGGACGACCGTCGATCCGATCCGACACCACCATGACACGCCTCCGATTGTGAGCACCGCTCTCTATACAGAGCAGTATTCACCACGAATCGACGTCCAGCAAGAGCAGTGCTCTCGGAAGTCGTTCTAGTCGGCGACCAGGATGTCGAGGTGCTCCGGGTTCAGCGCCACGTAGCGCCGGACGTACGTGCAGATGGGACGCACCTTCCAGCCCCGCCGGCGCGCCGAACCCAGCGCCTCGCCCACGAGGACCGCAGCGAGGCCGCGGCCACCGAAGTCTTCCACGATCACCGTGTGCATGAACGCGACCACCTCGCCAGGCTCGGCGGCGAACCCGGGGATGTCGTCCTCGTCGCGATAGCCGAGAATGCCGACCAGCTCGTCCCCCAGCCACAGGTCGAATCGTTCGTGGGCGGGGTTGTCGAGTACGCGAGTATCAGGGGCCGTGATGCCAGCATCAGTGGCCGTGATGCCAGCATCAGTGGCCGTGATGCTCCCCGACGGCTCGGAACCGTCCGAAATGTGATCCATGCCACTCATGGAATCAGTTCACGAGCACCGTCGCGATCCGAATCACCGGCCCCGGAATCGTTTCGTTGCCGACGAGTGGTCGATTCGTGTCCCGACCGCGTCAGGCGTCCACCGGAACCATGAGGTCGCGGTAGTCGGGATGCCCCGCGACGAAGCGCTGCACGTACGTGCAGACGGGCCGGACCTTCCAGCCGTACCCGCGGGCGAGGTCGAGGGAGCGGCCCACCATGAGCGCGGCGAGTCCGCGGTGACCGAAGTCCTCCACGATCACCGTATGCATGAACGAGACGACCGGGGCCTGACGCCCCCGACTCCTCGGGCCCGGCGGCCGGGCCACCACTCCCGCACCCGCACCCGGTGGGGTGTCCGCGAGGGCGAAGTATCCGAGGATGCCGACCAGGTCACCACTCAGTCGGAGTTCGAATCGGTTCTGATCGGCGTTGTCGATCACGTCCACAACCTGCGCGTCCGTCAGCATGGCTATCTCCTGGGGGTATGTGTCGTAATCGAAATGTGATGTTCATCACCCTTTATACCGATGCACGGAACCGCTGTCCAAGTTTCCCCCGAATGTTCACTCTCAGAGATCTCTCGGTTACAGTCTCCGGGACAACTACACATCCACGGGGGCTCGCACCAGCGGGCTGAGAGGACGGCTAGGGGCCGTCGACCGTCGAACCTGTCCGGGTAATGCCGGCGTAGGGAGCATCATCGATGAGCACAACCATATCTACAGCCACGTCCGTCACCACGGGACCGATCCAGGGCAGCACCAAGCAGTACCTGCTGTCGGGCGACGACGTCCGGGTGCCGGTCCGGCGCGTACACCTCACCAACGGTGAGCACCTCGACGTGTACGACACGTCGGGCCCGTACACCGACGCGGACGCCACGATCGACCTGGACGCGGGGCTTCCGCACCTGCGGGCGTCGTGGATCGCCGACCGGGCGGGCACCCAACTCGACGCCGCCCGCGCCGGAACCGTCACCCCCGAGATGCGGTATTGCGCTGCACGAGAGGGTGTTTCACCAGAGACGGTGCGCGCCGAGGTCGCGGCAGGTCGCGCCGTGATCCCGGCCAACCGCTGCCACCCCGAACTCGAGCCGATGATCATCGGCAAGGCGTTCGCGGTCAAGATCAACGCGAACATCGGCAACAGCGCGGTGACGTCGTCGATCGCGGAAGAGGTCGAGAAGATGGTGTGGGCGACGCGGTGGGGCGCGGACACCATCATGGACCTGTCCACCGGCAAGAACATTCACGAGACCCGGGAATGGATCCTGCGCAATTCGCCGGTACCCGTGGGCACCGTGCCGATCTATCAGGCGCTGGAGAAGGTCAACGGCGATCCGACCGCGCTCACGTGGGAGATCTACCGCGACACCGTGATCGAGCAATGCGAGCAGGGCGTCGACTACATGACGGTCCACGCCGGGGTGCTGCTCCGCTACATTCCGCTGACCGCGCGCCGGGTCACCGGCATCGTCTCCCGCGGCGGTTCGATCATGGCGGCCTGGTGCCTGGCCCATCATCGGGAATCGTTCCTGTACACCCACTTCGACGAACTCTGCGAAATCCTCCACCGCTACGACGTCACGTTCTCACTGGGTGACGGCCTGCGTCCCGGGTCCATCGCGGACGCCAACGACGAGGCCCAGTTCGCCGAACTCCGCACCCTCGGCGAGCTCACGAAGATCGCGAAATCGCATGGCGTACAGGTGATGATCGAAGGTCCCGGGCACGTGCCGATGCACAAGATCGTCGAGAACGTGCGGCTCGAGGAGGAGTTGTGCGAGGAGGCGCCGTTCTACACGCTCGGACCGCTCGCCACCGACATCGCACCGGCGTACGACCACATCACGTCCGCGATCGGCGCGGCGATGATCGCGCAGGCCGGCACCGCGATGCTCTGCTACGTGACGCCCAAGGAGCACCTGGGACTGCCGAATCGGGACGACGTCAAGACCGGGGTCATCACGTACAAGATCGCGGCGCACGCCGCGGACCTCGCGAAGCAGCATCCGCGGGCGCAGGAGCGGGACGACGCACTGTCGAAGGCCCGGTTCGAGTTCCGCTGGCACGACCAGTTCGCGCTGTCCCTGGACCCGGACACGGCGCGGGAGTTCCACGACGAGACGCTGCCCGCCGAGCCGGCGAAGACGGCCCACTTCTGCTCGATGTGCGGCCCGAAGTTCTGCTCCATGCGGATCTCCGCCGACGTGCGGGAGTACGCGCAGCAGCACGGACTCGATTCGGTCGAAGCCATCGAGGCGGGCATGGCAGAGAAGTCGAGCGAGTTCGTCGACGCAGGTGGCCGCGTGTATCTGCCCGTCGAATCCGTCACCTCAGAGAATCGGTAAGGTCCCCTTCGTGAAGCTGCTGCCCCTGACCCCCGACGGCCAGACCCCCGTCCGCGTCCTCACCATCGCCGGCACCGATTCCGGCGGTGGCGCCGGGATCCAGGCGGACTCGCGGACGATGGCGCTGTGCGGCGTCCACGCATGTGTCGCGGTCGCCGCGGTGACGGTGCAGAACTCGGTGGGGGTCAGCGGCTTCCACGAGATTCCGCCGGAGACGGTGGCCGCGCAGGTGCGGTGCGTCGTCGACGACATCGGGGTCGGGGCAGCGAAGACGGGGATGCTGGCGTCGACGGCCATCATCGAGGCCGTCGCCGCCGTGTGCACCGAGGTCGGGATCGGCCGGGACCACCCGGTCCCGCTGGTCGTCGACCCGGTGTGCGCGTCGATGCACGGCGATCCGCTCCTGCACGCCGAGGCGCTGGACGCCGTGCGGAACACGCTGATCCCGATCGCGACGGTGGTCACCCCGAATCTCGACGAGATCCGGCTGATCACCGGCATCGACGTGGTGGACGACGCGACCGCGCGCCGGGCCGCGGAGGCGCTGCACGCACTCGGCGCGCAGTGGTCGATCGTGAAGGGCGGGCATCTCCGGACGTCGGCGTCGAGCACCGATCTGCTGTTCGACGGCGACCGATTCCTCGAGTTCAGCAGTCCCCGGATCGACACCGGCAACGACCACGGCGGCGGCGACACCCTCGCGGCCGCCATCGCGAGCGCACTCGCCCACGGATGGTCCGTGCCCGACGCCGTGGCGTTCGGCAAGGAGTGGGTCACCAAGTGCCTGGAGGCGTCGTACGACCTGGGTGCCGGTCACGGCCCCGTCTCCCCCCTGTGGCGCCTGCGGCACCCGTGAGTACTTGTTAACGTCCGGCGGTTAACAAGTACTCACGGGCGGCGGAGCCGCAACCGCCAGATACCGAGGTCGGACGGCACTCCGTTGGGGGCGGGGGCGAAGAACGCGCGCCGCCACGGCTTGACCCCGACCCCCAGTTCGTCGAGGGTGCCCGGCTGCAGGCTCGACAGCGTGGCGGACGACGCCATCACGTTGCCGTCGCCGCCGAGTTCCATCATGCGGGCCGCGATGGTCACGTCGACACCGAGCCAGTCGCTGCCGATCTGCCGGGGCGAACCGGTGTGGAGGCCGACGCGCATGCGGGGGCGGTAGCCGTCCACCTCGACGTCCGCGAGGGCTGCCTGCGCGGCGAAGACGGCGTCGATCGCGCGGTCGGGGCTGGAGAAGACGGCCATCACACCGTCGCCGAGTCGTTTGACCACATGCCCGCCCCGGTCGACGATGGGGGATTCGACGGCCCGGGCGACGGCGCGCAGCAGGGCGAGCGTGGCGCTGTCACCGGCGGGCAGCGACCAACTGGAGAACCCGACGAGGTCGGTGAACACGATGGTCACCTCCTGTGTTCCGCGGCCGCGTCCGGTGCGCTCGAGCAGTGCCTGCCACACCTGCAGCGCGCCGAGGCTCATCTCGCGGGACGCGCCCGGCTGGTGGTCGAGGAAGCGGTCGGCGACGCGGGCGATGGCCCGCGCGCTTCCGGGGCCCGCCGTCGACAGTGGGTCGCCGAACGCGGGATCGCCGGGGAGCGCGCGACGAACCCTCCGCAGCCCCTCGATCAGCTGCGGCTGCCGGTTGACCGATCCCACCCAGCCCAGCACCTTGTCGCCCCGTTTCGGCGTCTGCGCAGCGCCGAGCTCGGCACTGCTCTCTTCGGCGGGGTCGTCGCTCACGAGAGTAAGAGTAACTCAGCGTCACATGCACAAACCCGTGACGAATCGGACATCACTCGGTGGCCCGCGCCTTCTCCCGGTCCGCACCGATGGGGACTCCGTTCGGACCCGCGAGCGACTCCGCGTACACCCCGACGGCATACGCGACCGCGGCGGCATTCTTGGCGAGCGCGGCACGGTCCACGTTCTCGAGGGTATCGGTGGCGCTGTGGTAGTTCTTGTCGTACACGACACCCGGGGTGCCGCCCCACTTCTGCGCCTGCTCGGGGGTCTTCGTCTCGTCGGCGCCGCTGAACACCCCGCCCGAGGGGATGCCGTGCTCGATGAACGGACCGTAGTCGGATCGGCCGTCGAAGTCCGTGCCGTCCGCGGCGATGCCGTCGCCCTGCAGGAACTCGGTGAAGGTGCGCTCGATGCCCGCGGACCCCTCGGGTCCGGGCCCCTCACCGACGTTGTCGGAGTTGTCGCCGTCGTAGGCCAGGTAGCCGGCGTTCTCGGAACCGAGCATGTCGAAGTTCAGGTACAGCGCGATGTCGTTCCGCTGCTCCTCGCTGAGGCTGTCGACGTACGCCTCCGATCCGAGCAGACCCAATTCCTCGGCGCCCCAGAACGCGAAGCGCACGGCGTTGTCGACGTCGGGCGAACCGCCGAGTTGCACGGCCGTTTCGAGGGTCGCGGCGACGCCGGTGCCGTTGTCGTTGATGCCGGGGCCCTCGGGGACGCTGTCCAGATGCGCTCCGACCATCACGACGTTCTCGGTCGAGCCGGTCTTCGTCTGGGCGATGACGTTGCGCGCGGTGCTCGACTCGGTGGTGGTGTCGAGCGTGAGGGTGACGTCGCCCCCCGCCTGTTCGAGCGCGGCGCCGTCCGCCTTGCTCACCCCGCCCGTGGGGACCTTGCCCACGTCCGGGTCGCCGAGGGTGCCGCCGCTCATCGGTCCGTCCTCGTTGTTGACGACGATCACGCCTGCGGCACCGCGTTCGGACGCCACCTGCTGCTTGGCCGCGAACGGGCACACGCCGCGGTTCACGAGGACGATCGCGCCCGTCACGTCGAGGCCGTCGTAATCGGTGACCTCGCATCCCGGACTGTCGTCCTTCGCCGCGGGCACCAGGCGGGCGGTGAGCCCCTGCGGACCGGTCGACGGCGAATACGACAGCGCCCGCACGTCGAAGTCCCGGTCGCCGGACCGCAGGGCCTCCGTTCGCACGTCGAACTTGTGGAAGTCGAATTCCGGGGTCTGAACGTCGAAGCCCTTGTCTTCCAATATCTGTGCGACGTAGTCGACGCTCGCGTCGTAGCCGGACGTTCCGGCCGCGCGGTTGCCGTCGTTGCTCTCGGCGATCGTCTGCAGTTGCTCGAGGTGCCCCACCACACCGCTCTCGGTGACCGAGGCCGCGAGAGCGCTCGCGTCGACCGGCGGCGAATCGGGTTCACTCGTCGACGAGCACCCGGCCAGGATCATCGCAGCGGCCACTCCGACTGTGAAAACTCCCAGTAGTCGCATGTCGGGAGCCTAACGCAGAAGCACCTGTGGGCCGGCGCGAATGGATTTCGCACCGGCCCACAGGCTCCCGCCCCACCGTCGCCCTCAGCCAGGCCTCCCGACGATCACCTGGCGGAGGAGCAGGGCGAGATCACTGTATCGGGTGTCAGGCGTCGCGCTTGTTGACGACCACCAGACCGGCCCCGAAGATCACGAAGACGAACACCGCGAAGTACACGAGGCTGCCCCACGGGCCCCAGTGGAAATCGACTCCCTGCGACGCTCCCAGGAAGTTGTTGGCGTTGAGGAACGGCAGGAACGGCATGATCTTCTGGCCGAACGAGCCGAACAGGTTGAACAGGCTCTCGATCAACAGCGGCCACAGCAGCAGCAGGGCGATCGCCCCCGCCGACTGACGCAGCAGGGTGCCGACTCCGACGGCGAGGACCACGCACAGGAACGCGTAGATCGGGACGCCGTAGATCGACCGCCACGCGTCCGCACCGGTCAGGGTGAGTGCCGCTCCGGCCTCGTCGCCGGCCGTCGCCTTCGCGATGGCGTACGCACCGAACGTGAGGACGAACGTCAGCACGGCGCCGAACGCGCCGATCAGGCCCGCCTTCGCGATCAGGACGGACGCCCGGTTCGGGATCGCCTGGAACGTGGTGCGGATGACGCCGAACCGGTATTCGCTGGTCACGGCGAGCGCTGCGAGGATCATCAGCACCAGTACGCCGAAACCGGACACACCGCCCACGGCGTCCGCCATCTGCGGCAGGAACGGATCGAAATCGGGTTGCCTACCGTCCGCGATCTGGTTGTTGAAGGAGTTGATGCTGGCCTTCGCGCTGAGCCCGATGACCGCGGCGAGACCGAGGCCCAGCACGATGATGACGACGGTGCACCACCACGGTGACCTCGTCGACGTGATCTTGATCCGTTCGGCATTGAGAACAGCCATTACAGTGCACCCCTCATCACATCTTCGACGCCCTCTGCGTGGTACTGCACGTCGTCTCCGGTCAACTTCATGAAGGCGTCCTCCAGCGATCCGCGCTGAGATGCCAACTCGTGCAGGACGATGCCCTGCGAACCGGCGATCCCACCGACGACGTCCGTCGACGAATCCACCACGACGAGCGCTTGCTGCCCGTCGGATCCGTCCTCGCGCACGGTGAGTCCGTTGGACGTGAGCGCGCTGCGCAGCGCGTCGAGCTGTGGGCTCCGCACGCGCACCGTCGATTCCGAGGACTTGCTGACGAACTCGGACACGGTGGTGTCGGCGATCAGACGCCCGCGGCCGATGACCACCAGATGTTCTGCGGTGAGCGCCATCTCGGACAGCAGGTGGCTCGACACCAGCACCGTGCGGCCCTCGGCGGCGAGGCGCTGCATGAACTTCCGGATCCAGACGATGCCCTCCGGGTCGAGCCCGTTCACCGGCTCGTCGAACAGCAGCACCTTCGGGTCGCCGAGCAGCGTGGCGGCCAGGCCCAGTCGCTGGGACATGCCGAGCGAGAACCCGCCGGCCTTCTTCCCCGCCACCTCGGTGAGCCCGACGAGGTGCAGCACCTCGTCGACCCGGCTCTTCGGCAGCGAGTTGGACGCCGCCATCCACTGGAGATGGGCGCGGGCCGAGCGATTGGGGTGCACCCACTTCGCGTCGAGCAGGGCCCCCACCGTCCGCAGCGGCTGCACCAGGTCGCTGTACGGTTTGCCGTCGATCAACGCGCTGCCCGCCGTCGGGCGGTCCAGCCCGAGGATCATGCGCATCGTCGTCGATTTGCCTGCACCGTTCGGACCGAGAAAGCCGGTGACCATGCCCGGCTTCACGTTGAACGTCAGGTTGTCCACCGCCTTCGTCGCACCGAAGGTCTTCGAAAGTCCCCTCACTTCAATCATGTGAGAAGAATGCCGGAACCTGCGGCCGGCGCGCATCGGCCGCAGGTCTACTCCCGACTCGTCCCCTGGTACCGGTCGGACCCCGAACCGGACCCCGACACGACCCCGAGTTCTACGACGACGCCTGCGCCCAGAACCGCTTGGGGATGCGGCCCGCATGCCGCGCCTCGTACCCCGCCACCACGGCCCCGCGCATCGCCGACGCCATGAGCGCCGGATCCTTCGCCCTGGTCACCGCAGTGGCCAGCAGGACGGCGTCGCAGCCGAGTTCCATCGCGAGGGTCGCGTCGCTGGCGGTCCCGATGCCGGCGTCGAGGATGACCGGTACCCCGGCACCCTCCACGATCATCTCGATGTTGTGCGGGTTCGCGATACCGAGCCCGGTGCCGATCGGCGAACCCAGCGGCATCACGGCCACGCAGCCGACGTCCTCGAGCCTGCGGGCCAGGACGGGGTCGTCGGTGGTGTACGGCAGGACGACGAATCCGTCGTCGACCAGTTGCTCGGCGGCGCTGACCAACTCGATGGCGTCGGGCATGAGGGTGCGTTCGTCGGCGATGACCTCGAGCTTCACCCAGTCGGTTTCGAGCGCTTCCCGGGCGAGTTGCGCCGTCAGCACCGCCTCGGCCGCACCGCGACACCCCGCGGTGTTGGGCAGCGGCGCGATGTCGAGCCGGCGCAGCAGGTCCAGCACCCCGGTCCCGCCGACGGCGTCGACGCGGCGCATCGCAACCGTGGTCAGCTCGGTGCCGGACGCGACGAGCGCCTCCTCGAGCACCGTCAGGTTGGCGGCGCCGCCGGTGCCCATGATCAACCGTGAACCGAACGTGCGGCCCGCGATCGTGAGGCCCTTCTGCACGCCAGGCGTCGCGTCAGCCACCCTGCACCGCCGTGAGGATCTCGATCTCCCAGCCCCGGACCACGAACTCGTCCCACCGGGCGCGGGGGAACACGGCGCCGTTCACGGCCACCGCGATGCCCTTGGTCGGCAGGTTCAGCGCCTCCAGCAGCCCGGTGACGGTCAACGGTTCCGTGAACTCGTGATCCTCGCCGTTGACGCTGATGCCGATCGGCACCACTACTTGCTGCTCACTCATCTCTACCTCGCTACTTTCTCGAAACGTTCGGGGTCGGCGGCTTTCGCCTCGACCAGTGCCGAGCCCTCCAACAATGCCACCGTCGCGTCGGCGGTCACCGGGGTGAGCAGGATGCCGTTGCGGCCGTGTCCCGTCGCCACCACGACCCGATCGGACACCCGGCCGATCAGCGGCAGGTTGTCCGGGGTCATCGGACGCAGACCCGCCGAGGTCTCACGCAGCTCGTACTCGCCGATGGCGGGCATCAGCGCCTCCGCATCCGCGATCAGGTCGCGCACACCGGCCACCGTGACCTGCGTGTCGTTGCCCGATTCGTACTGGGTGGCGCCGACGACGATGCCGTCGGCACGCGGCACCAGGTAGGCGGGCCTGCCGTGGACGCTGCCGCGGATGGTCCGGCCCGGTGCGGGGGTCACCCCGGGACGGGCCCGCAACCGCAGGATCTCGCCCTTCACCGGGCGCACCGGAAGTCCCGGCCACAGTGCCGGTGACGCGATGCCCGCGGTGACGACGATCTGGTCCGTGCCCAGCCCGTCCAGACTGCGCACGGCCTCACCGATCAGCTCCACCCCGGCGTCGACGGCACACCGCTGCAACGCCTGCAGGAGCAGCCTGTTGTCGACGGCCAGTTCGTCGACGGCCAAGAGCCCCAACCGGACTCCGCGACCCAGCATCGGCTCGAGGGCGCGGACCTCGGCGCGATTCAGGATCTGCAGATCCCGGCCCTGCGCCCCGACCCACTCGGCGATGGTCCGGAGGTCTTCGGCGTCGGCGCCGTCCAGCGCGACGGTGAGCGAACTCTCCGACGTGAACAGGTCGACGCCGGCCCCGGCCTCCAGTTCCTTCCCGAACTCGGGCCACCGGTCGAGCGACGCGCTCCCCAGTTCGAGGACGCTCTCCTCACCGGGCCAGCCCTCCGACAACGGGGCGAGCATGCCGCCCGCCACCCAGGACGCTCCCGAACCGATCGACGGGTCGTACAGCTTCACCGACCAGCCGTTGCGGGCTGCTCGCCACGCAATCGACAGGCCGATCACTCCGCCTCCGACGACGGATACCGATCTCGCCATTGAACTCCACCTCACTTCCTGCGCCGGCATGATCCGGGTCAGGTATGACGGTCGGGCTCGGCGTGAGCCCCTCTCAGCCCCACGTTCCCCGGGACTCCCGTGTTGCACTTTCACCGTAGAGGCTACCGTCATGCCGTGACCACCTCACATCACAGCAACCTCACGGACCGTCGGCGCCGCCTCGGAACAGCACGTTTGTACCTGTGTACCGATGCTCGGCGCGAGAAGGGCGACCTGGCGCAGTTCGCCGAGGCCGCGCTGTCCGGCGGCGTCGACATCATCCAGCTCCGCGACAAGGGCTCGGCCGGTGAGAAGAAGTTCGGCACGATGGACGCCAGGGACGAACTGGCGGCACTGTCGGTGCTCGCGGCCGCGGCCCGGCGGCACGGGGCGCTGCTCGCCGTCAACGACCGGGCCGACATGGCGCTGGCCGCCGGCGCCGACGTCCTGCACCTCGGCCAGGGCGACCTGCCTGTCCCCTACGCCCGGACCGTCGTGGGTTCGGACGTCCTGATCGGCCGGTCCACGCACAGCCGCGCCCAGGCCAGCCTCGCGGCGATCGAGGACGGCGTCGACTACTTCTGCACCGGACCGGTGTGGGCGACCCCCACCAAGCCCGGGCGGACCGCGTCGGGCATCGACCTGGTGCGCTCGACCGCCGACTCGGCGCCGAACCGCCCGTGGTTCGCGATCGGCGGCATCGACGAGTCCCGGGTTCCGGAGATCCTCGCCGCAGGCGCCGACCGGATCGTCGTCGTGCGGGCCATCACCGAGGCCCGCGACCCGCAGGCCGCCGCGCGCTCACTGTCCGCCCTGCTGCAGCAGAACGCGTAGTTACGCCTGCTGGAGCCAGTCGCGCACCGCGGCGGGCGGCAGGACCACGACGGTGGCGGGCAACTGTTCGATCAGATCGGGGTCGGTGGTGACGATCGCGGTCACCGTTCCCAGCGTGGTCCCGTGACCTGCCGGTTCGGCGAGGCGACCGACCGTGTCCAGTGCCTCGAGCACCTCGACGCGCGGCAGCCACCCGTAGGTGCCGTCGGGCAGGTGCACGGTGCGGGGCAGTGCCTTCGACAGCTGCGCGAGCGCGCCGCCCTCACCCAGCACGTCGTGCCGATCGAGCAGCAGCCGCACCTCGGTGGTGCGCAGTTGCGGCCACCCCGCTTCGAATCCGGGGTGCAGTGGCAACCCGGCGACGTCGGTTTCCCGCACCCAGCGCAGTTCGGTGCTCTCACCGTTCGCGACGGTGGGCAGTGGACGCTCGGCGTCGGCGATGACCGTGGTGTAACTCCAGCCGCTCGCGGCCTTCATGGTGACGACCTCGGTGCGGACTCGGATGGCCGCACTCTCGATGCCGGCTTCCTCGTGCGCCTCGCGTACCGCGGCGTGGGTCGTGGTCTCGTGGCTGTCCCGGGCACCGCCGGGCAGCGCCCACGTCCCGCCCTGGTGGCTCCAGGCCGCACGGTGCTGTAAGAGCACGGCCGGCGTCTCGTCCGGGAGCGGCGCACGCAGCAACAACCCGGCCGCACCGTGCTTGCCCCAATGACGACTGCCGTCCGGCCCGGTCGCCCAGCCGTCACCGTCACCACGCATCGACTACCCCTGTCCGACCTGATGGGTCTCCCTGCAGTTCCCTCACACTAACGGTTTCTGCCGGAACTGCCCGATATCCCCAGTCACCGACTCCTGCTTATATGCTCCCCACAAGGTGCGGCCGTGACACGGGAGGGGTGCGACGTGGTTCTGCGTGAGGCGCCGTCGATCGAACCCCACGGCAGCCGCGCCCTGTCTGCCGCCGCGGACGACGACGTCGACCCCGCCGTCGCGCGTCGTAAGGAACTTCGAGCCTTCCTGGGGTCGACGCCCGCCAAGCTCACCGCCCTCGGCGCGCTCCTGGTGCTGCTCACCCTGACCGCCGGATTCGTGGCCGCGTCGACCGTGAACGGCAGGGAAGCCACCCTCGACAGCGTCCTCGCCGAGACCGAACCGCTGTCGTTCTCGGCGCAGAACCTCTACAGCGCCCTGTCGGTGGCGGACGCCGCGGCCACCACCGCGTTCATCTCCGGCGGTCTCGAACCCCCCGAACTCCGGGACACGTACGCGCAGGCGCTCGGCACGGCCTCCGCCGACCTCGTGTACGCGTCCGGCGGGCTCGCCCCCAGCGACGTGGACAGCAGGCGCCTTCTCGCCTCCATCTCCACCGACCTCAGCGTCTACTCCGGTCTCGTCGAGACCGCGCGGGCCAACAACCGCACCGGTCACCCCGTCGGCGCGGCCTACCTCAGCGAGGCGTCCACGCTGATGCAGACGAGCATGCTGCCGAAGGCCCAGGAGTTGCACGCCCGGCAGGAAACCGATGTCGCGGACATCCAGCGGGACTACTCCCGTCCGCCCTGGACGGCGCTGATCCTGGTCCTCGTCGCGCTCGTCGCGCTGCTCGTCGCGCAGGTCGTCCTCGCGCGGCTCAGCAGGCGCACGTTCAATCTCGGGTTGATCCTGGCGTCGTCGTGCACCGCGATCCTCCTGGTGTGGATGCTGGTCGCCGGGTTGGTCTCCTCCCTCGACACCAAGCGCGCGCTGACCCAGGGTGCCCGACCGATGCACGAGTTGACCGCGGCGCGCATCCTGGCGCAGCAGGCGCGCACCGAGGAGACGCTCAAACTGGTCCGCCGGGATTCGAACGGCGACTACGACGCCGTCTTCGAGGACAAGTCCGGTCAGCTCGACACCCTGCTGTCGGGCTATCCGCACGACGGCGACCGCGCGGTCGGCCACGACGAGGTGGCGCGGGCCGAGGACGCCTGGAAAAACTGGTCTTCGGCGCACGATCGCATGAACGAGATCCTCGCCAAGGGCGACTTCGCCTCGGCGGCAACGGTTGCCATCGGGCCGGGCCCCTCGGATTCCGCGGCCCAGTTCGCCGCCGTCGACGACGCGCTCACCGACGGAATCGGGACCGCCCGCGACCATCTGCGGTCGAACGTCGAGTCCGCGGCCCGGGTGCTGACCGCACTCGGTTCCGGCGCCCTCGTCCTCACGCTGGTCGCGTTCGCCGGAATTATCATCGGATTGTGGCCTCGGTTGAGGGAATACCAGTGAGGCGGCGCCGGATCGCGCTGGTGCTGCTGGCGGCCACGTTGCTGATCGGCGGGTGCGCCGAGGCCGCTCCGGAGCACGTCGGCTCGCCGAGCGTGTCCTACACCGAACCCCCGCTTCCCGCGGCCGCGGCACCGGCCCCCGAGACCAGCGCCGCCCCGCCTACTCCCGAGAAGGACTGCGGCGACCCCACCGCGAGCCTGCGCCCGTTCCCCGACCCCGACACGCCGATGCCGACGGTCGACGCCATCCGCGCGCGGGGTCGTCTCGTCGTCGGCCTCGACACGGGCAGCAACCTGATGAGTTTCCGCGATCCCGCGACCGGCGCCATCGAGGGCTTCGACGTCGACGTCGCCCGGGAAATCTCGCGGGACCTGTTCGGCGACCCGGACCGGCTCGACTACCGCATCCTCACATCGGCGAATCGTGAGAAGGCGCTGCAGGAGTCGATGGTCGACATCGTGGCGAAGACGATGACCATCACCTGCGACCGCAAGGAACGGGTGGCGTTCTCCTCCGAGTACTTCGAGGCGCAGCAGCGGGTCCTGGTCGTGAAGGGATCCCCGATCCGCAGCGCCGCCGACCTGGGCGGAAAACGGGTCTGCGCCGTCCGCGGCACGACGTCGCTGACCCGGTTGCAGAAGGTCGCGCCGACCGCCGAGATCCTCACGGTCCCCATGTGGTCGGATTGCCTGGTGGTCCTGCAGCAGCGGCAGGTCGACGCGGTGAGCACCGACGACACGATCCTCGCCGGCCTGGCGTCCCAGGACCCGTACCTCGAGATCGTCGGGGACAGCATGGGCGCCGAACCGTACGGCATCGGCATCACCAAGGCGAACGAGGACCTCGTGCGGTTCGTCAACCGCACACTCGAACGGATCCGCAGCGACGGAACCTGGACCAGAATGTACGACCAGTGGCTGTCGGTGCTGGGCCCGTCCCCCGCCCCGCCGTCCGCCGTGTACCAGGACTGAGGGACGCATGCCGCAACATTCGAAGAACCCCGAGTCCACCGAACCGGACCTCGCCACCCAGGCGGCAGTTCGAGAAGAACTGGACGAGGCCACCCAGGCAGCGGTCCGGGAAGAACTGGACGAGGCCACGCAGGCAGCAGTTCGGGAAGAACTGGACGAGGGGCCGGCCACCCAGGCGGCGCCGACGTCCCGGCCGTCGGGTGCGTCCGGCACCGGTCGCTCGACGCGGTCACCGCGCACCCGGTCCGGGCAGCGTCTGCGTCTCGGCGGCGGACTCGTCGAGGTGCCCGTCGTCAAGACACTCGACCCGGCGTCGGCGGTGATGACCGACCCGAAGGTCCCCGAGGGCAAGCGTTTCTGCTGGAAGTGCAACAAGCCGGTCGGCCGCAGTGGCCCCACGTCCGAGGCCTCCGAGTTCGGCCTGTGCCCCTCGTGCGGAGCGACTTTCGACTTCCGGCCGCTCCTCGATCCGAACGAACTGATCGGCGGCCAGTACGAGGTGCAGGGCTGCATCGCGCACGGCGGCCTCGGCTGGATCTACCTGGCCATCGACCGCAACGTCAGCGACAGGTGGGTGGTTCTCAAGGGGCTGTTGCACTTCGGCGACGCCGAGGCGCAGGCGGTGGCGGTGGCCGAACGCCAGTTCCTCGCGGAGGTGGCGCACCCGAGCATCGTGAAGATCTTCAACTTCGTGGAGCATCCCCGGTCGGACGGAACCCCGATGGGCTACATCGTCATGGAGTACGTGGGCGGTCATTCGCTGCGCGACGTCCTGTCGACGCACATCAGGCCCGAGCGCATGCCGGTCGAGCAGGCCATCGCGTACGTGCTCGAAATCCTTCCCGCACTGGCATATCTGCACTCCACCGGTCTGGTGTACAACGACCTCAAACCCGACAACGTGATGGTCACCGAGGACGCCCTGAAGCTGATCGACCTCGGCGCCGTCGCCGGCATCGAGGACTACGGCTACCTGTACGGCACGCCGGGGTATCAGGCGCCGGAGATCGTCAAGACCGGCCCGACCGTGGCCTCCGACATCTACACGGTGGGGCGCACACTCGCGGTGCTGACGCTCGACATGCCGTCCGACAAGGGCCGGTACCTCGACGGGATCCCCTCCCCCGAGCAGGCGCCGCTCCTGGCGGAATACGAGTTCTTCCACCGACTCCTGTTGCGCGCCACCGACCCCGATCCGAGCAGGCGGTTCGCGTCCGCCGAGGAGATGGCCGGTCAGCTCACCGCCGTACTCCGCGAGGTGCTCGCGCAACAGACCGGCGAGGAGCATCCCGGACTGTCGACCGTGTTCAGCAAGCAGCGAACGACTTTCGGCACGAACGAGGCGGTCGAGCAGACGGACGTGTACGTCGACGGCGTCGAACGGGACAGGAATCTCGACCCGGTGTCGGTGGCGCAGGCCCTGGCGGTGCCGCTGATCGACCCGGCCGATCCCAACGCCCAGCTCCTGGCCGCCGCGGTGCACAGCGAACCGCAGCAGACCCTCGATTCCATTCGGCACGCCCGCGAGAGCGGTATCGAGCGGGTCGTCGGCGACCTGGACGTGTCGTTCTCCCGGGAACTGACCCTCGCCGAGATCAAGGCGCACCTCGACCTCGGGGACGCCGCCACCGCGACCACACTCCTCCGCGACCTGGAGACGGAGATGGGCGGGAACTGGCGCGTCGACTGGTACGCCGGACTCGCGACGCTGATCGACGGCGAGTACGAGACGGCATTCTCCCGGTTCGAGTCGGTGCTGCAGGCGATGCCCGGTGAAACGGCTCCCAAACTTGCGCTCGCGGCCACCGCCGAACTGATTCTGCAGCACTGCGAAAGCTCCGATTCCCACCGGTGGCGAACCTTCGCCGAGAAGTACTACCGGACGGTGTGGCGCACCGATCACAGCCTGGTGAGCGCCGCATTCGGGCTGGCCCGCCAACTCACCGAACGCGGAGATCTGCCCGGCGCCATCGCCGCGCTCGATCAGGTTCCCGCGACGTCCCGGCACTTCACCATGGCCCGAATGACGAGTGTGCTGATGCTGCTGTCCGGCAGGCCGATCGAGGAGATCGACGAGGCGGCGCTGCGAGAGGCGGCGCTCCGCGTCACCGCGCTCGCACCCGAGGAGAGCCGGGCGCTGCAAATGCGCACACTCGTGCTGGGCACGGCGCTGGACTGGATGCGTGCCGGTCACACGTCGGCGACGGAACTCGAGCAGATCCTGGGGGTGCCGTTCACCGAACGCGGACTACGCAAGGGCGCCGAGGCCGGTCTGCGGGCGCTGGCCCGCAACGCCCCCGAGCGCACCCACCGGTACACGCTGGTGGACCTCGCCAACGCCATCAGGCCCAGGAGCCTGCTGTAACACTCAGACCCCGACCAGCTCCACCGCCGCACGGGCGATCGCCAACTCCTCGTTGGTCGGCACGACCAGCACCTGGACGTCGGACTCGTCCGCCGAGATGCGGCGGGCGTCCCGGGAATCCGCGCGGTTGCGGTCGTCGTCGACGACGATGCCGAGGCGGCCCAGCCCCGCCAGGCTGTCGCGGCGGACGTCGACGTTGTTCTCGCCGACTCCCCCGGTGAACGTGATGACGTCCACGCCGCCCAGTTCCACCAGGTAGGCGCCGATGTACTTGCGGAGCCGGTGCACGTACACGTCGTACGCCAGCGCCGCGTCCTCGTCGCCCTTGCCGACGAGTGCCAGCAGCGCCCGGAAGTCGTTGACCCCGGACAGGCCCTTGAGTCCGGAGTGCCGGTTCAGCAGGTCGTCGATCTGATCGACACCCATGCCGCTGCGGTGCAGGTGCAGGATCACCCCGGGGTCGACGTCGCCGGACCGCGTGCCCATGACGAGACCCTCGAGCGGAGTCAGGCCCATGGACGTGTCGACGGCCAGTCCCCCGCGGATCGCGGACGCCGACGCGCCGTTCCCGAGGTGCAGCACGATCTGATTCAGCTCCGACAGGTCGCGGCCGAGAAACTCGGCCGCCCGCCCCGACACGTACTGATGCGAGGTGCCGTGGAAGCCGTACCGCCGGATGGCGTGCTCCTGCGCGACCGTCCGGTCGATCGCATACGTCGACGCCTCCGCAGGCAGAGTGTGGAAGAACGCGGTGTCGAACACCGCGACGTGCGGGATGTCCGGCAACTCCTCGCGCGCCACCTCGATCCCGATCACGTTCGCCGGATTGTGCAGCGGCGCAAGCGCCGACAGGTCCGCAATGGACTGCACCACCGCGTCGTCGATGATCGTCGGCTCGTAGAACACGTCGCCGCCGTGGACGATGCGGTGCCCGACCGCGACGATCCCCGCCTCCCGCAGCGGACGTCCCACCTCGGCGACGATGTCCGACACCATCTTCAGCCCCGCCCGGTGGTCGGCGATGTGGACGTGGCGCTCCGCCAACCCGGTGCGGTGGTGATAGACGATGCGCCCCTCGGGTTCCCCGATCCTCTCGATGAGACCGGACGCCGAGGACTTCCCGGTGTCCGGGTGGACCAGCTGGAACTTGATCGACGACGAACCGGAATTGACCACCAGGACGGAACCTTCGCTGCCTTCGCTCACTGCTCTGCTCCCTGCGCCTGGATCGCGGTGATCGCCACGGTGTTCACGATGTCCTCGACCAACGCCCCTCGCGACAGGTCGTTGACGGGTTTGTTGAGACCCTGCAGCACCGGCCCGACCGCGATCGCTCCGGCACTGCGCTGCACCGCCTTGTACGTGTTGTTGCCGGTGTTGAGGTCGGGGAAGATGAAGACCGTCGCCTTGCCCGCCACCTCCGAACCGGGCATCTTCTTGTCGGCCACGCTCTGCTCGATGGCGGCGTCGTACTGAATGGGGCCTTCCACCAACAGGTCCGGCCTACGCTCCCGCACCAGTGTGGTCGCGGAGCGCACCTTGTCGACATCCGCGCCGCTGCCCGAGTCGCCCGTCGAATACGACAGCATCGCGATGCGCGGATCGATGCCGAACTGGGACGACGTCTGCGCCGACGAGATCGCGATGTCGGCCAGCTGCTCGGCCGTGGGGTCGGGCACCACCGCGCAGTCTCCGTACGCGAGCACCCGGTCGGACAGGCACATCAGGAACACGCTCGACACGGTGGACACACCCGGTTGCGTCTTGATGATCTCGAACGACGGCCGGATGGTGTGCGCCGTGGTGTGCGCGGCACCGGAGACCATACCGTCCGCGATTCCCAAGTGCACCATCATGGTTCCGAAGTACGAGATGTCGGTCATCACCTCGCGGGCGCGGTCCACACTCATGCCCTTGTGGGCGCGGAGCCGCGCGTACTCCTCCGCGAACGGACCGGCGTGTTCGGACGTCCGCGGGTCGAGGACCTGCGCTTCCGCGAGGTCGACACCGAGTTCCGCCGCGCGGCGACGCACCTGCACCTCGTCGCCGAGAATGGTCAACTGCGCCACCTGCCGTTGCAGCAGCCTCCCCGCCGCCCGCAGGATGCGGTCGTCGGCGCCCTCCGGGAGCACGACGTGCTTGCGGTCCCGGCGGGCGCGGTCGATCAGCTGGTATTCGAACATCTGGGGAGTCACCACCGACGGGATGGGCAGCTTCAACCGCTCCAGCAGCGTCGGCGCGTCCACCCGGAGTTCCATGACGCTCAGGGCGGTATCGATCTTGCGTTGCGAGCCGACCGCCACCCGGCCACGGGTCTGAGCGGCCGCACTGGCCGTGTCGAACGTGCCCAGATCGGTAGTGAGGATCGGCAACCGCGGCTTGAGGCCGGCCATCAGCTTCGCGATCGCCGGGTGCGGCACCAGCCCACCGTTCATGATGATGCCCGCCAGCGACGGGAACCCCTCGGCCTCATGCGCATTCACCATCGCCAGCAGCACGTCGGACCGGTCGGCCGGGGCAATCACCACCGTGCCCTCCGTCAGTCGCTCGAGAATGTGCTCGGCCGTCATTCCCCCGACCAGCACCCGCAGCGCCTCCCGGTGCAGCAACTCGGGGTCGCCGCTGAACAGGCTGCCGTCGATCGACTCGAGGAGTTCGGCCATGGTCGGTGCGACCAGCAGCGGGATCTCGGGCAGGCTCCACGCGGGCACACCGGTCGACGCCAACGCGTCGGTCACGGCGTCGAGTTCGTCGGGGTTGCACCGATTGGCGACCACGGCCAGCAGGTGCGCGTGGTGACCGGTCAGTTCACCGATGGCGAGTTGGGCGAGCTGCGCGACCTCCTCGGGGGTGCGCCGGACTCCCTTCACTGCGAGCAACACCGGTGCGCCCAGGTTCACGGCGATCCTGGCGTTGTATCCGAGTTCGCTCGGACTGGCCACGTCGGTGTAATCGCTGCCGATCACCACGACGGCATCGCACTGGGCCGCCACCTGGTGATACCGGGCGACGATCTCGCTGAGCGCGCCCTCCGGGTCGGCGTGGACATGCTCGTACGTGACCCCCAGCGACTCTTCGTACCCGAGGTCGGCCGTCGTGTGCTCGAGGAGCAATTCGAGGATGTAATCGACCTCCTCCGTCGACCGGGCGATGGGACGGAAGACACCCACCCTCGCCGCCGACGCACACAGCATCTGCAGGACACCCAGCGCGATGGTGGACTTTCCGGTGTCCCCCTCCGGTGAGGCGATGAAGATACTCGACGGCTGAGGACGTGAGGGGGGATTCACAGGCGAAGGTGTCGCGAGCGCAGCCATGGCCATAGCGTATCCGGACACCGCCGCCGGGTGATTGACACCGCTCCCGCCCGGCGGTCAGATGGCGTATGGCCGAATCACCCTTCCCCGACGTCCGATGGGGCAGCGAGACCAGTTTCCTCCGCGAACCCGCCGCCACGTTTGCCGCCACCCGACCCGGATCGTGGGTGATCCGGAACCTCGCCGGAGTGGATCGCCTGCTCCTGCAGAAGAGCAGGGGACGCTTCACGATCCTCGGCCCGATCGCCGCACCGGTGGTCCTGCTGACCACCACGGGCCGGAAGTCGGGCGCACCGCGTACGAGCCCACTTCTGTACTACCGCGAAGGACAGCAGATCTTCGTCGTGGGCAGCAACTTCGGGCAGGATCACCACCCGGCGTGGTCGGCGAACCTCCTCGCCCAGCCGAACGCGAAGGTCACCATCGGCGGGAAGGACATCCCCGTCACCGCAACTCTCCTCGCCGAACCGGAGCGGACGCGGATCTATCGCGAATTCGACGAGATGGTGCGCGTCTACGGCGTCTACGAGCACCGAACGAACCGCACGATGCGAGTGGTTCGCCCTCACCGCTGCGTGAGACGTTCCGCGCGGCCGCGCCCCGGTTCGAGTTCATGACGCTCGCAGATGCGCGGTGAGGATCGCCTCGATTTCCGACCGTCGCGCCGCGGACGGGAGGCGTGGGGCTACGGACCGGTAGTGGTGACCCGTCGGGGTGCCGAGGTCGAAAAGATGCGTTCGGCCATGCCTCCTGACGGGGCGGGCGGTCCAGCCGTCGCCTTCCTTCGCGTAATTGCAGGCCGCGCACAACCCGGCCCCATTATGTGCCGTGGTGGCACCCTTCTTGCGGCGCGAGAGGATGTGATCGTGATGGCGGATCGGCGCATCACACCACGGCGTCCGGCACGTCCGATCGCGGAGATCGATCAACTTTCGCAAGCTTTTCGGGAACGTCCGCGACTGCGACTCCATCGCCGTCAACGACCCCGACAACGGGCACGCGTAGATCAACCGCAACGTGGTTTCGGTCTCCCCCTCGAGGGCGTCCGCCACCAGCTGCCGCGCGATCCCCGCCGGCGCCGGACCGAACCCCGCCAGATCCGCCGCCTCGCTCTCACCCGCCAGCAGTGTTTCGTCGGAAACCACCAGATTCACCGCCAACGCGATACCACGGTCCCACTCCGCCCGCGGCAACCCCCGAACCTTCCGGTCCTCCCGCATGCAGGTGGCGACATCATCGGTGACCACCGCCTGCACCGCACACCCCACCGACTTCAACGACTCCACCGCAGCGAGCCACTCGATCCCCACCCCCGCCTCACCACACGGCCCGACACACCGCAACCGCGCCGTGAACGCCCGCAACTCCTCCAGATCCGGTGCCACCACATCCCCCACCAGCAGCCCTCCCCCGAGGTTGTTCGAAAATTTGTTCGACTCTAGCAACCGCCCGTGACACATGGCAATAGCCGAATCGGCAGTACAGCGCGTGCAGCGCAGAGCCACACGGCGCTATACAGGAGATCGCGAACGCCTGCGCCAAGGAATGGAGAAGCAGTTGTCCACGAGCGCCGCACCGGATCCGATGACACTGCACCCCGTTTCGGGTCAGCCCCGGGTAGTCCTGCTCAAACCCCTGATCGACAACCCACTGATCGAGGTCGGGGAGTACAGCTATTACGACGATCCCGAGTTTGCGGACGAGTTCGAGACGCGAAATGTCCTGCACCACTATGGTCCGGATCGGTTGATCATCGGAAAGTTCTGCGCGTTCGCGACGGGGACGACGTTCATCATGAACGGCGCGAACCATCGGATGAGCGGCGTCTCGACCTTCCCTTTTCCGATCATGGGAGGAGCGTGGGCCGAGCATGCCGATCTGCTCGCGGATCTACCGTCGCGCGGCGACACCGTCGTCGGCAATGACGTATGGATCGGGGGCAACGCGACGATCATGCCCGGCGTTCGCATCGGGCACGGCGCGATCGTCTCGACCGGTTCGGTGGTGACACGTTCGGTGCCGGACTACGCCGTAGTGGGTGGAAACCCGGCAGTCCACATCAAGGACCGCTATTCGGAATCCGACATCGCTGCGCTGGTGCGCATCGCATGGTGGGACTGGCCGATCTCCGTCATCACCGAACAGGTGCGAACGATCGCCGCAGGCACTGTCGAGAAACTTCAGGAGATCGCCGTCGGACTCGGCTGAATCAGCCGCACGCGACCTTGGGCGACTCGGTGTCGAGGTCGAGTTCGCCGTCGTCGACGAAGACGAGACGTCCGTCGTCGAGAGCGACGGCCCAGCGGTGCACGGGCGCCCAATCGCGCCCGAGGAGCCCCTCGGACTGGGACAGGTCCGCGAAATCCTCGATCACGACACCCGGCGCGGGAGCGTCGGCGTCGCGGCGGACCCGAACGCGAGCACCGACGACGACATCGGCGCTGTGGGACTGAGCGGCACTCTTCTGATCAGACATGGGTTCATTCCGCTTTCTGCCGGGTGATGCCAGGGCAAGGGATCATCCGGGCCCGCTGCCGAGAATTCACTACAGACGATCGGCAAATTTTGAGCAAGCCCCGAGTCGGAGTTGTGGGGATCATCACCGAGGGCTTGACGCCCGCCGAACGACGTCGCGATTGTCCATGATTTGTACATAAATGCTATTGACGTCAAGAGGATTTCAGTCCACGATTAGATGTAACTACTGGTTACATTGATATGGAGGATGTTCATGGCACGCTCGACGCTCGCTCTCGGCAATCCGAAGATCACGGATCGCCAGGACACAGGCGCCCGGCTTCTCCATTCCTCCGCGCGCATGTCGTACGACCCGACCGTCGAGGTGGACTGGGACGCTCCTGTTCCCGACGACCTGTACGGGCTCACGCCCGAGTGGTCCTCGCTGTACGGCACGCCGATGTGGGACGAGATGACGTTCGAGCAGCAGGTCACGCTGACGAAGCACGAGGTGTCGTCGATCATGGGCACCGGAATCTGGTTCGAGATGATTCTCCAGCAGATGGTCATCCGGGACATGTACGCCAAGGACGCGTCGCAGGCGCACTTCCAGTTCGCGCTGACGGAGGTGGCCGACGAATGCAGGCACTCCGTGATGTTCGCCCGCACCGCCGAGAAGTTCGGGTGCCCCTCCTACGTTCCGCGCAAGTCGGTGGTCACGCTGGGTCGCGGATTCAAGGCGCTCGCCTCCGGGGAGGTCGCGTACGCCGGCATTCTCGTCGCCGAGGAGATCCTCGACGTGATGCAGCGCGACTGGATGAAGGACACCCGCGTCCAGCCGATCGTCCGCGTCACCAGCAAGATTCACGTGGTCGAAGAGGCCCGGCACATGCGCTTCGCCCGGGAGGAGACCCTGCGACGGGCCGAGGGCATGAGCAGGGCGCACCGCGCGGCGAGCCGCGCCTGCATCGCGATCGCGTCGAACCTGATCGTCTCCAGCATGATCAACCCGGCCGTCTACGCGGCAGCCGGCCTCGACACCGAGCGCGCGGTGCGCGAGGCGAAGAACAACCGGTTCCGGGCCGAGAAGATCCGGGAGAGTTCGCAGCCGCTCATGCGGTTCCTGGACGAGGCCGATCTGCTGGGCGGTCCTTCCCGGAGGCTCTACAAGCGCGTGCACATGCTCTGAGGCCCTTCGGGCCCGTGAGTGGCTAACGAGTCCCTGCACTCCTTAACCACGCACGGGCGGCGGAGCCGCCTACCCCCGCAGCCGGGGCGCGAGGTCGCGCTCGAAGAGTTCCAGGAACCGCTTCTGATCGTGCCCGGGAGCGTGGAACACGAGGTGGTTCAACCCGGCGTCGAGGTACGGGCGGATCTGCGCGACCGCCTCGTCCGGATCCG